>CALXOY010000001.1 GCA_944390145.1 uncultured Duodenibacillus sp.
AAAACGCGTGACGGGCATTGCCGCCGCTTTTCTCAGCGGTCTTGAAATGCCATCACAAATCCAAGTCTAGCGCCGGCAAACTGGCGTCCCGTGCCTTTCGGATTTGAAATTTTTCCGCGCCCTGCGGCATCACAACCAGACGGCTTGCGAACGCTTTTCAAGAGGCCGCATACGGTCCGAAAACCGTCCTTTGGCAGTGCTACACTCGAGCGCTTTTTTTGCTTTTTTGAGGAGAACGCATGAAAAAACGCATCGCGGCCGCCGCGGCTGCAGCATTTCTCGCAGGCGCCGCCTGCGCTTCGGAGGTGACGCTCTACGGCGTGGTCGATACGGGCTTCACCTACACGCACGTCAAGGGCGGGGACAATTCGCTAGCCATGACCTCGGGCAACTATGCGGGCTCGCGCTTTGGCATCAAGGGCGTTGAAGCGCTTGGCGGCGATCTCAAGGCGGGCTTTGTGCTGGAGGCGGGCCTAGCCAGCGACACCGGCGCGCAGGCCGAGCAGGATGTGCTTTTCAACCGCGAGTCGCAGGTTTATCTGGAGGGAAGCTGGGGCACTCTCGGCTTTGGCCGCGTCGGCGCCTTTTCCTCGGGCATGAGTTCGCTTTCCTGGTACTGGGACCTGGATCCGTTTGAGACGGGCTACATCGACGCCGGCATTCAGGCCACGCAGGTGAACCTCTGGAACATGCACAGCAACACGATCTATTACGTGACGCCGGTTTTCTATGGCGCCCAGGCGGGCGTCCAGGCGTCGCTTACAAACGATCAAAACGAGGAGGAAACCCGCTGGGCGGACAACAGCCGCTTTGTGAACGCCGCCCTGCGCTGGGACACGGAGCAGCTCAAGGTGCTTGCCGCCGCCGAAGCCGAGTTCTACGGCAAGGATGCCGACACAAAGGACTGGGACGACGCCTGGAGCTTCAAGCTCGCCGCGTCCTGGACGCCGGGCGCAGGCGCCACGACGCTTTATGCGGGCGCCAACTACTTTCGCAACTACCGGCGCTTCAACGATGCGAGCTGGGACGACGACGCGCTGCTTGTCTTTGACGCAAGCGGCCGGGCACTCGATTCCATCTCCGGCTATCTGGGCGTAAAGCACACTGTGGGCGCGGCCAACTGGATCGGACAGGTGCAGTACCAGGACGGTGAAAACAAGGGTGCGGTCGATGGCGATGGAAAGGACTTCAAGCGCTATGCAGCGGCCTTTGGCTGCCACTATTACTTAAGCGGCCGCACCATGCTCTACGGCGTGGTCTCCTGGGCCAAGGGCGAGGGGCTTTTAAACGGTCCCGACAACCTCACGAACCGGACGTCGGCGCATCTGGGCCTCACGCACATGTTCTGATTCCGACGGGAGAAAAACAATGATCAATCGCCGTACATTGATGAAGTCGGCCGCAGCTGCCGGCGCAGGACTTGTGTTCGGGGGCGGCGCAGTGCACGCCGCTGATTCGGCGCGCTGGAGCGGCACGGCCTTTGCGCTTGCCAAACCCTGCACCGATGCGCTTGCCGTGCACCCGTTTCTCACCGCAGCCTTTGATGGAACGCTGAGAAAACCGGTCTTCGTGCGCTACCTGCTGCAAAACATCGGCTACCTGCAGAACTATGCGCTCTGCCTGCAGGCGATGGCTGACCGCGTCAAGCGCCTGCAGGGCTTTGATGAGGAGGCCGCAAGTCTTCTTGTCTGGGCCGAGGAAACGCGCAGCCTGCGCACCTGGACGATCGACTATGCCGGTGCGCTGCTGGGGAAGCAGGTACAGCCGGAAAGAATCCCCGCCACTTCCGCGCTGCTGGCCTACGAGGACTTTGAGAGCAAAAACGTCCGCGACGAGGACGCAGGCGTGGCGATGGCCTCGCTTTTGCCGTGCTTTTACGTTTGGGACGTTTTCGGCCGCGCGCTGCGTCCGGGGGCACGGATCGAGGGCAATCCGATGCGCAGCTGGGTCGAAGGCATGGGGTCGGAGGCGGCGGCTGCGTCGGCTGCCAAGGCCGCGGCGCTTGCCGACCGTCTGGCAGGGCGCACCGACGATTCGGGACGCAGCCGCATGACCGCGGTCTTTCTCGCGGGCTGCTGGCTTGAGTGGCAGCTTTTTGACGCCGTGATGACGGCTTAAGGCACCGCACAAAACGGCGGCCGTCAAAAAAGCGCCCGCGGCGGCAAACCGCGAGCGCTTTGCCAGGAGCCCGGCGCAGGCTTATTTCTTTGCAGCCGGCCGGCCTTCACGGCCGGGCTGTTCGGCGTACCAGCCTGAGAGCTCTTCAATCTCCTTGTCGGTGAGCGGCTTGGCAAAGACCCGCATCTCGCCCAGGATGTCCGAGGAGCGTGCGCCGCTGCGGTAGTCCTTCAGGGCAGCCGCCAGGGCCTGGTTCTGCTGGCCGTGCAGCACCGGCACCTCGCCGTTGGGGTTGCCGCGCGCCGTGACGCCGTGGCAGGCCGCGCACGGGGTGATGAGCCGAGCGGGGTCGCCCTTTTTCACAAGCTGCGGCATGCTGCTGATTTTGTAGGAGCCGTAGGGCTTGGCATTGCGCCCGGGCAGCGTGGCGTAAAAGGCGGCGAGGTTGGAAATGTCCTCCATGGTAAGCGGAGCTGCTGCGCCCGACATCATCTGCGCGGGCATGGCGCCCTTGCGCCGGCCCTCCTTGTAGTCAAGAAGGGCCTTCACGGTGACGGCGGCCGGCTGCCCGGCAATGTCCGGCCAGGCCGGGTTGCCCGAAGAAAGGCCTTCTGCGCCGTGGCAGCCGCCGCACATGCGCTTGGCGTGCGCATCGCGCCCCTTGGCCAGATCGGGCTTGGGCAGGCGGCCCATCGCTTCGTCAAATTGCGCGGGCGTCATCGCGGTCGGTGCGGCCGCCGCAGGGGCCGGCTGGGCGGCCGTTTCCGCGGCTTGAACGGCCCAGGCCGCCGCAAGGGCGGCAAGGCCGATGAGTGTTTTCTTCATAGCTTGTGTCCTTTGCGTCGTTGCGGTGGTGGAGATCAGAAAAGCAGGGCGATGCCGACGGCAAAGTAGCCGATCACCCAGACGACGAGCAGCGTCACGGCGATCGTCCCGAGCTTTTCGAGACCGGCCGGAGGCGTCCAGACTTCGCCCGGCCTGCCCGTGAATCCCAGTCCCGCCTTCCAGGCCATGCCGAGGATGTAGGCAAGCGACGTGCCGCCCACCACGAGGAACGTGACAAAGAAGATCGCCAGCGTCGGAATGTCCCAGTTCACGGCAAGCGCCATCGGGTTCCAGCCGCTTGCTTCAAAGAGCGTCCCGACGCGAAGCGCTTCGCGCAGGGCGGCGAGCACCACGGTCATTACCACCGCCATCACAAAGCCCATGTAGTTGCAGGTGATGCACAGGCGGCGCTTTTTCTGGATGTAGGGCATGGCCAGAAAGTAGAGGACCGAACGAAGTCCGATGTAGGGCCAGACCGAACGCACGAACCATTTTTGTTCCGCCGGCAGCGTGAGCATCCACACGAGTCCGAAAACAAGCAGCAGGATGCCGCCCGCCTGCGCCATGCGGAAAGCCACCGTCTCGAGGAAGTCCGAGTAGGGGCCGTCCTCGGGGCGCGCTGCGGCTTTCGAAAGGATCCAGCGGCGCATGCCGTAGATCCAGCCCGCCGTGACAGGCAGCGCCAGCGCAAGGAAAAAGAGGAGTCTTGCGACATGCATGTAGTTGAGCGACCAGCCCGAGGCATTGATCTGGCCGCCCGGCGCATACCAGTCAAGCCAGTTGCCTGGGAAAAGCGCCTGGTTGGAGATCACATGCATGAGCGCGCCGCAGGCGATAAAGAGCAAAAGCGCTGCGGCAAGCCAGGGAACCTGCGGACGGGTGGAATAGCCTTCGACCGGATGCTCCATGGCGTGGACGCGGTAGAGCATGAGGTAGCCCGCCATGAGAAGCGCAAGGAAGATGAGCGTCCAGACGGCCGAGATCATGCTTGAGGCGTACCAGAAGGGATCAAAGATCACCTGCACAAAAAGGAGCGGCGCCACGCCGAGCACGATCGCCGCGCCCGCAGCGGCCTTGGCGGTGAAGGCCATGGTGCTGCCCAGCCGCAGCCAGTTGTCGCCCGTGCGGATCTTGGCGTAAAGCGCAAGGCCGGTGCTGCCCAGAAGAATGGCGACGGCGGCGATGTGCAGCGCAAAGGTGACGACGCCGAGCACGAGGAAGATGGCCGGATGCGAGGGGGCGCCCGCCGGATCGGCAAGGGCGGCCGTCATCAGGGCGGAGCCGGTTTGCATCAATGTTTCATTCATTTGGCGACTCCATATTCAGACTTCGGGAAGCCCTTGACGACATAGTCGGCGGCAAGGGACGGATCGGCGGCCTGAACCTTGAGCGACTCGGAGAGGAACTCGGCGAGCACGCTGCGGTCAAGCTCGGGCAGCGGCACGGCCGGCATGTAGGCGATGTGGCCGCGGTGCAGACCGGCGGCAAGCCACGCCTTCACGTCTTCGGGCTTGACGTCCGCCGGGAAGTACTTTTTCATCGGGCGCAGGCCGCTAGCAGTGAGCGAATGGCAGCCCGCGCACAGCGTCATGGCCACCACGCGCCCGGCTTCAAGCCGCTCCCAGCGGTTTTGCGGATTGCGCAGGTTCTGCGGCACGAAGGGGTGCGTCTGCAGAACGCCTTTTTTCTCAAGCAGCGGCAGTTCGCTCTTGATGCCGGCTGCGGGCACATCCCTGCCGATGATCTGGTTGGCGTACATGTACTCGCCCGCAATCCAGGGCTTGCGCACCATTTCGCGTGCGGTCTCGCCCGGGGCAAGGCCGAGAATGAGGATCACAAGCGCGGCGACGGCGGCCGTGACGGTGGAGATGATGCCGGGCTTCCAGGCCGTGGCAAGGAAGTAGAGCAGCGTGACGATCACGGAGGCGGCCATCAGATACGGGAAGACCGACGGCAGGCGCGTCTGCATCATGTCAACCGCGTTCGGGGTGAAGGAGTTGGTGAACCACAGCAGGCAGGCCGTGCCCATCACCGAGCCGAAGATGCCGATGCCCGAGAGCGTGCGCACGATGTAGGCCTTTTCCACGGGATCCTGCGTCTTGGCTGCGGCAAAGCCGCCCACGACGGCTGCGATCGTCAGCATGAAGAAGAGGCGCATGAAGAGCTGCGCAAACATCGTCTCGCCGAAAAACGACGTGAGAACGCCGCCCGTTTTCATCCACTCGGGCGAAGCCGGCCACAGCATGAAGGAGAGGATGCCCACGATGATCAGCAGCGTGCTGACGCTTGCGAGGGCAAAGATCGTCGAAAAGCGCAGGTAGGTCTTCACCGGCACGCGTCCTGCGAGGTACACGAGCAGATAGACGCCGGCGACTTCAATCAGGAAGAAAACCCACTCGGTCGCCCACAGCCAGACGAAGTTGTGAATGAGCGTGGAGATGCCGCGCGGGCTTGCCGCGGTGGCCGCAAGCCAGATGCCGGGGCCCGTGACCGAGCCCAGAACGTAGCTGAAGATCAGCAAAAAGGCGCCGTAGCGGCGGATGAAGTCGATGTGCTGGGGTTGACCGGCGGTCACGGCCCGGCGTGCCAGCCAGGCAAAGACCAGTGCGGCGCCGACCGAGGCGTGCGAAAACAGCACGTGAATCGTGGCGATGACGCCGATCATCCACCCCGCACCCTTGCCCGGTTCGATCCAGGCGGGGTAAAGACCGATGAGTTCTAACATGGGTTGGATTCCGAAGCGGTGGTTGTCTTCCCGAAGGGGTTGATTTTGTTGTTGAGCGGTCCGGGGCGGGAGGCTTGCACGGCGCCGGCCCAGACGGTTGCGTAGTTTACAGTTTCGGGTCAGGGGCGCAGGATGGGAGGACTCCGTATTGACATGCAAAGAAAAGCGCCCGGATCCCTGCAGATTCCGGGCGCACGCATGACGGAAGGCTCGCGGCTTATCCCGCCCAGGTGAGCCACGAGTAGACCGAAAACACCGCCAGCAGCAGCGCTTCGGCGGCGATCACCGGAATCAGGGTCTTGAAGAAGTCGGCCTTGAAGTAGTCAAGCGTCACGATCAGGCACACGTGCGTGGGGGTCACCATCTGACCGCCCACGCCGAAGACGAGCGCCACGCCCACGAGGTCAAGCGAGCCCGCGGGGGCGAGCAGCGCCACGATCGGCATCACGATGGCGACGTGCCCCTGCGACATGCCGGTGAGCACGCCGATCAAAAAGCTCAGGCCCGCGATGATGACGGGGGTGGGGAGCGGCGCCGTGCGGAAGCTTTCGACCACCTGCGCGAGAACCCCGGTCTGATCGAGCAGCTGGATGAAAAACAGAATGCAGGAGACGTCGCGCAAAAGCTTCCATTCGATCGCGCCGATGAAGATGTCCTTCACGGGCACGCCGCGGTTGACAAACATCAGAAGCGGCACCATCGCCACGGCCACGACGCCCATCGAAAGCGCGGCGCCGACGTGCCCGAGCACCATCAGCAGGAACACGACGGCAACCGGCAGGATCGAGAGCCAGAAGTCGGCGCGGCAGCGCTTGAGGTCAAAGTCGGGGTCGTCAACGGTCTGCTGCGCACGGATGTCGACGAACTTCATCGGGCGCACGAACATGAGCCAGCCGATGGCAAACATCAGCACGGTCACCCAGAAAAGGTGCACGATCACGTCGCCCACGCCGACGCCAACGATCGAGCAGGCGAGAATCATGCCCGGAATGATGGGGCTGGAGAATTCAAAGATGTGCCGGAACCAGAAGTTGATCATCGACTTCTGCTCGGCCGTGATCGTCATGCCCTTGGAGGCGTTGTCGACGATGGGCGCCGAAAAGCGCGCGCCGCCCACCGAGGGCAGCAGCCCCAGAAAGGCGGGCATCACCGACATGGTGACCTTGGTCGAATGAATCAGGTGGTTGAGGTACTGCACCATGCCCTTCAAGCAGCCGCTTTTGCGCAGCTCGATTTCCAGACACACCACAAAGTAGAGCGCAAAGAGCAGATCGTACGTCCGCTCCATGGTGAGCATCTGTTTGGCGGCGGTGACGAAAAGCCCGGGCTCGGGCTTTACTAGCGCCCAGATGAGCAGGCCGCCCGCCAGAATCGCAGGGCCGATGGGGATTTTCTTGCGAAGCGCCACAATGATGAGCAGCATCGCAATCGCAAGGACGGCAAAAATATTCATGATGACAAAGACCCGCGGCGGGATCCTGAGAATCAAACGTAAGGTTGATTCTACGCCGCGCGGGGCCGCCGGCAGCCGCCTGAAATGAGAATCAAAGGCGTGCGCGCTTGGTGGGAACTCCCGCCGCGCACAGGGTGTCTTCGAAGAAGTCCTGCGCAAAGACGGGGCCGGCCTTGATGTTCAAGGGGTCGTGCGGCATCGTCTGCGCGGGCTCGAACATCCCGTCGACATTGGCCGGGGCAAGGCCGCGCATCAAGCCGGCGGGAACGTGCCGCACCGGGGTCCGCGCAAAGGTTTCCACAAAGGAGCCGCGCTGCGCGGTGCCCGCAAAAAGCTGCGCGGGGATGTCTGTGAGCGCCGTCGCCGCAAACGTTCTGTCGAAAATGCGCGCGTGCGTGTTGGTGCTGAAAAGTTCGCCCGGCACGGCGTGCAGGTTCCTGCAGCCCATGAAGGCTTCCGAGAAGTCCTCGGTAAGCTGGTTGGCCGTAAAAAGCTGGCGGCTCACATGATCCAGACCGCTCAAGGCGAACACGCCCGTGAAGGTGCGCGCGTAGATGAGCGGGAAAAAGAGCGACTCGGGCACTTCCATCAGTTCAGGCAGTCCCGCAAAGGTGCCCGCAAGCGACACGAGGTGCGTGTTGTGCGCAAAAAGCGACGAGACGAGGCCGCTTAACTGCCGCGGGGGCTGCGAGGGGTTCCAGATGAGGCCCGTGGTGCTCAGCATGCCGGTCGCATCGTCGTGCAGCGCCGGAATCGGGGAGATCACGGCGCTCGTCTGCTCGGGAAGGATGAGCGTTGCCGCGGGCATCGGCCCGCCGAAGTCGATTTCGAGCCGGTGCGTGCCGGGCGCGGCATGGTACTCGAGCACCGTGCTGGTCATGGGCTCCCGCCTGTGCCGCGAGCGCTCGCCGTCAAAGGAGACTTCGACCTGTGCGAGGGCGGGGGAGATGCGGCTGCCGGCGGGAATGCGCAGGGTGACCAGGCGGTCGCGCTTTCCGATCGTGACTTCAGCGACAAATTTGGTCATGCGGCGCCTCCTGCAGCGTCTTCGTGGATGGCGGGTACGGCGGCGAAATGATCAAGCCGCGCGTCGTGCGGGCAGCTGCGGTAGCTTGCGGGCAGCGCCGCAAGGCTCTTGCAAAACGCAAACATGCCGTCGGCGCACTGCAGCCGCTCCAACCCTTCGAGCAGATTGTCCGGCACGGCGTGCAGCTTCACGCAGCCCGCAAAGGCCTGCTCGAGATTGAGGATGTCGGGGTTAGCGGCAAAAAGCTTTTCGGGCAGCGCCGCAAGCTCACGGCGGTCCGCGGCCCAGCCGCAGAAGTCGCCCAGGCTCTCCACGGTGCGCGGATGAAAGATGGGCAGCGGCGTGCGGATGGAGGTGAGATGCATGCCCAGTTGGAACGGCCGCACTTCTTCGCGGGCCGTGTAGTGCAGCCGCACGCGGTAGAGCCCGGGCGCGGCCCAGGCGTGCACGAGGACATCGGTCTTGTTCCAGTCGACGCGCTCGGTGCTGCCGTCGCCCCATTCGATCAGCAGGTCGCCCTTTAATTCCAGGTCGATCGGGTAGAACGCGACGACCGTCTCGGGCTGCGTGGAAACGGCGTGCCACTCGAATTCAAAGCTCGGGTCGGTGATGACGGCAAGCGGCCGGATCCAACCGGCTTCTTCACGCCTTCCCTTGTCGCACCAGGCAAAAAAGCGGGGGTCTGCGTCCGCGAGAAACCCCTCCATGCACACCGGCAGGTTCTTCTTGTCGCCAAAGGGGTTTTCAACCGACTCTAGATGCGTGCAGCCCGCAAAGGTTTCCTCGCAAAGCGACAGGGTCTGCGCGTGGCGCAGCAGCCCGAAGGGAATCGCGGTGATGCGGCTGCCCGCAAACGTGCGAACGAGGCTTTTGAGGGTTTTGCAGGGCGCAAAAAGCGAGGCGGGGATGTTTTCTAGGGCGATGCCTGCAAAGGCTTCGTCAAAAAACGCGAGCCCGGGGTTGTTGGTAAGAAAGTCCGCGCACAGGTAATTGAGCGCTATTTCGCCCGTTTTCGGGTCCGGCGCAAAAAGCGGCGGCAGCGTGTCGGTTGCCTCCGGCCGCCCCTCGGGATCGGTTTCGCCCACCGTGAGGGTGGGAAGCGCCGAGGAGACCGCAACCGTCTGCACGGGCAGGCGCTTTAAGGGCAGAAAGCCCGAGGGCGTGGTGATCGTCACCGTGCGCTTGCCGTCTTCGCTGTAGCGGTGCGTGCACTCGCGGCTTGCGGTCACATCGTCGCCCGAGAGCATGTCGGCCACGTTTTCGGCGGACATGATCACGTCGGGCGTCGTCGTCTGCCCGTCGCCCCAGTCGATGCGGATCTCGCCGATGTGTTCGGCGGCAAAGCGCGGCACGGCGAAAAATTCGACGGCGATTTCTTCGTTTTTCGGACAGATGACCGTGAAAACAAAGGACTGCGGGGGAATCAAACGGGCGGCTGGCATTGGCGTGATCGGGTTAATGACCGGTGGATTTTACCTCAGGCCGGCGGGCGTCCTTGTTAGGGATTTCAAGCGTTCCCGCCGGTGCGGTCCGCCGGCGTTTGCGCGGTTCAAGGCCTTTTGTCGGCGGGCAGCGACTCCAAAAGCACTTTGATGATCGAGCGCACGTTTTGCAGCCGCGCCTCGGCCGTCTCCGAATGCGCCGCAAGCCGCAGACGGGGCGAGGCGCCGGGCAGGATGCGCAGGTCGCGGCGGGTCTGCAGCAGGCCGATCACCACCGACGGGTCAAAGTGGGTCTTCGCGGCAAAGGAGAAGACGACGGCCTCGTCGGCCGCGTCGATCTTGCGGATGCCGAGCGCGGCGCACTCAATGCGCAGTCGGTGCACGGCAAGCAGTGTCTTGGCCGCGGGGCCCGGCGCGCCGAACCGGTCGGCGAGGTCGTCGGCGCAGTCGCCGAGCTCTTCGAGCGTACGGGCGGCCGCAAGGTGCTTGTATAGCGACAGGCGCGTTCCGATGTCCGGCACATAGTCCTCGGGCAGCAGCGCCGGCAGATGAAGGTTGATCTCGGTGAGCGTCTCAAAGGGCGACTCCAGCTCGGGCTCCTCGCCGCGGCGCATGGATTCGACCGCGCGCTGCAGCATCTGCGTGTAAAGCTCAAAGCCCACCTGCGTCATCTCGCCCGACTGCTCGTCGCCGAGCACTTCGCCCGCGCCGCGGATTTCGAGGTCGTGCATCGAAAGGTAAAAGCCGCTGCCGAGCTCCTCGAGGTTTTGAATGGCTTCAAGCCTGCGCTCGGCGTTTTTCGTGATCGATCCCTCGTCGGGGATGAGCAGGTACGCATAAGCCTGGTGGTGGCTGCGCCCGACGCGGCCGCGCAGCTGGTGCAGCTGCGCCAGGCCGAAGCGGTCTGCGCGGTGCATGATGATTGTGTTGGCGACCGGTACGTCGATGCCTGTTTCAATGATCGTGGTGCAGACGAGCAGGTTTGTTTCGCGCCGGTAGAAGTCGCGCATCACATGCTCGAGCTCGCGCTCGTTCATCTGGCCGTGGGCGATCGCAATGCGCGCCTCCGGAATGAGTTCGGCGAGCATTTGGGCGCGCGCGCCGATTGTATCGACGTCGTTGTGCAGGAAGTAGACCTGCCCGCCGCGCTTTAATTCGCGGATGACGGCTTCGCGGATGAGCGCTTTGGACTCCCGGCGCACGAACGTTTTGATCGCCAGGCGCTTTTGCGGGGCCGTGGCGATCACCGAGAAGTCGCGGATGCCCTCAAGGCTCATTGCGAGCGTACGCGGAATCGGCGTGGCGGTGAGAGTGAGCACGTCGACTTCGGCTCTCAGGCTCTTGAGCTTTTCCTTCTGCCGCACGCCGAAGCGGTGTTCTTCGTCGATCACGACGAGCCCCAAGCGCTTGAATTTCACCGCGTCGCTTAAAAGCTTGTGGGTGCCGATCACGATGTCGACCGTGCCTTCGGCCAGTCCTTCAATGGTTTTGGCCGTTTGCGCCGAGGTGCGAAAGCGCGAGAGTTCGGCCACCTTCACTGGCCAGGCCGCAAAGCGGTCGCGGAAGGTCTGCGCGTGCTGTTCGGCCAGAAGCGTCGTGGGGCAGAGCACGGCCACCTGCTTGCCGTTCATCACGGCGATGAAGGCCGCGCGCAGCGCCACCTCGGTTTTGCCAAAGCCCACATCGCCGCAGACAAGCCGGTCCATGGGGCGGCCCGAGTGCATGTCCTCGATCACGGCCGCAATGGCGGCGGCCTGATCGGGCGTCTCCTCAAAGGCAAAGCCTTCGCAGAACGCCTCGTAGTCGGCTGAGCCCGTCTCAAAGGCAAAGCCCTGGCGGGCCTGCCGCAGGGCGTAGAGATGCAGCAGTTCGGCGGCGGTGTCGCGCACCTTCTGCGCAGCCTTTTTCCGGGCCTTTTCCCAGTCGCCGCGGCCGAGGTGGTTCAAGGGGGCGTGCTCGCTGTCGGCGCCCGTGTAGCGGCTGATGAGGTTGAGCTGCGAAACCGGCACGAAAAGGCGGGCGTCGTCGGCGTAGTCGATGCGCACGAATTCCGAGGGGCCGTCTTCGGTCTGCATGGTTTCCAGACCCCGGTAGCGGCCCACGCCGTGCGCGGAATGCACCACCGGGTCGCCGTCGCGCAGCTCGCTGATGTCGCGGATGACGGCTTCCACGTTCGTCGTGCGGCCGTGGCCGCGGCGGCGGATCACCGCCTTGGTGTTGTAGAGCTCGCTTTCGGTGACAACAACAATGCCGCTTTCTGTGAGTTCAAAGCCGCCGTAAAGCGGGCCCACGGCAACGGCAAGCGGCATGCATCCGCCCGCAAACTGTGCAAAGCCCTCCACGGCTTCGGGTTCGTTTACCCCCTCGCGCAAAAGCTCCTGCAGGCGCGCCATGCGGCCGGTGCCGGTGGCAACGATCAAGACGCGCTTTTTCTCAATGCGGCACTTGTCGATGAAGGCCTTGAGCTTGGCCGCGGGATCCTTTGCCGAGCGCTCGATCGCAATCGAAACGGCAAGCCCCGCCTCGGGAGCCTTGAGCGACACCCGCCCGAACGGGGCGATGGCGTCGAAAAAGGCGTCGGCCTTGTCAAAGAGCTTTTCCGGGGGCAGCGCCGGCCGCTCCTTGTCGAGCGACAGGAACTTGTAGCGCTCCTCGGTCTGCCGCATGAAGGCGTCGATGGCCTCCCGCGTTTCGCCCAACGTCACGAAAAGGGCGTTTTTCGGCAGGTAGTCGGCAAGCGACCCCGTCTTTTCAAAGAAAAGCGGTAGGTAGTATTCGATGCCCGCCGAGGCGATGCCGCTGCCCATGTCGAGATAAACCGGGCATTTGTTGGGGTCGCCCGGAAAGGCCGTGCGCCAGGCCGCGCGAAAGCGCGTGCGGGCCTCTTCATCAAAGGGAAATTCATGGCCCGGCAGCACGCGGATGCTGTCAACGGTTTCGGCGCTGCGCTGCGTTTCCGGATCAAAGATGCGGATCGAGTCGATTTCGTCGTCAAAAAGGTCAAGGCGCATCGGCGCGGAAGCGCCCATCGGGAAGATGTCCACGATGCCGCCGCGCACGGCAAATTCCCCCGGGGCCATCGTCTGCTCGACGCGTCCGTAGCCTGCGGCTGCAAGGTCGGCTTCGAGCCGCGCGGTGCTGATCGTCTGGCCCGTGCGGAAAAAGAAGGTGCTGCCGCAGACGTAGGAGCGGGGGGCCAGGCGCTGTGCGGCGGTGCTTGCGGCCGCAACCAGAATGTCGGGCCGCACCGAGCGGTCGTCGCTTGTGAGGTTGTAGAGCGTTTCAAGCCGTTCGCTCACGAGGTCTGCGTGCGGACTCATCGTGTCGTAGGGCAGCGTCTCCCAGTCGGGCAGGCAGGAGACCTTCAGGTCAGGGGCAAGCCAACCGACTTCTTCGCTTAAGCGCGCCACATCAAAGGCGTTGGCGCAAACGAGCACCACCATGCGCTTTTCCTGCGCGGCAAGCCTTGCGAGCGCCGTGATGCATGCCGCCTGCGAGGCGCCGGGGACGGCGGCCGTCTTGAGCCTGCGGCCGGCAGCGGCGGTTTGCGGCGTTTGAAGGGTGCTGAGAAAGGGACTGAGGGCGTCGGGCATGGCGTTTGGTGCGGATTGCGTGCAAAAAGTCGGGAGCAATTCTATCGGCTCAAAAGAAGAAAGCCGGCCTTGAAGAGACCGGCTCCCGGAAGGAAGGCAAAACGCAGGAATCAGAGTGTTTTCTGTCCCACGAGCTTTCGCAGGTGCGGCGGCAGCTTTCCGGTGTTTTCAATGATGTCGGCAAAGGCGGCGTCGGCCCCCTGCGCCTCGTCGGTGCGCATGGCTTCCTCGACGCACGTGAGCGCCGATTCGATTTTGAGCGCCTCGTCTTCGCTTACCGTGCGCAGGATGGTGCCGCGAAAGACAAGCACCAGGTCGCCCACCTTGGGCATGTTGTCGGCAAAGGAGGCGTTGGCAAGCTCCGTGCGGCCCGGGCGCGTCACCACGACGTCGGTCTCGCTGCGGACTTCGAGCACCCGCATGGGAATGGCAATGCACATGGCGGTCTCCTTACTTGAAATCGGGGAAAAAGCGCACGTCGCCTTCGCGCGGAGCCTCCTCCTCGGAGGGGCGGCTTGCTTCGTAGTCGTGCTTGTTGAGCGACGCGTCGCCCAGGGCGGGAACAGCTTCACCCGGGGCGCGCTTTTGCACGTCGTAGCCCCAGTCCTTGAGAACGCCGAGCCCCAGTTCGACGGCCTTCTCAAGCGCCGCCTCGCACTCGGGGGTGAGGGAGCCGCCGTAGTCCTGCAGCACCTTGGGCTGGACCGCCACCACGGCGATGCGCTCGGGGGCGTGGCCCTGCAGTTCGGCAAGCGCGAGAATCTCATTCATGCCGGTCTGGTGCGGCGAGATCTTGGTCGCGGACCAGTACTTCACCTCGTCGCCCGTCAAAAGCCGCAGGGTGCCCGGCTCCTCGTGCAGATCGGCGCAGTCAAAAAGCAGTAGGTCTTTGGCCGAGCCCACGATTTCCAGCAGATACATGCCGAGCGTGCCGCCGTCGGCGATCTTTGACTTTTCCGGCAGCTTATAGGCTGCGTGAAAAGCCTCCACGGCGCGCACGCCGAAGCCTTCGTCGGCCCAAAGGATGTTGCCGACGCCTAAAACCAGCAGATCGGAGGGTTCGTAGAGTTCAAGACCGGGAATGGACTGCATAAATCGTGTTCTATGAAAAGGGCGCAGAGTGCGTCGAAAAACGTTCACTGCGTTCTATTTTGCTTGAAAGAGGGCGGCCGGTCTTCACCCGTTCGTCGGAAAGGGCTTCACCCATGAGAAGTAGGCGGCAAAAAAATCGGGCCGCACCCGCTGGATGCAGCCCTTTGCGGCTTCACCCCGCCGCAGGCGGCGGGGGAAAAGCCTTCCGGTTAGTGCTCGGCGTCGCCGTGCTTGAACATTCTCAAGCCGCTCGTCATCGAGCTGATGGTGGTCGCACCGCCCATGATGTCTTCGCGGAAGCTCATGTAGATGTGAGCAATCGAGAAGAGGATGAAGATGTACATGAAGGCGTGATGCGTCGTACGCACGGCCTGGCTGTCGCCAAAGAGTGCGAAGACCCATTCAAACCAGGCGTACCAGCCGGCGTCGGCACCCCAGGCCTGTGCATAGAGCGCAAAGCCCGTAATGATGATCACAAAGCTGCCGAGCGTGAACATGAAGAACATGGCGCACTGGGCGAGCGGATTGTGGCCGGCGTACTCCGGGGACGTCTTGCGGAAGAAGAGGTAGTACTTCACCTGCTCAAAGAGCATCTTCCACCACTTCAGGCTCCAGAGCGGCGGCACCAGGATCATGCGCGAGTACTTGTTGCCGACAATGCCCCAATACAGGCGCCAGATGAAGAGCACCGTAAAGATCATGCCGTCGGCAAAGTGCGCCAGACGGATGTTGGCGAAGTCGTACGTCGCCCAGGTGTCGCCCAGGTTAGCCACCAGGGGAGCCCCGATGAGAAAGCCGGTGACGATCATCACCGCCATGCATGCAGCCATCGCCCAGTGCCAGATTCGCACGGGCGCCTCCCACACATACAGCGGGTGCGTTCCTGCCGAGACGTCAACTTCATAGGTGACGGGATCGATTTTCATAAACGTACCTTCATTCGGTTGGCCCTTGCCGGGAGCGGCTGCCGCCGGCTCCCGCGTCAAAGGCTGGTCGCGTCAGAAATCCCGCATCAGCGGATCTTGACGCTCACGAGCTCCTCGCCCTTGGTGTCGAGCACATGCGTGGCGCAGGCCAGGCACGGGTCGAAGGAGTGGATCGTGCGGATGATTTCAAGCGGTTCCTCGGGCTTGGCAAGCTTGGTGCCGATGAGCGAAGACTCAAAGGCGCCGTGGTTGCCTTCCGGATCGCGCGGGCTTGCATTCCACGTGGTCGGAACGACGGCCTGCCAGTTGGCAAGCTTGCCGTTTTCGATGACGCAGAAGTGCGCGAGTGCGCCGCGGGGCGCTTCGCAGGCGCCGACGCCCTTGCACTGCTTGGGCCAGGTGTTCGGTTCCCAAAACTCCATGTTGGCGGCGGCTTCGTCGCCGGAGCGGATGTTGGCGATCAGGTCGTCGACATACTTCACCATCATCTGGGCCATGAAGCCGGCTTCGAGTGCGCGGGCTGCGTGGCGGCCGAGCGTCGAGAACATCGCTTCAAGCGGCAGGTTGAGTTCCTTCAAGGTGGCCAGAGCCGGCTCCTTGTACTGCGGCATGTTCTTGACAACGCCCATGACGACGCGCGCAAGCGGTCCGACTTCCATCATGTGGCCCTTCCAGCGCGGGCTCTTCACCCACGTGTACTTGCCGTTCTTGGAAATCCAGTTGTACTTCTGCGGCGTGCCGTCGGAGTCCTGGGCAAAGCCGAAGGCGTGGTCGGTGACGCCGTCCCACGGATGCAGGCCCTTCTTGTTGCCCGGGTATTTGTACCAGGAGTGATCGACGAATTCCTGAATCTCGTCGGGGTTGCGCAGATCGACCGGATGCACTTCGTCGAGCTTGCCGTCGATGATGGCGCCCATGGGCATCATCAGGCTCTTTTCGCTCCACTCGTTGGGGATTTCCGGGAAGTCGCCGTAGCAGAGCAGGTTCTTGGAGCTGATGCCGCCGCCGATCTTGAACCATTCCGGATACATGCTTGCAATCGCCTTCACGTCCGGGATGTAGACGTTGTTGACGATGTCAACGCAGGCCTTGGCGATGTCGCGCATGTAGTTCATGCTGACTTCGTTGACCATGACGCCGGCCGCGCCCGTGTCGTGCATGTTGATCGGGCAGGCGACGCCGCCCACGAGGTAGTTCGGATGCGGGTTCTTGCCGCCGAGGATCGTGTGGATCTTGATGATTTCCTTGTGGAAGTCGAGCACTTCAAGGTAGTGCGCAACGGCAAGAAGGTTCACGGCGGGCGGCAGCTTCATGGCGGGATGGCCCCAGTAGCCGTTCTTGAAGATGGAAAGCTGTCCGCTTTCAACGAACTTCTTCAAGCGCGCCTGCACGTCGCGGAAGTAGCCTGCGGTAGCAAGGTGATGATGCGGGCTGATCTTCTGCTGGATTTCGCTCGTTTCGCGCGGATCGGCCGACAGGGCGCTCACCACGTCGACCCAGTCGAGGGCCGAGAGCTGGTAGAAGTGCACCAGGTGATCCTGCACGTAGAGCGTCGCATTCATCAGGTTGCGGATGATGTTGGCGTTCTTCGGGATCTTGATGCCGATGGCGTCTTCGACGGCGCGCACGGCGGCCAGGGCGTGAATGCCCGTGCAGACGCCGCAGATGCGTTCCACGAAGGCCCATGCATCGCGCGGATCACGGCCCTTCAAAATCACTTCGAGGCCGCGCCACATCGTGCCGGTGCTCATCGCGTCGGTGATGACGCCGTTTTCGTCGATTTCTGCCTGCACACGGAGGTGACCCTCGATTCGGGTGACGGGGTCAACGACAACGCGGCGGGTGTTCTGGCTGTTGCTCATTCTTTACCTCCGATGTCCTTGTTGGTCTTGGCGCGGGCCTGTGCAACCGCGCTCATGGCCGCATGAGCCGCTGCGGCGACGCCGACGACGGCAACGGTGGCGATGCCCACCTTGTCGACCGTGGCTTCCACGCCGCCCCAGCCCGGGGGCAGGATGTCGGGTTCGTGATTGTAGAAGCTGCCCTTGTCAAAGAAGTTGTTCTCCGAGCAGCCGATGCAGCCGTGGCCGGACTTGACGGGCCAGGAGAGGCCTTCGTTCCATTCCACGGTCGAGCAGGCGTTGTAGGTGGTCGGTCCCTTGCAGCCCACCTTGTAGAGGCAGTAGCCGAGCTTGGCGCCTTCGTCGTCGAACTTCTCGACAAACTGGCCGGCGTCAAAGTGTGCGCGGCGGTAGCACTTGTCGTGAATGCGCTGGCCGTAGAACATCTTCGGACGGCCGAGGCGGTCAAGCGGCGGCAGGCGGTCGTAGGTGAGGATGTAGGTGATGACGGCGGTCATCACTTCCGGAATCGGCGGACAGCCCGGCACCAGCACGACCGGCTTGTTGGTGATCACTTCGGTGATCGGCACGGACTTGGTGGGATTGGGCTTGGCGGCCTGCACGCAGCCCCAGGCGGCGCACGAGCCCCAGCCGATGACGGCCTTGGCGTTTTCGCAGACGTGCTTGATCTTGTTCAAGAACGTCTCGCCGCCGGGAATGCAGAACACGCCGTTTTCACCGAGGGGGATGTTGCCCTCGACGGCCACGATGTAGTTGCCCTTGTACTTTTCGATCGTATCGGCGAGCGCGCTTTCGGCTTGCTGGCCCGCGGCGGCCATGATCGTGTCGTCATAGTCAAGGCTGATCAGGTCCATCACCATGTTGGCGGCGATGGGGTTGTAGCTGCGGATGAAGGATTCCGTGCAGCAGGTGCACTCCAGACCGTGCAGCCAGACAACAGGCGTGCGCGGCTTGGTCTTCATGGCCTGGGCGATTTCCTGTGCGCCGGCGCTGCCGAGTCCGAGACTGGCGGCCGTAAGCGAGCAGAACTGCAGAAAGCTTCTGCGGCTGATGCCCTGGCGTCGCAACGCTTCATATTGCGTTTCAAACATAGGCTATCTCCTTTCGGTGAAGGGGCGATTCAGTTTAGTTTTTGAATCCGAACCGTTTGCCGCAAGGATGCGAAAACAAAAACGCCCCTGCGGCTTTGTGTCGATCCTATAGGGGAGTCCCCGGAATGCCTATACGCCGAAAGTATTCCTGCATCATCCTGCGGGAGTACCTTCCGACTTTTGGGGGAGTTTGGAAACACCTTCAGGGGCGGCGGACTAGGCCAAAAGGGCGCCTGGGTTAGGAAAGAAGAGGCTCAAGAACTAGGCTGGAAGAACTAGACGGACGTGTTTTCTGCGCATGGCGCCCTGCCGGCACACAAGAAGTTGCGTTCTTCAGAAAACGAAAAACGGCCGGGCGCAAACCACAGCCGTTTAGCAAAAAAGGGAGGACCTTTTGGAGATTTATTTCTTGTCGCTGATCTTGGACTTTTTGATCAAGCCGTCGACAAAGGTCTGCACGCGCTGCTGGGTGAGCAGCTGGCGCAGGCCGGGCGCCTCCATGTCGTAATTGACAAAGCGCTGGGCTGGACGCACGCCCTCGAGCTTGACAACGTGCCAGCCGAGATGGGTCTTCACGGGCTTTTTGGCGATCTGACCGGGCTTGAGATCCTTGAAGGCCGCGGCAAAGTCCTTGTCGAACATATTGGGCGAGGTCCATTCAATCAGGCCGCCCATGGCGCGGTTTTGCGCCGTGTCCTTGGAGTTTTCACGGGCGATGCGGTCGAAGTCGCCGCCCTTTTGCACGCGCGCCAGAAGCGACTTCGCGGTCTTTTCGTCGGACACCAGAATGTGGCGCACGGAGACTTCGGTCTTGCCCCAGCGCTTCTGCTCTTCGTTAAAGAGCGCCTTCACCTCGGAGTCCTTCACCGGATTCTTTTCGAGCCAGTCGTTGATCACCGTGCTCATCAGAATGTTCTTGGTGGCGTTGTCGATCATGCGGCGCACGTCGTCGCGCTCGGAGAGCTTGGCCTTGCGCGCCTCCTGCAGCAGCAGGGCGTCGCGGGTGAGGATGCTGCGCACCTGGTCTTCCAGCTGCGGGGTGCGTTCCTGGCCGCGCGAGGTGTAGACGCGGATCAACTCCTCCTGCTGGGCCTTCGTGACGGTCTGGCCGTTCACGGTGAAGGTGTTGGTGGCAGCCATGCTGGCTGCGGCGGCAAGCGTCAGGGCGCAGCCGGCGGCAATAGTCTTGAAGTTCATGTTTTTCTTTTCCTTGGCTTTGTCCGGCCCCGGGGCCGGTCGATGGCGGCTATTTTTGCAGAGAGGGCGAATGCTTCGCGATCCAGAAGCCCATGCCAATTGTAAAAATCAATGTCAATCCCATGAGCCCGAAGAGCTTGAAGTTCACCCAGGCTTCGGTTGAGCAGGTGTAGGCCACCGCCAGATTGATGAGGCCCACGATGCCGAAAAAGCCGATCCAGGCTTTCTGCAGCGTGGCCCAGGCGGTTTCCGGCATTTCGATTTCAGCCGCTGACAGGAGCTTCTTTATATAGTTGCGGCCCGTGCAATGCGCAAACGTGAGAATGGCGCCGAAGATCCAGTAGAGAATGCTCGGCTTCCACTTGATGAACATCTCGTTTTGCAGCCAGATGGTGAGCGATCCGAAGACCACGATCACCGCCAGCGAGATCCAGAGCATCGGCTCGGGGCGCTTTCCGCGCGCAAAGACGATGCCGATCTGCACGAAGCTCGCGGCGATCGCCACCAGCGTGGCGAGCATCACCGGGGCGTGTTCGGTGCCGGTGCCCGGGTTCACCAGCGAGAGGATGGAGGCTGCCGTCTGCGGATCGGATTCGCCGAACTTGAAGGCGCCGAAAAAGAGAATGATGGGAAAGAGGTCGAAAAAGAATTTCACGGTGCGTTTTCCGTTGAGTGGTTTGCAGCGGCTGCCGCCAAAGGACAGTCCGCGACCGCCGCATTATAGGGGGAGGCCGGCCGGGCCCCGGGCTGTTGGACAAGAATGGCCCGTCTGCGTAACATTTTCGAACTTTTGTTTCGCTTGGCACACGGATTTTTGCGCGCCGCGCGCCTTAAATTTGACGTCGCCCGCTGCGCAGGAGCGGACTTCATCGCGCCTGCGCCATCCAAAAATCCCGCGCCGCAAGCGTGAAACAGAATTGGATTTTGTCTATGAATTTGGGAATTAAATACGTACTTATGACTTCTGCAGCACTTACGGCCATCTCTGCAGGCGCCGCCGCGCTCAAGCCCGTGCATACGGTTGAGGGCATCAAGAGCTATGAGCTTGACAACGGCCTGCAGGTGGTCCTCTTTGCCGATCAGAGCAAGCCCACCGCCACCGTCAACACCACCTACCTTGTCGGCAGCCGCATGGAAAACTACGGCGAAACCGGTATGGCGCACCTGCTCGAACACCTGATGTTCAAGGGCAGCAAGAACTATCCGGATCCCACCAAGGAATTCACGCGCCGCGGCTTTCGCATGAACGGCACGACATGGCTTGACCGCACCAACTACTTCGTAAGCTTTACGGCCAGCGACGACAACATGAAGTGGGCGCTCGGCTGGAGTGCGGACGCGATGACGAACTCCTTCATCGCCAAAAAGGACCTCGACACCGAGATGACCGTGGTGCGCAACGAGTACGAAATGGGCGAAAACAAGCCCCTGTCGGTGATGCTCAAGCGCATGCAGTCGGTGCTCTTTGACTGGCACGCCTACGGGCGCAGCACGATCGGCGCAAGAAGCGACATCGAAAACGTGCCGATTGAAAACCTGCAGGCCTTCTATCACAAGTGGTATCAGCCCGACAACGCCGTGCTCACGGTCTCGGGCAAGTTTGACGAAGAAAAGGTTCTCGGCTGGATCGAGGAGAGCTTCGGCAAGATTAAGCGGCCCGAGCGCAAGCTCGAAAAGGCCTGGACGGTGGAGCCCGTGGCCGACGGCCCGCGCACCTTTGAAATCCGCCGCCCGGGCGAAACGCAGCTCGTCGCTGTGGGCTACCGCATCCCCTCGGCGCTTGCCGACGACATCAACGCGGTGGAGACCGCAGCCGACATTCTCTCGAACGCGCCGCGTGGACGCCTTTACAAGGAACTCGTGGAAACCGGCATGGCTACGCAGGTCTTCGGCTGGCCGATGTCCACCCGCGACCCGGGCTTCGTGATGTTCGGCGCCATGGTGAAAAAGGGCGACGATCTGGAGTCGGTGAAAAACAAGCTCATTGATACGATCGAGCGCTCCTTTGCAAAGACCCCCGCCACCGCCGAGGAGGTGAAAACGAGCCTTGCGGAAGCCGCCGTTGACTACGACCGCGCCCTTTCCGACCCCGAGAGCTTTGCCATTGATCTTTCCGACTACATTGCGCTTGGCGACTGGCGGCTCTTTTTTGCCGACCGCGACGCCACCGCGCGCGTGACGGCCGAGGATGTCGACACGGCCGCGGCCACCTACTTTGTGCGCGACAACCGCGTGGTCGGGCTCTTCATTCCCGACGAGCATCCCAAGCGCGCCCCGTACATGACCACGCCGGACGTGAAGGACGTGATCGCGAAGGCGACCTTCAAGGAGGAGGGCGATCAGGCCGAAGCCTTTGACGCGAGCCAGGCCAACATCGATGGGCGCACCGAGCGCTTCAAAGTGGGCGGCGTGGAAGTGGCGCTTCTGGCCAAGAAAACGCGCGGCCGCACCGTGACGGTGCTCACCAACTTCAGCTGGGGCAACCTCGAAAGCAACAAGGGGCGCGCGGCCTACAACACGCTCATCGAGCCGATGCTCTCGCGCGGCGCCGCAGGGCTTGACCGCAAGGCGATCGCCGACGAGCGCACGGCGCTCAAGGTGCAGGGCGACGTGATGGGCTACACCACCACGGCCGACAATCTGGTGAAAACGATTGAACTCAACGGCAAACTCCTCTTTGAAAGCACGTTCCCCGAAAAGGAGACGACGCAGCTCTTAAAGCAGATGAGCGCCATGATTGAAGCGCGCAGCGACGATCCGGTCTTCATGGCCCGCGAAGCGCTCAAAAAGCACTTCCGCATCTATCCTGAGGGCGACCCCCGCAACGCGGTTCCCTCCCAAGAGATGCTCAGGGCCTTCAAGGCGATGAAGCGCGACGACCTCTACGCCTGGTACAAGGATGCCTTCAGCACCGAACACGGCGCCATCGCCATCGTGGGCGAGTTCGATCCCAAGGAGGTCCGTGCGGCGCTTGAAAAGGTGTTCGCCCCGGGCAAGACCGTCGACAAGGCGCACGCCTACAAGCGCTATTTCAGCGAGTACAAGCCAGTTGCGGCCGACCGCATCGTCATTGATGCACCCACCAAGGAAAACGCCGTCATTGTGGCGCGCGTTGACTTTGCGGGCAATGTCGACGACAAGGACGCCGCGGCCATCGTGGTGGCCGACTGGATTCTCGGCGGCGGCACGGGGCTTTCGAACCGCCTGGTTGACCGTCTGCGCCAGAAGGAGGGCCTCTCCTACGGCGTGGGCTCGCACGTGAAGCTGCCGCAGTTCGGCAACCGCGCGAGCTGGACGATGTCTGCCATCGTGGCGCCGCAGAACATGCTCAAGGCCGAAAGCTGCGCGCGTGAGGAAATCGACCGCGCCGTGCGCGAGGGCTTCACGCAGGAGGAGGTGACCGAGGCCGTCAAGGGCATTCTCGACTCCCGCGCCGTCAACCGTGCGCAGGACGACTACCTTGCGCAGAGCTGGCTGCAGTTCATGGACGCGGGCAAGACCTTTGCCTTCAGCAAGGCCTTTGAGGACGACATCCGCGCCGTGACGGTGGAGTCCGTCAACGCCGCGCTGCGCCGCATGGTCGTGCCGGAGAACATCACTTGGATTCTTTCAGGCGACCTGGCCAAGGCGGGCGTCAAAAAATAAGGGAGGGCGTTGCGCCTTTTGCTCCCGGGCAAAAGGCGCCTTCCAGCAAAGCCTGTACGCGGGGACTCACGATCCTGCGCGTGCAGGCTTTTTTGCACTCACTTTCCGCGCAGAAACGCCTCGCCCTCGGGCGTGAGCGCAATGCCCGCGGCGCGGATGCTTGCCGCGATCTCACGCGTGCATTCGTAGACCTCCGGGGCAATGCGGCCGGCCGTCTTGGGCCAGAAGACGTAAAAAGGGATGGTGAGCGGCTCCTTGAGCTCGATTAAGCTGCATTCGTCCGCAACGCTCTTGGCGGCAAGTCTGTCGGTGAAGTGCACGCCCACGTTGCGCCGCACAAAGCGCAGCGCGACCTGCGTGGAGGACACTTCAGCGGCGATGCGCGCCTCTTCGGGCATCAGGCGCCGCGTCATTTCCTGCTCGAGCGTGTCGCGCGACAAAATCACAAACTCGGCGTCGCGGCAGTCCCGCGGACCGACGCTTTCCAGTGTAGCGAGCGGATGCTGGCGGCTTGCCACCAGGCAGAAGGGAAGGTGCGCGAGCGCCGTCTTCTCCAGGTCGTCGTGCGTGCTCAAGAGCGTTCCGAAGCCCACGTCAAAGGGGTGCGAGTATTTCGAGTAGTGGATGTCGCGGCTTGCGTGCACGTCCATCGTCACGCGCAGCGTCTCCTCGTGGCGCTTCATGATCGTCACCACCGCCGGAATGATCACGTCAGAGCAGTGGCGTGCGAGCACCGCAATGCGCAGGGTCTTTTTGCGGTCGCGCTCGCGCGAGTAGTCCTCGAGCCGCTGCCAGGCGCGCATCGACTCCATGGCGACGCGGTAGAAGTCCGCGCCCTCGCGGGTGAGCGTGAGCGCCTTGCCCGAGCGGTCGAAGAGGTCGAACCCCAGGCGCTCCTCGAGCTGCGAGATGACGCGGCTTGCCGCCGAGGCCGAAAGGGCGATCTTGTTGGCTGCCGCAAGAAGGCTGCCCGTTTCCACCACCGTGCAGAACAGACGAATGGACTTGCTTTTGAGTTCCATGGATTGAATCCGAAAAAATGCCGGCAAATCAAAGCCTTGCGGGCATTAAGTGTAAAAGGCGCAATCAAATCTGCAATATTTGCACTTTACGAAATATAGCAAATCGTTCAAAATGCGCACCAACACAGATGTGAATGTCGGGCTTTCACGAAGCAAGAGACGGCTTGCGAAGGCAACCGACGACAATCTCCTGTTGAGAAGCACGGGCCGGTCGGGCGACTGATCGGCCCCAATTTTTGCGGCACGGGAGACGCACACCCCCACCATCACAACATCTCAAACGAAAGCTTTTTTCAGGAGTTCAGGCCGTGAGCATTGCCTACGATCCGCGTTCGACGCGAGCCGAAGAGTTCATCAACGACGAGGAGGTTTTCGCCTCGCTTGCCTATGGTGAGGAAAACAAGCACAACGCAGCCTTGATCGACCAGCTGCTCGACAAGGTGATGACGTTCAAAGGCCTCACGCACCGTGAAGCGGCCGTGCTGCTTGCCAACGACGACCCCGAGGTGACCAAGCGCATCTTCGACGCCGCCATCAAGGTGAAGGAGCACATCTACGGCAAGCGCATCGTGCTCTTTGCGCCGCTCTATCTCTCCAACTACTGCATCAACGGCTGCACCTACTGCCCGTACCACGCCAAAAACAAGCACATCATCCGCAAGAAGCTCACGATGCAGGAAATCGAGCGCGAGGTGATCGCCCTGCAGGATCTCGGCCACAAGCGCCTGCTGCTCGAAGCCGGCGAACATCCGAAGTACAACCCGATTGAATACATCCTCGAGGCGATCCAGACCATCTACTCGATCAAGCACAAAAACGGCGCCATCCGCCGCGTCAACGTGAACATCGCCGCCACCACGGTCGAAAACTACAAGAAGCTGCACGAAGCCAAGATTGGCACCTACCAGCTCTTTCAGGAGACCTATCACAAGAAGACCTACGAGGAGCTGCATCCGAAGGGACCGAAGTCCGACTACTGCTACCACACCGAGGCGCACGACCGCGCCATGCAGGCGGGCATCGACGACGTGGGTCTCGGCGTGCTCTTTGGGCTCAACCTCTACCGCTACGACTTCATCGCGCTTTTGATGCACGCCGAGCATCTCGAGGCGGTCTACGGGTGCGGTCCGCACACCATCTCCGTGCCGCGCATCTGCCCGGCCGACGACATCGATCCGACGACCTTTTCGAACGCCGTGCCCGACGATGTGTTCCTGAAGGTGGTGGCGCTCATCCGCCTCTCGGTTCCCTACACCGGCATGATCATGTCCACACGCGAGGGCGAACGCATCCGCACCGAAGCCCTGAAGCTTGGCATTTCGCAGATTTCCGGCGGCTCGCGCACCTCGGTGGGCGGCTACACGATCAAGGACATCACCAAGGTGGAGAACACGGCGCAGTTTGATACGAGCGACCGCCGCAGCCTTGACGAAGTCGTGCACTGGCTCCTGGACAACCACCACCTCCCGACCTCCGGCACGGCCTCCTCCCCC
>CALXOY010000002.1 GCA_944390145.1 uncultured Duodenibacillus sp.
TCATCCAGGCCGGCACGCCCCAGCATCCGTACTACACCAATTCGTCCCAGCTGCCGGTGGGCTTCACCGACGATCCGTTTGAAGCTCTTGAGATGCAGGAGGACCTGCAGCGCAAGTACACGGGCGGCACGGTGCTGCACCTTTATATGAACGAGGCGATCAGCTCGGCCGAGGCCTGCCGCGATCTGGTGCGCAGAACGCTCACGCGCTTCAGACTGCCCTACATCACGGTGACCCCGACCTTCTCGATCTGCCCCAAGCACGGCTATCTGTCCGGCCGCCACGACTTCTGCCCTAAGTGCGACGCCGAGCTCATCGCCGCCAAGAAGGCGAAGATGGCCGAGCTCGCCGATCCGGCGCACGCTTGAAACGATTTGATTCTTCCGGTGCGGCCATGAGGCTTTGCCGGACATAGGAGGAAAAGAAAATGACTGAAAAGACCAATGAAACCATCCAGCTCAAGGACAGCGAACGCCAGCCCTGCGAAGTCTGGACCCGCGTGATGGGCTACCACCGTCCCGTGCAGTCCTTCAACATCGGCAAGAAGGGCGAGTTTGAAGAGCGCAAGTACTTCCAGGAATCCAAGTGCGGCCTGCAAAAGCGCGCCTGATTTCCCGCGTAAAGCTTCAAAATGCCTTTGAACTTTGACGTTCTCACACCTGCCGCGGCGCTTCGCATCGCGGCGGTGACGCCTTTTACGAGCCTCGACTACCCCGGAAAGCTCTCCGCGGTGGTGTTTCTGCACGGCTGCCCCTGGCGCTGCAGCTACTGCCACAACCGCTGGATGCGCTCCCGGCGCTCCGAGGAGGGGGACCCCAAGTGGAGCGACATCGAGCAGCTGATGCAAAAGCGAAAGGGGCTGCTTGACGCCGTCGTCTTCTCAGGGGGAGAGCCCTGCATGGATCCGGCGCTGCCTGCGGCCGTGCGCCTGGTGCGGGACGCGGGCTACGCCGTGGGGCTGCACACCTCGGGCGCCTATCCGCGCCGCTTAAGGGAGCTCACAGGCCTTATCGACTGGGTGGGGCTTGACGTCAAGGGCAACCCCGAGGATCCGAGGGCCTACGACGCGATCGCAGGAATCGAAGGCGCGCACAAGGCGTTTTTGGAAAGCTTTGAGATTTTGCGCACAAGCGGCGTTGCGTTGGAGGCGCGCACCACGGCGCACCCGGACTACCTGAGCGAAGCCGAAATTCTCACCACGGCGCACTGGCTCAAGGAGCGGGGCGTTGACACCTACGCGCTGCAGATCTTTCGCAAGGCGCCGGGCATGGACGACTGCCGCTTCGACCCCGTGCCTGAGACCTGGCCCTCTAGCGAAACGCTGCAGTCCTTAAAGAGCCTTTTTGCGCACTTCACCCTGCGGCGCGGTTAAGGTTTTTTGGTTCTTGGGAAAATCGTGGGAAACCTTCGGAAAAACAGGGTTTCCCATTAGTTGAATTTCTACTACCTTGGAGATATGCCGCGCAGGCGGCTTTTTCGTTAATGAGGGGGTGAGAAGCGCCTTTGGCGCTTGGAGGGGCTCTGCCCCTTACATCCCGCGTTCGCCGTCACGTGGCTCGGGAGGATGCCTGAAGGCCTCCTCCTTCGAGCAGGCTATGCTGTGCTGCCCTTTTGTCAAGCGCTTTCGCGGCATATCCTCGGCAGGCTGCGCGCTGCCTGCGGTATTCCACGTTCGCTTGACAACGGTCAGTCACAGCTTGGTGCCTTCGACCTGCTTTCTGCAGGTTCGGGCAAAAGAAAATGCGCAAGTCCGATAAGATGCGAGTTCCCTAAACAAACACAACCTATCGCTTGCGCATGACCCGGATTGTCTGAATACGCCTCCACTGAAGAAACCTCTCTTGCCAACTTGCTGCGCCGCAAGATCCCATGTCTGGCCAACGTCCCGCTCTGCGAGGCCGTGCGCTACTGGATGTCCATGTATCCAGGCTTCACTCTGCACAGCCATGAGATCACAAGCGATGGCGTTCAGCAAATCGGACACTTTTATCTGAGTCCGACCTCGGACCCTGTCTGCCCCGACTGTGGGCAAACAACCTCCCGCATCAAGGACAGCAAGCCCCGCACCGTCATTGAACAGCCTTTGCCCGGCTTACACCGGACCTACATCCACTTTCACCTGCGTCGGGTGCGGTGCAAGTGCGGTTGCTGCAAGAACGAACGCCTGCCGTGGCTTGATCCCAAACAGCGCATCACGCGCCGTGCAGCCAGTGCCGTACAGCAGGCGGTGCGCCTTGAGGGCAACACCATCAGCAAGGTGAGCTCCATGTTCGGCATCAACCGCAAGGCTGTCAAGGAACTGGACAAGCGTCAACTCAAGAAGCTCTTTGACAAGCCGCAGATAGGCAGACTCAGGCGCATCGCCATTGATGAGTCCGCTCTGCATAAAGGGCACCGCTACGCCACCGCCTTCATGGACCTTGACACCGGCCAGGTCTTCGCCGTGGTCAAGGGCAAGCGCAAGGACGATATTCGCCCGGTCTTCGAAGATCTCAAGCAGCGCGGGCTGCTCGAGTCAATTGAGTGTGTAGCTGTGATGAATGCTGGCTTTGCCGCCGTTGCCAAGGATTATTTACCCCAGGCCGATGTCATCTATGACCTGTTCCATATTCTTCAGAACTTCACTGCTATGGTGCTTGCGCCGGCTTGCAAACACATGGTCAAGCTCAAGGCTGACGAGCTTCGAGAAGAATTTGAGAAGCGCAGGCAAGACGGCCAAACTCCCACAAGGGAATGGTTGAACAAGCAGCTGCGCGATGTCAGGCGCGACTACCGCAAATCGGAATGGCTGCTGGTGACGCCGCCGGATGCGCTCAAACCCGAGCGCCAACAAAGGCTCGAAAAGCTCATCGAAGACAATGCGCTCCTGGCTGCGCTCTACCCTGTGGCCGGCAAACTGCGGAAGCTCTGGCGTGCCGACACAGTCGAAGATGCGATGGAGTGCCTGGCCGACATCATCGAGATCCTCAAGGCGGTCAGCGAGTCTTTAGATTTCAAGGAGGTGCTGAGCTTTGCGCGGCTGCTTGAAAACCACAGCGACGGCATCCTCAACGCCTGCAAGCATCGCGTAGGGACCAACAGACTGGAGGGCGCGAACAACAAGATCAAAGTGCTCAAGCGCAATGCCTACGGCTTCAAAGACTTCGAGTATTTTGCACTCAAGATCAAAGGCTTATTGCCCGGCAAGGGCTGCTCGGCCTGGTGGGAATTGAGTGGCTTCAAGATGGTGGATAACGAGGAGAGAATTGTGGATGCTGCCTACGAGCCATTGCCGCTGGCTAGATTAAGCAGCAATGCATGTCAAGCCCTACAATCGGCGTAGCGGGAACCTACCTCCTTAGACGTAGGGTTTCCCGCGAATTTCTCAAGAGCCGGAAATTTGATGCGATGTCAAGCGTCCTTTAAATTGACCCCCGAAAACGTCGTTTAAATTGACCCCCTGATTGTTAATCAGTCAGAGCTGTGCCAGCAGCTCTGGCTGAGGTTAAAAGTCCTTCCTTTCGTTTCTCCAGAAGACGGTAGCTGTCACCTCGGATCAAAATGATTTCACTGTGATG
The DNA here is from genome assembly GCA_944390145.1 of uncultured Duodenibacillus sp. Lineage (GTDB taxonomy): Bacteria > Pseudomonadota > Gammaproteobacteria > Burkholderiales > Burkholderiaceae_F > Duodenibacillus. Next base: position 3,558 of record CALXOY010000002.1, read on the forward strand.
CAACAGTCTGTCCAACATGGCTGTCGTAAGCGTCGCGTCACCCAGCACGCTAGCCCACTCTGAAACGGGCTTATTGCTAGTGATAAGTATGCTTTTTTGCTCGTATCGGCTATTAACCAGACGAAACAGTAGCGGCGCACTTGCTGCCGAAAACGGCGTATACCCAAATTCATCAAGGATCAGCAATTTTGGCTTTGAAAGTTGATACAGCTTTTGTTTGATTGTTCCTTCCTTTAGTGCCCTGTCCAACAACGACCCAAGCTCTTCAGCTGAGTAAAAGACAACACTCATTCCTAGCTTGATTGCCTCCCGTCCCAATGCGATAGCCAAATGAGTCTTTCCGACTCCAGGAGGTCCGAGAAAAAGAAGGTTCTTAGCCTGTTCAATCCATTCAAGCTGTGCCAATTCTTTTATTTGCTTCGCGTCAATTGACGGCTGAGCCTCAAAATCAAAATCTTCCAGCGTTCGTACTGCAGGAAAATGAGCCCCCATAATGCCTTGTCGGATGCGATTTTCTTCTCGACGCCGAATTTCTTGACGAAAGAAAAATTCCAGAGTTTCTCTTGGAGACAGCTTCTTGTCCACTGCCATCGTCAACATTTCTTCCATTCGGTCGCGGATTAGTGTCAAGCGCAGTCTATTGGCTAAAGCAGCAAGTTCTTGATTGGAAATTGCCTTAACAACGGCCATGGCTGTTCTCCTCAATAAAACGATCGTATTCCTTCAAAGATCGATCCAGACCACTGCTTTGGACATTGCTTGGTTCCCAAATTTCTTTCTGTCGATGCTTAAATGTGCTAGCTTGATAGGCGTCAGCGGTTCGGTTCAGTTTCGCTATACATTGGCCATGAAGAAACACCGCAATTGCTTCTTCTTCAATGAAAACATCGACGACAGTACCGGCATCTGTTCCAGGGATTAAGTACTGCACGCCGTCAATTTGAATTCGACCGCTGATATCTACCTTTCTCGTTTCGAGTCTTAGTTGGCTCAAGGTCGGCCCCATATAAGGCTTTAATGCCATAACCTCAGCTTGGTATCGATCAATAGGGCGACCTTCCAAGCCATCTATGCGGCGCACATCCGCAACCATGCGCATCCAAGCATCAACTTGTTTCTGAGCATCTTGCAGATCAGTAGCTTCGAGTCCGGACAAACAGCTCGTTTTAACGTAGCCAACCATGCGTTCTACCTTGCCCTTGGTCTTGGCTCTGTATGGCTTGCAATTGACCGGAACAAATTGCCAATACCTTGATAGCTGCAGATAGCGACGGTTGAAGATGGTTTTGCCTTGTTCTGCTCTTCCGTCAACGAGACAACGTGTGTTGTCGGATACAACAGCAACGGGAACGCCGTTGAAATACTGAAAGGCGGATTCGATGCCGTTTAACCAGGCAGCCTGGTTCTCCATCGGATACAGCTTGGCAAAGACTCTTCTAGAATAACTCAGCACCGCAACAAACACGCACACACGAGTTTTGGTTCCGGCGATTAAGACTTCGTCAAAGCCGAAGTCAATTTGCATTTCGTCTCCGGGAGGCACCTCGTAGCGCTCCGTCATTTCTTTGGCGTGTAGCTCTTTGGTGCGCCATGGCTGGCAGTACTTTTGTAGCTGCCGCAGGCTGATCGATACACCGAGCTCACTCTGAATCTTGCGCAGTACAACTGGACAATGTCCTCGGCAAGCTAGGAACCACTCGTGGATCTGATCTCGGAAAGCATCGAGTCGACTAGGGCGTTGCACCTCTGAAGAAATGGGCGTTAGTGTCTGAAAGTGAGACAGGTACTTACGAACGGTATTTCTCGAGATCCCCGTTGATTTAGCTATCGCTTTGGATCCCATGCCCCGTTCTGAGAGCACCCGAATTCTGTTGATTGCTTCTGTTGGAAGCATGTCGGGTCTCCTTTTGAAAGGGAAACCCTCATTATGTGTTTGGTCTCTTGATATCCCCATTTTTTTGACTCCCGAGGGGGTCAAATTAAAGTTCGTTTTGGGGGTACTTTAAGAGTTCGCCCAACATTGATGCGACCATGCATCAAATCCTGAGAAATCTGATGCACCGATACATCAAATCCCAAGAAATCTGATGTACAGATGCATCAAATTCCATGGTATTTGATGCGCAAGGATGCCGTCTTCAGCCGGAACGCCTGAAAGGGGCGCGGCTGAAGCCTTTGGAAGCGGCCTTGTCCGCCTTGCTTTCAACCCGCCAGCATGCGGTCGACCTTGCCCGAAGCCCGCATCAGCCTCAGCCCCCAGGCAACGACGATCAGGCAGACGCCCGTGTCGGCAAAGACGGCCATCCACATGGTGGCGTAGCCGGCAAGCGCGGCGACCATGAAGCAGAGCTTGACGCCCAGGGCAAAGACGATGTTTTCAATGATCGTGCGGTGCGTGAGTTCCGAGAGCTTCTTAAACCAGGCGATCTTGGCGATGTTGTCGTCCATGATCGCCACGTCGGCGGCTTCAATGGCCGTATCAGTTCCCTTGATGCCCATCGCAAAGCCGATGCGGGCGCGCGAAAGCGCCGGGGCATCGTTGATGCCGTCGTCCACCATGGCGGTGGGGGCCTTGGTATCAAGCGCTTCAATGACTTCGAGCTTTTGCTCGGGCAGAAGCTCCGCGCGCACGTTTTCAATGCCCGCGGCCGAGGCGATGGTCTGGGCGGCGCGCTTGTTGTCGCCCGTGAGCAGCCAGGGCGTGAGCCCGACCTTCTTCATGAGCGCAATCGATTCGGCGGCGTTGGCTTTGAGCGTATCGGAAACGGCGAAGACGGCTGCAACGCCGAACATGTCGCTTAAGGCCACCGCGGTTTCGCCCTTTTGCTGGGCGGCTTCAAAGGCCGCGCGCACGTTTTCCGGCACCGGGCCCTTTTTCAAGAGCCAGTTGAGGTTGGTGAGGAAAAAGAGCGCGCCGTCGATGACGCCCTGCGTGCCGCAGCCAGGGATCGCCTTGAAGTCATGCACGGCAAGCGTGGAGGCGCCGGTCTTCACAAAGTGCTCGGCAATGGCGCGGCTCACCGGGTGCGAGCTCATGCTCGCGAGGCTTGCGGCAAGCTGCAGCGCACGCTTTTCATCGATAAAGCTTGTAAGGGTGATGCTGCTTAAGGCGGGCTTGCCCTGCGTCACGGTGCCGGTCTTGTCCAGACACACGTTTTTGAGCGTGCGGCCGGCTTCCAGATACACGCCGCCTTTGATCAGAATGCCTGCGCGGGCAGCGGTGGAGACGGCCGAGACGATCGTCACGGGCGTGGAGATCACCAGGGCGCAGGGGCAGGATATGACAAGCAGCACCAGGGCGCGGTAAATCCACACGGTCCAGGCGTCGCCCGTGATGACGGGGCCGAGCAGCGCCGTGAGAATGGCAAGCGCAAAGACCGTGGGCGTGTAGCGCGAGGCGAATTTGTCGACAAAGCGCTGCAGGGGCGCCTTTTTCTGTTCGGCTTCCTCCACGGCGCGGATGATGCGCGCGCTCATCGAGTCGCAGGCCGCAGCGGTGGCCCGCACGACAAGCGTGTTTTCAAGCGCCAGCGCGCCCGCAAACACACGTGAGCCCACTTCCTTTGCCGCAGGCATCGATTCGCCCGTGATCATCGACTCATCCATGGCGCCGGCACCTTCCTCGACCATGCCGTCCAGGGCGGCCCGCTCGCCCGGTTCAATGCGAAAGAGGGCGCCCGCAGGCACGGCGTCGGCCTTCATGCGCTGCCAGACTTCGCCCACCTTGACCGTGGCTTCCGCCGGGGCCACGTCCATGAGCTTGCGGATGGCGTTTCGCGCGCGCACCATGCTCAAGTCTTCGATGGCTTCGCCGATTTCATAGAGCACCATCACCATTGCGGCTTCGGGCCAGGCCCCCAGGCAGACCGCGCCGATCACCGCCACGCTCATGAGCGTGTCCATGTTGAAGATTAGGCGCAGCAAAAAGCCGAGGCCCTTGAAGATCGTCTGAAAGCCCGCAAGCAAAATGGCCGCGGCGGCGCAGACCATCACCGCCCACTCGGGCAGCGCCTGCGTCACCTCGATGGCTTCCGCGGCGGCCGCAAAGACAAGGGCCGTGCCCAGCCGCAGCCACGGAATGGATTCGGCCGAAGGGCCCGGCGCCGCGGCTTTTTCCGAGGAGACGACCGTTGCGCTGAAGCCCGCCAGCTGCAGCTTTTCCAAAATGGCAAAGCCGTGTGCGGCGTCGGTGTGAAAGGTCACGCGCCGGGCGGTCTTGTCCAGGCCGCAGTCCAGTCCGATGATGTCCAGGATGCGCTTGACGTCGGCCTCGCTTTTCATGTTTTCAATTTCCAGCGTCATGGCCGAGCGCACGCTTTCGCGGATTTCGCTTGATTTCATGCCGACCGAATCGATGATC
>CALXOY010000003.1 GCA_944390145.1 uncultured Duodenibacillus sp.
GAATGGCGTGGAAGTGCTCCGGCGACCAGCGGAACTTGATTTCGCGGGTGATGTCGACCTGGCTGCGGCTGGTGAGCGTCGAGCGCTTCGGGCGGATCAGCACATCCTTGAAGTCAAGCTTGATTTCGTTGTCTAAATGCATGGCGGGTTCTCCTTGAAAAGCGCTGCCGGACACGAAAAACGCCGGATTTCTCTGTGAAACCCAGCGTTGGTTCAGTTTAGCGGCTCGGAGTGCCTTTCCGCAACCTTCTTCAAAGTGCCTCCACCGGCACGGTGCTTTCCAGCGCCATGATGTCTTCAATCGTCTCGCGGCGACGGATGAGCCAGGCCTTGGAGCCCTTCACCAGCACCTCGGCGGCGCGCCCGCGCGAGTTGTAGTTCGAAGACATGGACATGCCGTAGGCGCCGGCCCCGGTCATGGCGAGCACATCTCCGGGTTGGGCGGCAAGCGCAATGCCGCGGGCCAGAAAGTCGCCCGTTTCGCACACCGGTCCCACGACGTCCCAGAGGGCCTCACAGTTGTCGGCCTGCGAGCAGTTTTCAATGGCCATGTGCGCTTGATAAAGCGTCGGACGCACCATGTCGTTCATGGCGGCGTCGACGATCATGAAGTTTTTGGCTGCGGTGGGCTTGAGGTATTCGACGGTGGTGAGCAGAACGCCCGCCCTTGCCACCAGCGAGCGGCCGGGCTCAAAGTAAATCGGCAGGTCGCCGTAGCCGCGGTCGGCGGCCTTTTGCGAAACGGCGTGCACGAGGTCGGCGGCTGTTGGCGGCGTTTCATTAATGTAGCGCACGCCCAGGCCTCCGCCCACGTCGAGATGGTCGAGCGTGATGCCGCATTGCGCGAGTTCGTCGACGAGATCAAGCATCTTGTCGACGGCGTGCACGAAGGGCTCAATCTCGGTGATCTGGCTGCCGATGTGCATGTCCATGCCGCAGATGCGCACGTTGGCAAGCTGCGCGGCATGCCGGTAGAGCGCGGCCGTCTGATCAAAGGCCACGCCGAACTTGTTGTTTTTGAGCCCCGTGGAGATATAGGGGTGCGTCTTGGCATCCACGTCCGGGTTGATGCGCACGGACACCGGCGCAACCTTTCCCATGCTTTGCGCCACCGCATTGATGCGGTCAAGCTCGGGGATGCTCTCCACATTGAAGGTGGAGATCCCGGCATTGAGCGCCGCCCGTATGTCTTCGACGCTCTTTCCCACGCCCGAGTAGACGATGTCGCTGCCTGCGGCGCCGGCTGCCAGCGCCCGCGCGAGTTCGCCGCGGCTCACAATGTCAAAGCCCGTGCCAGCTGAGTGAAAAAGCTTTAAAAGGGCGAGATTGCTGTTGGCCTTCATCGCATAGAAAATGCGGTGACGGGTGCCGGCGACGCCTGCCATCCATCCCTGCAGCGCCGACTGCAGGGCGGCGTGCGAATAAACGTAAAGCGGCGTGCCGAAGCGCTGCGCCAGATCCTTGAGGGCAATGTCTTCGCAGAAAAGCTCGCCGCCGCGGCGCGTATAGCCCGGCAGCGAGCTGAAATCCTCTTGCATGAATGCGTGTTCCCTGAAATGGTTGTTTTTCTTTTCTCTTCTCTAGCGGTCTTTCAGAAGGCTGTCCGAGGGCACTCCGGCTTCGGGAGCCTGCTGCACCGGCGCTTCCTGCGGCTTTCCGTTCTCGTCGGTGAGATAAAGCGGCCCCTTGAGTCCGCATGCCGACAAGAGGGCAATGCTTACAATCACGAAAACAGCGCGCACCATGGTTGTGTGTCTCCCAGAAACTGAAATGAACTCCGTCAAAAAGACGCAGGAAGCAATTATGACTGAAACGGAATTTCTTGAGGCAAGTGAAGCGTTGATGCAGGCGGTCGAAGACGCCGTGGACGCCTGTGGCCTCGACCTTGATTGCGACCGCTCGGGCAATGTGCTCACGCTCGAAGGCGACAACGGCGAACAGATCGTCATCAACCGCCATACGCCCACCGGACAGATGTGGCTGGCCACCCGCAAGGGAGGTCTGCATTTTGAAAACAAGGACGGCCGCTGGCTCAACACCCGCGACGGCACGACCTTTGAATCCGCCTTGTCCGAGGCCGTGCGGTTTGTCTGCGGGCCGCAGGCCTCGATCACGCTCAAGTGATCTGAAAATTTCGGGGCCCCGCAGGGCCCCGGAAAGTTTAGAAGATCTGGTCGCGCAGCAGGTCCTTTTGCAGGTTTTCCTTCTTGACGCGGCCGTCGAGCGGCACGTCGCGCACGGCCTTGTCCACGCTGTCGGCGTAGTAGTAGACGCCGTTTAAGAGCACGACGCTTGCCGGCTGCTTGCGGCGGTAGGGCGGCTCATCCTTGACGGCGGTCTTCATGTAGTCGATCCAGATCGGCAGAACCAGGCCGCCGCCCGTTTCGCGGCTGCCGCCCAGGGGGCGCATCTGGTCGTAGCCCACCCAGCCCACGGCGCAGGTCTGCGACGCGTAGCCCGCAAACCAGGCGTCGTGCGCGTTGTTGGAGGTGCCGGTCTTGCCGCCCATGTCGGTGCGCTTCAATTCACGGTAGGCGCGCCGCCCCGTGCCGTCGGGCGCGCTCACCACGCCGTTGAGCAGCGTATGCATCACAAAGGCGTTGCGCTCGTCGATGGCGCGGATGGACTCGTTGCCCGCCTTGGGGTTGTTCACGCGCATGAGCACCTTGCCGTCCATGTCGGTGACCTTGTCGATCAGGTAGGGCTTGACGCGGTAGCCGCCGTTGGCAAACACCGAGAAAGCGCCGGCCATCTCCCAGGGCGTGGTGGAGCCTGCGCCCAGAGCCGTGGTGAGCTGCGCGGGCGTGCGGTCGGCCGGAAAGCCGAACTTGGAGACGTATTCCTGGGCGTAGCGCGCGCCGATGGCCTGCATCACGCGGATGGAGACGAGGTTTTTGGACTTGCGCAGCGCCTGGGCAAGCGACATCGGGCCGTCAAAGCGTCCCTCGAAGTTGCGGGGCTCCCAGAGTTCGCCGCCGGTCAGGCGCGGATCAATGAAGATCGGCGCATCGTTGATGATCGTGCCGGGGTTGAACCCCTTGTCCAGCGCGGCCGAATAGATGAAGGGCTTGAACGAAGAGCCAGGCTGGCGCAGCGCCTGCGTGACATGGTTGAACATGTTGAGGTAGAAGTCAAAGCCCCCCACCAGGCTTTTGACGGCGCCGGTGTTGAAGTTCACGCTGATAAAGCCCGCCTGCACCTCGGGAATCTGCGAAAGGGTCCAGCCGTCCTTGACGCGGGAGACGCGGATGATGCTGCCCGCCTGCAGACGCTTTTCCTTGGCGACCTTGTTGGTGAGGTATTTGCCGGCGAATTTGCGGCTTGCGGCGTCAAGATCGATTGCTTCAAGCGCCTTGCCGTTGAGCATCACCGCCTTGAACGTCTTGTCGGTGAGTTCGGTCACCACCGCAGGCTCGAGGTTGTCCGAGCTTGAGGCCTTGTTGAGCGCCAGGCGGATCGTGTCGTCGCGGCTTGCCTCGTCGCTGATGTCGATGCGTCCGCTCGGGCCGCGGTAGCGGTACTTGCGGTCGTAGGCAATCAGCTGCTTGCGCACGGCGCTCCAGGCGGCGCGCTGATCCTTGTCGCGGATCGTCGTGTAGACGTTAAGACCCCGCGTATAAGTCTGCTCGCGGAAGATGTCGTACATCAGCGTGCGCGCCATTTCAGCCGCGTACTCGGCGTGAATGTCCTGCGAGGCGCTGTCCTTGGCAAGGTTCACGGACTGCTTGGCGGGCATCAGCGGCGCATTGAGTTCGGTCTGGTACGTGATGTCGTCGATGTACTGCAGATCGTGCATGCGGGTGAGCACGTAGTTTCTGCGCATCGTGGCGCGGCGCGGATTGACGATCGGGTTGTAGGCCGAGGGGGCGACGGGAAGCCCCGCGATCGTGGCGGCTTCGCCGATGGTGAGTTCGTTTAGCGATTTGTCGAAGTACACGCGTGCGGCCGAAGCAAAGCCGTAGGCGCGCTGGCCGAGATAAATCTGGTTGAGATAGACCTCAAGGATCTGATCCTTGGTGAGGTGCTGCTCGATCTTGAAGGCCATCGCCACTTCGTAGATCTTGCGGATGTAGGTGCGCTCGGAGCTCAGAAAGAAGTTGCGAGCCACCTGCATGGTGATCGTTGAGCCGCCCTGCCCGCGGCGCCCGGTGAGGATGTTCGAGAGCGCGGCGCGCGCCAGCCCCATGAATTCAATGCCCGAGTGCTCGTAAAAGCCGTTGTCTTCGGCCGCGAGCAAGGCATGCGTGACAAAGCCTGGAATTTCATCGAGATGCACGAAGTCGCGGCGCTCTTCGCCGAACTCGCCGATCAGCGTGCCGTCGGCGCTCCAGACGCGCAGCGGCACCTTGGGCTTGTAGTCGGTGAGCGCATCAATGGCAGGCAGCCGGGAGTAGACCACGGAAAAGACAATGAGGCCGATGCAGACGCCGCTTACGGCGGCAGCCAGCCCGACGCCGGCCAGACGGCCGAGCCACTTCAGCCAGGTGCGGGATTTTGCTTTGGGTTTCTGAGTGCTCACGGATCGGGAGGTGCGGCGCCGCGGCCGGCGCTTCGCTTTCTGGAAAAACACAGATGAAAACTTGTCTGATTATAGGAAGAACGCCCCGCAGGGCGTTGCTTCGAAACATTTTGAAAGAAGGCCGGGCCTTTGTTTTCAAAAGCCGCAAAGGCCGGCCGCGCGCGTCTTTTAAAGCACGCGCTTGAGAAACGCCCGGGTGCGCTCCTCCTTGGGATTGACGAGCACTTCGTCGGGGCGGCCCTGCTCAACGATGACGCCGCCGTCCATGAAGACGACATGGTCGGCCACTTCGCGGGCAAAGCCGATTTCGTGCGTCACCACCACCATCGTCATGCCTTCCTCGGCAAGCGATCGCATCACGGCGAGCACCTCACCCACGAGTTCGGGGTCAAGCGCCGAAGTGGGTTCGTCAAAGAGAATCGCCTTGGGATCCATGGCAAGCGCGCGGGCGATGCCGACGCGCTGCTGCTGGCCGCCTGAAAGCCGCACCGGATAGTCGTCGGCCTTGGAGGCAAGCCCCACGCGGGTGAGCATCTCCATGGCCTTTTTGCGGGCGCTTGCGGCGTCCTTTCCGGCCACCACCATCTGCCCGAGCATCACGTTTTCGATCACGGACTTGTGCGGCCAGAGGTTGAAGCGCTGAAACACCATGCCGATGTGTTCGCGCAGCTTGTTGATGTTCGTGCGGCGGTTGGTGACCTCGACGCCGTCGATGGTGATCGTGCCGCTGTCGGGGTCTTCGAGCGCATTGATGCAGCGCAGCATCGTGGATTTGCCCGAACCCGAGGGGCCGAGGATCACCACCTTTTCACCGCGGTGCACATCCAGGTCGATGCCCTTGAGAACCTCCAGCTTGCCGAAGCGCTTGTGGAGGTTGCGGATGCTGATCATCACGTCGCTGCTCATTTGTCGTCTCCTTTGCCAAGGTGCTTTTCAAGCACGTGGATCAGCCAGGCCAGACCCAGGGTGGCCACCCAGTAGATGACGGAAATCGTGAGGTACGGCTCCCAGTAGCGGGCCGATGCGCCGGCCACCGTGCGGGCGGCATAGGCAAGTTCAGTAAGGCCGATGGCCGACACGAGCGAGGAGTCCTTCAAAATGGCGATCGCGTTGTTGCCAAGGGCGGGCAGCATGCGGCGGAAGGCCTGCGGCATCACGATGTGGCGCATGCACTGCCAGTAGCTCATGCCGACCGAGCGGGCCGCTTCGCTCTGGCCCTTGTCAAGCGACTGGATGCCGGCGCGAAACACCTCGCTCATATAAGCGCCGGCGTTGAGCGTGATGGCGAAAAAGCCGGCCAGAAAGGCGCCGTATTCGCTGCGGATGTCGCGGGCGAGGCTGCCGGAAATCAGAATGCCGTCGACCGGGTGCACGAAGACCGGCAGCACGGCGAAGTACATCAGAAAGATCTGCACAAAAAGCGGAGTGCCGCGGAAAAAGCTCACCCAGATGGTGACCGGCCAGCGCACGCCGTAGTAGAGAATCGTCTTCCAGGGGTCGTGTCGCGCCTCGGCCATGCGGGCCATGCCGAGCAGCATGCCGAGCACCACGCCGCAGATGACGCAGCAGATGGTGAGCTTGAGCGTCATGCCGATGCCTTCAGCAAAAAGCGGCCAATACTCGGCTAGGACATCAAAACGAAATCCGCTCATCGTGAGACTTCCTTGTTTTTATGGGGAAAGAAACGGTTTTCCGGCTTGAGTGCAGGCGCAGCCGGCGTCCTTTGAAAAAAGCGGCGCACATTCTACAAGAAGGGCCCGGAGGCGCTGAATGCATCCGGGCTTGCGGCGTCCGCTTCAGGCGCCCGCTTTCTGAGAAGGCGGGCGCAGACTGCAGCGGCTGCGTTGGGCTTCAGTTATTCCGGAATGGGAAGCTTCGGCGGCTGGGTCTTAGTGCCGAACCACTTGGCGTATACCTTGGCGTACTCGCCGTTGGCGATGATCTTCTTCAAGCCCGAGTTGATTTTGTTGAGCAGCTCGGTGTTGCCCTTGCGCACGGCGATGCCGAAGTACTGGTCTTCAAAGCCGGGGTCGCGGGCCATGTTGAACTGCTTTTCCGGGTTCTGCAGGGCGTAGTAGGCAAACACGCCGATGTCGCCCACGGCTGCATCAACGCCGCCCGCGGAGAGTTCCTCGAGCACCAGCGGGGTGTTGTCAAAGCGCTTGATGTCGGTGCTCGCCTTGCCGAAGGCCTTGGAGCAGGCGATGTCGCCCGCGGAGTTGGCCACCACGGCCACCTTCTTGCCCTTGAGGTCGGCAATCGTCTTCACGGTGATGTTCTTCTGCGTGAGGATGAGCTGGTGGGCGGCGAAGTACGGATAGGAGAAGTCAACCGATTCCTGACGCTGCGGGGTGATGGTGATGCCGCTCACGATCATGTCGCGGTCGCCGTTGCGGACCGACTCGAAGATCACGCCCCAGAGCGTGTTGATGAATTCGACATTGAAGCCCTCGGCCTTGGCGATGGCCTTGACGAGGTCGATGTCAAAGCCGACGAGTTCCTTGTTGGGGTTCTGGAATTCGAAGGGGCGGTAGGTGGCGCCGGTGCCCACCGTGTAGGTGACGGGATTGGCGGCCGCGGCGGGTCCGCAGGCAAGAACAGTGGCCGCACAGGCTGCGGCCGCAAAAATGTGCTTCAGTGACATCAGGGTTGACTCCGAGGATTGAATTGCCTGAGAAAAACCGGATCGCTGCTGTCGGATCCGGCGCTTATTTTTGTGTCCAACTTGTAATTTTGACGCAGAAAGGGGCAAAAGAAAACTGCGGCAGGGAAATTGCTACCGGCTGCGGGACAAAATGTAGGTTCCCATGGTTTCAGCCGTCTCGATCACGTGGCCGCACATGACTTTTTCGACGTCTTTGCGCGTGAAGTTTTCCGGCAGTTTAAGCCTTGTGTCCAGCGCATACAGCCGGAAGTAGTAGCGGTGCCGCCCGATGGGAGGGCGGGGCCCCGACCAGCCGCGCACGCCGCTGTCGTTGACTGCCGCCGCAGCGCCTTCGGGACAGGTCTGCAGGCCTTCGGCAAATCCCCGGCAGGCGGGATCGATGTTGACGACAAGCCAGTGCAGCCAGACGCGCTTGGGGGCGGCGGGGTCCGGTGCATCCGGATCCTCGCTGATCAGAACGAGCGAGGCGGCTCGGGCGGGAACGCCGCCAAAGTGCAGCTCCGGCGAGAGGTTTTCCCCTTCCTGCGTCAGACGCACGGGCATGGGCTCGCCGTCATTAAAGGCGGCAGCGGCGATGGTGAGCATGATCGCCTCCTTTTAGTCGTCTTGCGCACCGCCGGCCGCTGCGGCCGGACCGATGCGCAGGAAATTGTGAAAGTCAAAGAGCGTTTTGTCCGCGAGCTGCGAGGCTGCAACGCGCGTTGTGCTCATGAAAAGATTGTAGATGCGGCTGTCGTAGTCCTTGTCCCACTGCGCCATCAGCGCCTTGATCTCCTTGCGCTTGAGGTTTTCGCCTGCGCCGCACAGATCCTTGGGGAAGAGGGGGTACTGACAGATCTCCGCCCAGCGGCGCATCTCCGACTCGCGCAGGTAAATGAGCGGCCGGATGACGGTGTTTTTTCCGTCGTCGCTGCGCAGCACGGGCGGCATGGCCTTGAGGCGCCCGCCGTAGAACATGTTCAACAGCAGCGTGGAGACCACGTCGTCCATCTGGTGCCCCAGGGCGATCTTGGTGCAGCCGAGCTCACGGGCCGTGCGGTAGAGGATGCCGCGGCGCAGACGCGAGCACAGCGAGCAGACGCTGCGCCCGGAGGGGATCAGCCGCTTGATGATCGAATGCGTGTCCTGATCCTCGATGTGGTAGACCGCGCCCTTTTGCTTGAGCCAGTCTTCGAGCAGGTGCGTGGGGCTGCCGGGGATGTGCTGGTTGACATGCACCGCGATGAGCTCAAAGTGCACGGGTGCGCGCGCCTGCAGCTTGCGCAGCACGTCATAGAGCACGTAGCTGTCCTTGCCGCCGCTCATGGCCACGGCGATTTTGTCGCCCTCCTCAATCATGCCGTAGTCGGTGCAGGCTTGGGCGGTGAGCCGCACGATGCGCTTTTCGAGCTTTCGCATCGAGACGGAGGCTTGCACATGCCTGCCGGGGGCGATTTCAATGTACTTGGCTTTCTCCGCACGGCTTTTGGCCATGCGCACGGGATGCATGGGAATCGATTCAGTCGTTTTGGTCATGGAAGGATGTTTTTGCGGCAGCGGAAGGTTTCAACAGAGACGGCGCGGGCGCCGCAGCAGGCCTGCAGCTTGGCGGTTTTGACGCGTGCGGCGGCAACGCGTGCGTCGGCAAGCACCTGCTCGAGAATGCGGTCGCCGAAGGTCTCCTGCAGTTCGATATGGCCCTGCGCGGCCGTCTGTCGGACGATTTTTTCCAGCACGCTGTAGTCGTAGACCGCCTGCAGGCTGTCGCGGCAGCCGTCCTGCGGCAGCGGCACCCAGACCTCCAGCGTGACGAGAACGGGCTGCGGGCGGCCGTGCTCGGCCTCGTAGGCGCCGATCTGCATGTCCACGCGAAGCTCCTCAAGGCGGATGCAGCGGCAGGTGAGGCTGAGGGTTTCAAAAAGCGATGTCATGAAGAAAAAAGAAACTTCCTTTGAACGGGCGCGGGGGAAAGTCGGGGCGGCGCAGGCCTTACAATGCGCCAATGCGCTGGATTTTAGTTATTTTGATCTGCATCATGGTTTTGATGACCTGCGTGCCCTGGCTCTCACGCTACGGGCTCGGCAGGCTGCCCGGGGACATCAACTTCACGATCTTCGGGCGGCGCATCAACATTCCGCTTGCAAGCACGCTGCTCATCTTTCTTGTCTTCTTTCTCATCGGCAAGTTCCTTTAGAACGGGCCGCGCCTGCGGTTGGCGATTTCGATGAGATTGCCGTCCGGATCCCGCACATAAATGGACAGCAGCGGCCCCTGCGCCCCGGTGCGCTCGACCGGGCCGAGCTCGACCTTGACGCCGTGCGCGCCGAAGTGCCGCGCCAGAGCCGCCACGGGAACCGTGGAAAGAAAGCAAAGGTCCGCACTGCCGCAGACGGGCTTGAGGGCGTGCGGGGCGATTTCGCGGCCGGCCTCATGCAGGTTGATTTTCTGGCTGCCGAAGGCAAAGGCCTTGCGGTCCCCGGCAAACGTGATTTCCTCGCAGCCGAGGATGCCGCAGTAAAAGTCAAGCGTCTTGCGCACATCGGCAACGGTGAGCACAAGATGATCCAGTGATGCAAGAAAAGGCATGACGCCTCCTTTATGTTTGATTGTCCAGCGCGGCGGCAACGGCCTGGGCGCGCGCTTTGCGCACGGCCTCACGAACGTTTTTGCCGCCTGCGGCCCGCGCCGCGGCTCCGGCGTCAATGCCGGCGTAGGCCTGGGCGGCGGTCTGGATGCGCGCAGCGTCAAGCGCCGGATCCAGACAGGTGCAGGCCTCGAGAAAACGCGCAAAGCGCTCGGGGCGGCGCAGGACGTCGGCGGCCTCCAGGAAACAGGCGAAGTCGTCGGCCGTGCGCAGCGTCGAGACGCGGCGCTGCAGCCGGCAGACAAGCTCGGCAAGGCTCACCGCACCGGCTTCAAGGCGCAGCGCCTGCAGGCGGCCGCGCAGTTTTTCGGGCCGCTCGTAGTTCGAAAACAGAATCGCCGCACGCACCGCCGCGTCAAGCCCCCGGGCGGCGGCGCGCTTTAGCGCCTGACGGATGCGGCTGTCGACCACAATGTCGGCAAAGATGCGCTGCCAGAGCCCGCAGGCCTGCAGCACGTCGATCATGCGCACCGGATCGGCTTCGGCCAGCCCCCGGCGCAGCTCCTGCCAGGTGCGCTCGGGCACCAGGGCGTCGGCTTCGCCGTTTTCGACCATTTTGCGGCACAGCTGCAGGGTTTCACCGGCCACGCGAAAGTCCGGGAAACGGGCGGCAAAGCGCGCAAGCCGCAGGATGCGCACGGGATCCTCTGCAAAAGCTTCCGAGACATGGCGCAGCACATGCGCCTGCAGGTCCCGGCGCCCGCCCCAGGGGTCGATGATGCGCCCGTCAACGTCCTCGGCCATTGCGTTGATGGTGAGGTCCCGCCGCCGCAGATCCTCTTCGAGCGTCACCTCGGGCGAAGCATGAAACGTAAAGCCGTGATAGCCCTTTGCCGTTTTGCGTTCGGTGCGCGCAAGCGCGTATTCCTCGTGCGTGGCCGGGTGCAGGAAAACGGGAAAGACCGCGCCCACCGGCGTAAAGCCCGCCCGGATCATGTCCTCGGGCGTGGCGCCGGTGACCACCCAGTCCGTGTCGCTCGTGCGTGCGGCAAGGCCGGCCTGCCGCATCAGACGGTCGCGCACGCATCCTCCGACCTTGTAGACGTGCATTCAAGCTTCCTTGTGGTGGTTCTTGAGAAACTCCCGCAGCACCCTGCCCGTGGGCGCATCGAGTCCGGCGATCGTCAGCGGCTCGCCTTCGCCCGTGACGGCGCCGCCCGCGGGGCCCCCTTCGGGGCCGAGGTCGATCACCCAGTCGGCCTCGGCGATCACGTCGAGGTTGTGCTCGATCACCACCACCGTGTTGCCGGCGTCAACGAGGGCGTGCAGCACGTCGATGAGCTTGGCCACATCGGCCATGTGCAGCCCCACCGTCGGTTCGTCCAGGATGTAGAACGTGTGCTGGGTGCGGCGCGTCTTCATCTGGCTGTATGCCTTGGAGAGCTCGGTGACAAGCTTGATGCGCTGCGCCTCGCCGCCCGAGAGCGTCGAGGAGGGCTGGCCGATGCGCAGATAACCGAGCCCGACAGCCTGCAGCAGCTCCAGGGGCTTGGCGATCCGGGGACGGTTGGCAAAAAGCTCCAGCGCTTCGTCCACGCTCATCTGCAGCACTTCGCCGATGCTCTTGCCCATCCACTTCACCGAGAGCGTCTCCTCGTCAAAGCGCATGCCGCCGCAGGCTTCGCAGGTCATTTTGACCTCCGGCAGGAAATTCATCTGCACGCTGATTTCGCCCTGACCCGCGCAGACCGGGCAGCGCCCCACCTCGGTGTTGAAGGAAAAGCGGGTGGCCGGATAGCCGCGCTCCTGCGCCTCCGTCGTCTGGGCATAGAGGTCGCGGATGGCGTTGAAGAACTTCACGTAGGTGGCCGGGCACGAGCGCGGCGTCTTGCCGATGGGCGATTGATCGACTTCGAGCACGCGTCCGATGGGATTGATTTTTCGGGGCATGGAGATGCGCGTGCAGCCGTGGTAAACCGGGTTGTCGAGCTTGAGCTGGTCGTCGAGATTGCGGCCGAGCACATCCCGCACCAGCGTGGATTTGCCGGAGCCGGAGACGCCGGTCACGACGACAAGCCGCTGCAGCGGAAACTTCACCGTGATGTCCTTGAGGTTGTGCAGATTGGCGCCCGTCAAGGTGAGCCAGGACGTGTTCGTATTGACCGGATGACGCGAGCGGCCGGTGTGCTCGAGCGGGTGCTTGATCATGCGGCCCGTGACGCTTTCCTTTTTGCGGCAGATTTGCGCAAGCGTTCCCTCGCCAATGAGTTCGCCGCCGCGGCTTCCGGCCCCGGGGCCGATGTCGACGATGTGGTCGGCGCGCCGGATGAGCTCCTCGTCGTGCTCGACGACGATGACCGTGTTGCCTTTGTTTTTCAGCTCAAGGAGCATGTCCACAAGGCGCTTGTTGTCGCGGGCGTGCAGCCCGATGGTGGGCTCGTCGAGCACGTAGCAGATGCCCTGCATGGCGCTGCCGAGCTGCGAGGCAAGCCGGATGCGCTGCGCCTCGCCGCCCGAAAGCGACGGGGCATCGCGGTCAAGGCTCAAGTACCCCAGGCCGACCTTCTGCAGAAATTCCAGGCGCGAGATGATCTCCTTGACAGAGTCGGCCCCGATGGCCGCCGCCCGACCCTCAAGCTTGATGCCGTGCATTGCCGGCAGCGCCTCATCGACCGTAAGCGCTGTTGTCTGCGCAATCGAACGTCCGGCAAACGTGACGGCAAGCGCCGTGGGATTGAGGCGCGCCCCGTGGCAGGCCGGACAGACGGCGGCCGTTTGGTAGGCTTCGTCGGACTCGTCGACCGTGTCGATGCGGCCCGTGCCCAGACAGCGGGGGCACCAGCCGAGTTTGTTGTTAAAGGAGAAAAGCCGCGGATCGAGTTCATGAAAGCTCTTGCCGCACTTCGGGCACACGCGTTTGGTCGAGAGCATCTCCACGCCGCCATGGGCAAGGGGGCGGACATCGCTCTGCTTGTGCGTCAGGGCCTGCGAGCCCCAGGCGATGCTCACAAGCCCGTTGCCGTGCTCAAGCGCGGTCGTGAGGGCCTCGGCAATCTTTTTCTCGGCCCTCGGCGTGACCGTGCAGGAGTAAATCGGCACCTCGATGGTGTGCTCCTTGTAGCGCGACAGCAGCGGCAGCGGAAGAGCGTCGACCCACTCATTGTCGATGCGGATGCGGGTGGCGCCAAGACGCGCACGCGCCCAGAGCATGATGTCCTGATAGGTGCCCTTGCGCGCCACCACCACGGGCGAGAGCAGCGTCACGGTCTTTCCGCGGTACGCCTTCATGATGTGGGCAAGGATCTGCTCTTCGGACTGCTCGCTCACCTCCACGCCGCAGTCGGGGCAGTGCTGGACGCCGAGCTTCACATAGAGCAGGCGCAGATAGTGCTGGATTTCGGTGATGGTCGAGACGGTCGACTTGCGGCCGCCCCGGCTGGTGCGCTGCTCGATGGCCACCGTGGGGGCGATGCCCGTGATGCGCTCGACGTCGGCCTTGGGCGGCGGTTCGGTGATCGAGCGCGCGTAGGCGTTGAGGCTTTCGAGGTAGCGCCTCTGGCCTTCGGAAAAGACGATGCCAAAGGCAAGCGTCGACTTGCCCGAGCCGGAGACGCCGGTGACGGCGGTGAGCCTGCGCTTGGGGATGACGACGTCGATGTTTTTGAGGTTGTGCTCGCGCGCGCCGAAAATGCCCAGGTCGCCGCGGCGCGCACCGCGCCAGACGCTCTGCAGCGAGCGCCCCGCGGCGGCGGGGGCGGGGGCGCCGGCTTGCGGCGGCGCGAAAAGCCCGGTCATGGACCGGTTTTCCGGGCCGATCATGTGGTCGTAGGCGGCCAGCGCGCGGCCGGTGTAGCTTGCCGGGTTTTTGCGCAGCTCCGCGGGCGTGGAGGCGGCCACCACTTCGCCGCCTTCGTCGCCCCCTTCAGGGCCCAGATCGATGACCCAGTCGGCAGTCGAGATGACGTCGAGATTGTGCTCGATTACAAGCACCGTGTGTCCGAGCAAAGTGAGCCTGCGGAAAATCGCCAGAAGCTTTTTGATGTCGTCGAAATGCAGCCCCGTGGTCGGTTCGTCAAAAATGAAGAATTTGGATTTGCGGGCGCCAAAGGCATACGCATACGGATGACGCGACTCGGCAAGAATCCGCGCGAGCTTCAAGCGCTGCGCCTCACCGCCCGAGAGCGTCGGCAGCGGCTGGCCGAGCTTCAGGTAGTCCAGGCCCACGCTGATCAGGCAATCAAGGTTCTCGCAGATGTTGCGGTGTCCCTCAAAGTACGCGCAGGCCTCGCTGACCGTCATCTCGAGGATCTGTGCGATATTGCGTTGGCCGCGGTCCTTGTAGTTGATGGTGATTTCAAGCACTTCCGGACGATAGCGGCTGCCGTTGCAGTCCGGGCAGCGCAGCATCACGTCGCTTAAAAACTGCATCTCCACGTGTTCAAAGCCTGCGCCCTGGCAGGTCGGGCAGCGTCCCTCGCCGGTGTTGAAGCTGAAGGTGCCGGCCGTGTAGCCGCGGTCGGTCGATTCCGGAGCGCCTGCAAACTCCAGGCGGATGTAGCCGAAGACGCCGCAGTAGGAGGCCGGATTGCCGCGGCTCGTCTTGCCGATTTCGGTCTGATCGACATAGACCACGCCGGCCGTCGGCAGATCGGTCTGCGCCCAGTCGTAGGTGTCGCAGGAGGTTCTGCCCGTGGCCAGCGCATTGACAGCGGGTTCGATCACGTCGTGGGCGAGGGTGGATTTGCCCGAGCCGGAGACGCCCGTGATCGCGGTGAAGGCGCCGATGGGAACCTTGACGGTGATGTTTTTGAGGTTGTGGGCATGCGCACCGGCAACGGTGATCCAGCCGTCGAATTGTGCGGGCGTTTTGCCGGCAATGTCGGGCAGCGTCGAGAGTTCGCCGCGCAGGTAGCGGCCGGTGAGCGAGTCGGACTCGCGGATTTGCTGCGGGGTGCCGTCGGCCACGATCCGGCCGCCGGCGGTGCCGGCGCCGGGCCCCATGTCGATGATGCGGTCGGCGGCGGTCATCACCTGCGGATCGTGCTCGACCACCACCAGCGTGTTGCCCGCATCCTTGATGCTCTTGAGGATGCCGTTGACGCGGTCCATGTCGCGCGGGTGCAGGCCCACGGACGGCTCGTCGAGCACGAAAAGCGTGTCGGTGAGGTTGGTGCCGAGCGCCGTGGTGAGGTTGACGCGCTGCACTTCGCCGCCGGAAAGCGTCCGGCTCTGGCGGCCGAGCGTGAGGTAGCCCACGCCGACGTTCTGCAGATAGGTCAGACGCGTGCGGATTTCTCCGGCCGCCAGGCGTGCGGCCTCATCGGTGAGTTCTGCGCAGAACACGTCGAAAAAGCGCTTGAGGTTGTCAACGGGCAGCTGCATCACGTCGGGCAGCGACAGCCCCGGCAGTGCGTCGAAGTTCCGGCGCGCCGCCTCGCCCAGGCAGCGCGGCTGAAACCGCTTGTAGCGCCCCTTTTTGCCCTCAAGGCCCGCGTCCGCAGCCTTTTGCGAACCGAGTCGCCAAAGCTGGCTTTCGGGAATCAGGCGCGCGCCGAGGCAGTCCGGACAGACCGCATAGCCGCGGTAATTGGCAAGCTGCACGCGCACGTGCATCTTGTAGCTGCGGCTTTCGAGCATGTCGAAGTAGGCCTTGACGCCGTACCAGTGGGTGCGCCAGTTATGGCCGTCGTAGCCGGGATCTCCGTTGATGACCCAGTGCTTTTGCGCATCGGTGAGCTGGTTCCAGGGGACGTCGAGCGGGATGCCGCTGTTTTTTGCCCATTTTTCCAGATCCCTCTGGCACTCCTTTCCCGTGGGCGTCTGCCAGGGCTTGACGGCGCCTTCTTTCAACGTTTTGCGGCCGTCGGGGATGACCAGCGAGTAGTCGATGCCGATCACGCGGCCGAATCCGCGGCAGGTGGGGCAGGCCCCGACCGGCGAATTAAAGGAAAAGCGCGAGGGGGTGGGGTGGGCGTAGGGGCGCAGGCACTCCGGACAGACGAGGCCGGTTACCCAGCGCCGGTTGACGACGGCGCCGTCGGGCAATGCCGCGAAAACCGTGAGCAGGTGGCTCTTGCTCTGGGTCAGAGCCTTTTCCACGGCGTCCACGGCGCGAGATTGTGTGAGGCGCTGCGCGCGCACGCGGTCGGCGGCCACCCATAAGAGAAGGCTGCCGTCGTCTTTTTTCTCTTCTTCGACCACATGCGTAAAGCCCTGTGCCGAGAGGCCGTTTTCGACCACTTCGCGCTCCAGGTTTGCGGGCACCGTCACGGGAAAGCAGATGGATAGGCGCGCCTCGGGAAAGGGCTTTGCCCAGGCCAGGATTTCGTGCGCAATGTCGGCCGCACTGTGCTCCCTCACCGGCGTGCCGCAGCTGCCGCAAAAAAGCGCCGCGCTGCGCGCAAACAGCACCTTGAGATGATCGTTGATCTCGGTCATCGTGCCCACAGTCGAGCGCGAGGTCTTGATGCTGTTGGTTTGGTTGATGGCAATCGAGGGCGGTACGCCGTCGATTTTGTCGACCTGCGGACGGTCGCAGCGCTCCAGAAACTGACGGGCGTAGGCGCTGAATGTCTCCACGTAGCGGCGCTGGCCCTCGGCGTAGAGCGTGTCGTAGGCAAGCGAACTCTTGCCGGAGCCCGAGGGACCGGTGATGACCGTCATGGTGCCCAGATCGATGTCGAGATCCAGGTTGCAGAGGTTGTTCTGACGCGCTCCGCGGATGCGGATGGGATTGACCTCGGAAGGGGCAGCTTTCGTCATAGAAAAATGAAGACGTGGTGCAAATGAAGGTGAAGGGTCGGGAGTCCTAGCAGGGGGCGGCCCATTGCGGGCACTGCACCTGCCACAGGCGCCGGTCGGGAAAGCGGATGCAGGTGAGTTTTCCGCCCCACAGGCACCCGGTGTCGATGGCAACGGTCTTGTCCCTTACCACCAGCCCGAGCGTGGACCAGTGGCCGAAGCAGACGGTTTTCTCAAAGCGGCGGGGGTATTCAAACCAGGGCACAAGGCCGGGGGTCTGCTTGGGGTTCATCTTGGCCTTGAATTCGAGCGAGCCGTCTGCGCGTACGTAACGCATCCGCGTGAAGGCGTTGAGGATGGCGCGCATGCGCGCGGATCCCCCGCCCGTCGTATCGGTGTCGTCGCCGTACATGTCCTGCAGGTATTGCTTCCAGTGCCTGCCCGAGAGCGCTTCGCCCACCTCCTGCGCGTAGCCGCGGGCCTCTTCGAGCGTCCAGGCGGGCGAAATGCCGGCGTGCACGAAGACCACGTCATCGGTTTCGTACATCAGGGGGCGGCTGCGCAGCCACTTCAAAAGCTCCTTGCGGTCGGGGGCGTTGAGAATGTCGGCGATCGTGTCGGAGCGGTGCAGCTTGCCCGCGCCCGCGGCCACGGCAAGCAGGTGCAGGTCGTGATTGCCGAGAAGCACGGCGCGGCAGCGGCCCGCCTCATCGAGCGCCTTGACGCGGCGCAGCGTCTGCAGGGAGGCGGGGCCCCGGTTGACGATGTCGCCGACAAAAACAAAGGAGGCATCGGCCCCCAGCATATCAAGCAGTTCGTCGAAGCTCTCAAGGCACCCCTGAAGGTCTCCGACGGCATAAATGGATTCGGACATTGCAGCGGCTTTCATTAAAATTCCGCCGTAGATTCTAACTGCGGCTTTATTTTGCGTGCAGTGCGTTGAAACCGGCTTTTCAAGGGCGGTTTGCCTGCACGGGGCCGCTTTCTTTCTGGAAAGACATATGAAACCCGTTCGTAAGGCCGTGTTCCCCGTGGCCGGTCTCGGCACCCGCTTTCTGCCCGCAACGAAGGCAATGCCCAAGGAAATGCTGCCGGTGGTCGACAAGCCCCTCATTCAGTATGCCGTTGAAGAAGCCGCTGCGGCGGGCATCACTGACATGATCTTCATCACCGGCCGCTACAAGCGCGCCATTGAAGACCATTTTGACAAGAGCCCCGAACTGGAGGCCGACCTCACGGCCAAGGGCAAGTACGAACTGCTCGATCTGGTGCATTCGGTGACGCCGCGCGGCGTGAACTTCATCTTCATCCGCCAGCCTGAACCGCTCGGCCTTGGTCATGCCGTGCTCTGCGCCCGTCCCGTGGTGGGCGACGAGCCCTTCGGCGTGATTCTTGCCGACGACCTCATTTATTCGCAGGAGCCCGCGCTTGGGCAGCTCATCCGCGCCCGCGCCGAAATGAACGGCGGCAGTGTTCTCGCCGTGCAAAACGTCGAGCGCAAGGACACCAACAAGTACGGCATTGTGGGCGTTGACGACGAAATGCAGCAGACAAGCTGCGTGCGCACGATGGTGGAAAAGCCTGCGGCCGAAGACGCGCCCTCGACGCTTGCCGTGATCGGCCGTTATGTGCTGGAGCCGGAGATCTTTACAGCCCTCGAGCATGTCGAGCGCGGCGTGGGCGGCGAAATCCAGCTCACCGACGCCATCGCTTCGCTTCTGGACGAAGGCAGGACCTACGCGCACCGCTTTGAAGGCCGCCGCTTTGACTGCGGCAGCAAGCAGGGCTTTTTGACGGCAACCGCGCACTACGCGCGCCTTGCGGGCTACGAGTTCATCTAAAAGAACCCGCAGAACCGACTCTCAGCGCCCGTCGTTTTCTTGAGAAAGCGGCGGGCGTTATTGCGCCCGGACCTTCTTTAAAAGCGCCGTGGTCGAGCGCTGGTGCTCAAACTGCACCGTCACGGTTTTGCCGCCCCAGGTGCTCACCAGCGCCGCTTCGGGCAAATCTTCAATGCGGTAGTCGCCGCCCTTGGCGTAGATGTCGGGGTGTGCGCGCTCAATTACGTCAAGCGGCACCTTTTCCTTGAACACCACCACTAGGTCGACGCTTTCAAGCGCGGCGAGAACCGCCGCACGGTCCTCCTCGCCGTTGATGGGGCGGTCCTCGCCCTTGCCGAGCATTTTCACGGAGGCGTCCGAATTGACGGCCACAACGAGGCTTGCGCCCAGAGCGCGGGCTTGTGCGAGGTAGGTGACGTGGCCGCGGTGCAGGATGTCGAAGACGCCGTTGGTCATGACAACCGGGCGGGGCAGCGCGCGGCAGCGTCGGGCAAGGTCCTCGGCGCGGACGATTTTGGCTTCAAAGGCGGGGGCGGGCAGTCGAGTGGACATGAAATACGGATGAAAAAAGTCGGAAACGACGCAAATGCTAGCAAAGCGGCCTGCCGGGAGAAAAAAATTTCAGGCGGATGAAAATGCATAAGCTATTGATTTTAAACGATAAATATGATTTGTTCGAGAAAAACGCGAAAAAATCAAAAAAATTTTGCGTCAAGGGCTTGCAATTTAAAAAAATCGTGAGTATAGTTACGACTCCTTCGGGGGTATAGCTCAGCTGGGAGAGCGCTTGCATGGCATGCAAGAGGTCAGCGGTTCGATCCCGCTTACCTCCACCAAGATTCAGTCCCCATCGTCTAGAGGCCTAGGACACAACCCTTTCACGGTTGGTACAGGGGTTCGAATCCCCTTGGGGACGCCAAGGTTACCGGAAGCTCGCCAGAATCGGCGGGCTTTTTTGGTATTTGCGGCTGGATTTTGACGTGAAAAAAGGCCGTCCGCAGAAAACGGGCGGCCCTGTGCGGAGAACTCGCGCCCGGAGTTGACCGGGACGCGGACGCTGCCGTCAATGCATGTGACGCTTGTCGTTTTCGTCCTTGACGACGCGGCGGGCGGTGTCAAACACCTTGTTGATGGCGGCCATGGCATCCGGATCATTTTCCGTCGCAATCACGCTGCGGCCGCCCGAGACGATCATGTCGAGCTTGACGCTGAATTCGCCGAGCCCCTGGCGGCCCACTTTCGTGATCGTCGCCTTGCACTCCGAGAGATTGTTGTCAAAGCGCTGAAGAGCTGCAAAGCGTTTTGCGATGTCGGCCTCGGCGGCCGGGGAGCGGTCAACGCCATGGAAGATAACCTGCAGCATAAAAACCTCTCTTTTTGTTGTTTGTAGGGTCCAGAAAGACGGCTGAACGTCCTCCTGTACGAAACAGTTTACTCGGCCGGGTGCCCCTTGAGACGGGGGTTCTTTCGAAATTGGGGACAAATGCGAATTTTGCAACAGAGGCTGTTCGTCTCTGTCTATACTGTTTGATTGTGCAGACGGGGAAGCCCCCTTTTCTGCGTTTGAATTTAAGGAAACTGCAATGGCCTTTGACCGTTTCAATGACAAGCCGCCCCGCCGCGACAACCGCCCTTCCGGCAAGGGAGGCCGCTTTTCCGCAGAACCGGGCCGCAAGCCCTATGAGAAGCCCTTCGGCAAACCCTTCGGCAAGTCTTTCGGCAAGCCCTTTGCCCGGCCCTTCAAGGAAGAGCTCGGCGGCCGCTCCGGTCCGCGCGCCAGGGCCGTGGACAAGCGCCGCTTCTCCGACCGCAGCGCCTACGTGCAAAACGCCATGGTGCGGCTAGACGCCGATGTGGCGCAGTACTTCAAGACCGCCGAGGACGTCAACGCCGCGCTGCGCCTGGTGATCGCCCTTTCCAAGACGGTGAAGGCCCCGCACGAGGCCCCGGAGGAAAAGCCGCTTGAGCCGCAGACCGCGGAAGCGGCAACGCCGCAGGCCGATGCCGGCAGCGACGCCGCCGGGGAGAGCTAACCCTCACAGCAAAGACGTCCGGCTTTCTGGCGGGGCGTCTTTTTCGCAAGTGAAGGGGCCAGCGGCGCCGCGCCCTTTTAAGCGAGGCGGCGGCATGGCTCGGCTAAACTTGCGGTTTGAATTTTTTGACTGGAATAAGCAAGGCAGCTCATGACCAACAAGCAGGTTCTTTGCAGCCGCGCCGAAATGCTCGGCCGTCTAAAGCGGCAGGATGAATTCGACGTGGTGGTGATCGGCGCAGGCGCCACCGGCCTCGGTGTTGCGCTTGACGCTGCAAGCCGTGGAATGTCGGTTCTTGTCGTGGATGCGCAGGACTGGGCGGCGGGCCGCTCGTCGCGCTCGGGCAAGCACATCGGCAGCGACATCGGCCTGCTGAGCTGTCCTGCGCGCTGGGGTCGCGTGCGCGAGGCGCTTTACGAGCGGCGTCTGCTGCTGCAGAACGCGCCGAGCTTGGTGCGCGCCCAGAATTTTGTGATTCCCTGCCGCTGCCGCCTTTCCATGGCGCTGCGCGCCGTGCGGCTTGCGCTCTACAGCCTCTTTTCAAGCGGCGGCCGCGGCACGCACCCCGTCTCGATGCTCGGTCGGGTCGGCCTGCTCGGCATGCTTCCGGGCATTGAACGCCGGGGGCTTGCGGCGGGCGTGTGCTTTACCGACGCCATGTGCGACGACGCGGCGCTCACGCTGTCGCTTTTAAAGGGCGCTGTGGCCTATGGCGCCGTAGCGGTGAATCGCATGCGCATGATTGATGCTGAAGCCGACGGACGGCGCGTCACCTCCGTCGTGCTGCAGGACGGCGAAACGGGCCGCAAGATGAAGGTGCGCGCCCGCACGGTCTTTAACTGCGCCGGCGTCTGGGCCGACGACGTGCGCCGCATGGTCGACGTGACAAGCGGCAGGCTCATCGGCATCGAGCGGCGCTCCTACATTGTCGTCGACCGCACCTTCATGCCCACGGGCAATGCGCTTTACCTGCCCGGCGGCTGCGGCAGGAAGCGCCCGCTCACCATCACCCCCTGGCAGGGAAGGCTTTTGATCGGCTCCACGGCCTCCGATCAGGGGCAGGCGCCGATCGACCCGCAGGTCACCGAAGATGAAGTGCGCCTTTTGATTGAAAGCGCCAACCGGATTCTGAGCCGCAAGATCCGTCCGGAGGACGTGCGCGCCCGCTTTGCCGGACTGCATGCCGCCATCGGCGTCAAGGGCCTTGACAATGGCCGCGGGTACGCGGTGGTGACCGAGTTCAGCAATATGTTTACGGTGGCCGGCGGCTCGCTCACGCTATACCGCGCCAAGGCCGAAGCGGCTATCGACGAAGCCGTGCGCCGGCACCTGCTGCCGCGCTACGGCTGCATGACGCGCTCCATGCGCCTTGACGGCGCTTCGCAGGTTGCGATGGAGGCGCTGCAAAAGAAGCTGCTTGCCTCGGAGACGCCTTCGGACGAGCTTCTCAAGGAGCTTGAGGACTTTGCCGCGCAGCAGTTTGCCGGCACGAACGCCCGCACGGCCGACGACGTGCTGCAGCGGCGCCTGCGGATCGGCGAACTCGACAGCGCCCGCGCCGAGCAGCTGCGGCCTGTTGTGCAGGCCCAGATCGACGCGCTCAAGGCGCAGGAGGCAGCGGCGGGCTAAGGCGCCGAAGGCCTTGATTCCAAACGGAATTTCGGCCGCAAGCCAGTTGACAGGGACGGTGAACTCTGCCATAATCGCGATCCCTTCCTTCGCAGGGAAGGTGCGCGTGTGCGCGCAACACTGCAAAAAATGCAGCGGCGCAGTGCACGTGATGTGAAATGACAAAAAGGTTTTGCCTACCGGCTTGGGCCGGGCGCAAAACGGCGAGGAAAATTCAATGTACGCAATTATCAAGACCGGCGGCAAGCAGTACCGCGTTGCCGAAGGTGATTTTCTCAAGGTTGAAACCCTCAACGCCGATGTTGAAGGCGAAGTGGTTTTCAATGAAGTGCTCGCTGTGAGCACCGAAGAAGGCCTCAAGGTCGGCACCCCCGTTGTGGAAGGTGCTGCCGTGACCGCCGTCGTGACCCATCACGGCCGCGCCGACAAGGTCCGCATTTTCAAGTTCCGCCGCCGCAAGCACTCCATGAAGAGCGCCGGCCATCGTCAGAACTACACGGAAGTCAAGATCGTTAAGATCCAGGCTTAATTTGAGCAACGATTTTTTAAAGAGAACATAGAAAATGGCACACAAGAAAGGCGGCGGCTCCACCCGCAACGGTCGTGATTCCCAGGCCAAGCGCCTCGGCGTCAAGGTTTTCGGCAACGCCATGATCAATGCCGGCGGCATCATCGTTCGTCAGCGCGGCACGAAGTTCCATGCCGGCGACAATGTCGGCATCGGCCGTGACCACACGCTGTATGCGCTGGTTGACGGCGTTGTGACCTTCGAAGTGAAGGGCCCGAAGAACAACCAGTTCGTGAAGGTTGTTCCGGTTGCCGGTTAATTTGGCGTCAGGCGCCGCATAGGGCGGCGCACAGGCGCTGACAAGGAAAAGCTCTGACGGGATGACCTCTCGCAGAGCTTTTTTCGTTATGCTTGAAAGGTGCCCGTTGGAGCGGGGCTGTCCCGCTGGCGGCAGTGAGATTTTCAGAGGTGTGCAGAAGTGAAATTCGTTGACGAAGCCCGCATTGAAGTGCAAGGCGGCAAGGGCGGCAACGGCGTTGCGAGCTTTCGCCGCGAAAAATTCATTCCCAAGGGCGGTCCCGACGGCGGCGACGGCGGCCGCGGCGGCAGCGTCTGGGTGATTGCCGACCGCAACATCAATACGCTGGTCGACTACCGCTACACGCGCAAGTTCTTTGCCCCCAACGGGGAGAACGGGCGCGGCGCAGACTGCTTTGGCGCGGGCGGCGAGGACATCGAGCTGCGCATGCCGGTGGGTACGCTCATCGTGGATGAAACGACGGGCGAAACCGTGGCCGATCTCACGCACCACGGCGACCGGGCGCTTCTGGCCGCAGGCGGCAAGGGGGGACTCGGCAACCTGCACTTTAAAACCAGCGTCAACCGCGCCCCGCGCCAGTGCACGCCGGGCGAGCCCGGACAGTACCGCGCGCTGCGCCTTGAGCTCAAAGTGCTCGCAGACGTGGGTCTTCTCGGTATGCCCAACGCGGGCAAGTCCACCTTCATCACGGCCGTGAGCAATGCGCGGCCCAAGATCGCCGATTATCCCTTCACCACGCTGCATCCGCATCTGGGCGTGGTGCGCGTGGGCCCCGAGCAGAGCTTCGTGGTGGCCGACATTCCGGGGTTGATTGAGGGCGCAAGCGAAGGCGCGGGCCTCGGGCACCTCTTTTTGCGGCACCTTTCCCGCACGAGCCTGCTGCTGCACATCATCGACTGTGCGCCGCTCGATCCCGGGACGGACACGGTAGGACAGGCAAGGGCCCTTGTCGAGGAGCTTGCCAAGTACGACGAGTCGCTTGCGCGGAAAACCCGCTGGGTGGTGCTCAACAAAATCGATCTGGTGCCCGAAGAGGAGCGCGAGGCGCTTGTGGCGCACTTGAAGCAGGAACTGGCCGCCGACCGGCCGCTTTTTGTGATGAGCGCGGCCACCCGCGAGGGCTGCAGCGAACTCGTCAAGGCGATTGCGCAGGAGCTTGACCGCGAGCGCCGGGCGCTCAACCAGCAGGAGGCCGAGCGCAGCGACGTGCGCTTTGCCGGAGAAGAGCTTTCCTGAAGGATTTCCTTTTAAAGGGTGGTGCAGGCAATGCAGCAAAGTGTGCTCAAAAGCGCCCGCCGCGTGGTGGTGAAGGTTGGCAGCGCGCTGCTCACGAATGACGGACGCGGTCTTGACCGCCGGATGATTGAGAATTTGGCCTCCCAGATCTGTGCGCTCGTGAAGTCCGGCCGCGAAGTGGTGTTTGTGAGTTCGGGGGCCATTGTCGAGGGCGTGCTGCGGCTTGGCTGGAGCAGGCGGCCCGAGCGCATCTGCGAGCTGCAGGCGGCGGCCGCAGTGGGCCAGATGGGGCTTGCGCAGGCCTACGAATCCGCGTTTTCCGCGCACGGCGTGCGCACCGCGCAGATGCTGCTTACGCATGCCGACCTCTCGGACCGCGAGCGCTACCTCAATGCGCGGGAGACGGTGCGCGAACTGTTAAAGCTCGGCGTCGTGCCCGTCATCAATGAAAACGACACGCTTGTGACCGATGAGATCAAGGTGGGCGACAACGATACGCTGGGCGCGCTGGTGACAAACCTCATTGAAGCCGACGTGCTGGTGATTCTCACCGATCAAAAGGGGCTTTATACGGCCGACCCCCGCAAGGATCCGCAGGCGCGGTTTGTGTCTGTGGCCGAAGCGGGCGACCCGGCGCTGGAGAAAATGGCCGGCGGTGCGGCGAGCACGCTCTCCAAGGGCGGCATGATCACCAAGGTGCTTGCCGCCAAGCGTGCGGCGCGCAGCGGCGCCAGCACGATCATTGCAAGCGGCCGCGAAGAGCGGGTGCTTGAGCGCCTGGCTGGCGGCGAAGCCATCGGCACGCAGTTGAATGCCGCGGACACGCCATGGCACGCGCGCGCCAAATGGCTTGCCGATCAGCTGCGCGTGCAGGGGCTTTTGGTGCTTGACGCGGGGGCCGCGAAGGCGCTACTCGAAAAGAAGACGAGTCTGCTGCCCGTCGGCGTCAAGGCCGTGCAGGGCGACTTCGTGCGCGGCGACGTGGTGGGCTGCATCGCCCCCGACGGCACGGAGATTGCGCGCGGGCTGGTGAACTACGACTCGGCGCAGCTCAGGCTCATTGCCGGACGCCACGGCGGCGAGTTTGCCGGGATTCTGGGCTTTATGGGGCCGGAGGAGGCCGTGCACCGCGACAACATGGTGATGCTGCCGGCTGCAGGCGCCCGCTAGACCGAGCCCTTGTAGCCGTTTTGCCGCCAGGCTTCAAAGACGGTGACTGCCACGGCGTTGCTGAGGTTAAGCGACCGGTTTTTGGGCATCATCGGCAGCCGGATGCGCTGCGAGGCCGGAAAGGATTCGCGGATCGCGTCGGGCAGTCCGTGGCCTTCGCTGCCGAAGACGAGCCAGTCGCCGGGCAGAAACTGCAGGGTGGAGAAAATCGACGAGCCCTTGGTCGTCATCGCAAACATGCGGTCGGCCTGGGGCTTTTCCGTTTGCAAAAAGGCCTCCCACGAGGGGTGCACCGTCATGGTGGTGAACTCGTGATAGTCAAGACCAGCGCGGATCAGATGCTTGTCGTCGACGCAGAACCCGAGCGGCTCGATGAGGTGCAGATCGCACCCGGTGTTGGCGCAAAGGCGGATGGCGTTGCCCGTATTGGGCGGAATCTCGGGATGAACAAGAACGACGTGAAACATCTGGATGAAAGCGTTGTCGGGGAATCGGTGAGAGGTTAAGGAAAGGTTTCTCAGTCAAAGTGCATCTGGCTCAAAAGCTCCATCTTCATCTGGTAGTAGGCCGGACTCATGTCGAGGAAGTGGTGGTGCGGATAGTCAAAGCGCTGCTCCTCCTGCCAGATTTCGTGATCGAGCTGCCGGCGCACGTAGGCGCGGATGTCGTTGAGCGAGGGCGACGCGGCAAGACGCCTGCCGTTTTGCATCACGGGTGTGTGCAGCTCCCGGATCGTGTGCGCGCAGAAAGCGCGGTGCTCCCAGGGCTTTTGCGGATCCACATAGGTGTAGGGGCGGCTGAAGTCGGGTGTTTCCTCGGCCAGCGTGATGAGGTCGGCGACGGCATAGCCGTTTTGATCGTAGACGCGCCACAGGCGCTTTCTGCCCGGATTGGTGATTTTTTCAAAGCTCTCGGACACCTTGATCTTGGGGCGGCAGGCCTGGCCGTGGCTCACCGCCACGATCTTGTAGACGGCGCCGAAGACCGGGTCGCTCTTGGCGGTGATGAGCCGCTCGCCCACGCCGAAGGAGTCGATGCAGGCGCCCTGCTGCAGCAGCGACGAGATGGTGAATTCGTCCAGGCTGTTGGAGGCGACGATGCGGCAGTCGGTGAGACCCGCCGCATCGAGCATCCGGCGGGCCTTCTTGGTGAGAAAGGCGAGGTCGCCCGAATCGAGCCGGATGCCCTTCAGGCGCTTTCCCATCGGTTCGAGCACCTCGCGGGCGGCGCGGATGGCGTTGGGAATGCCGCTTCGGAGCACGTCGTAGGTGTCGACAAGAAAGACCGCGTTGTCGGGATAGAGCTCGGCAAAGCGCTTGAAGGCGGTGAATTCGTCGTCGTGGTACATCACCCAGCTGTGGGCCATCGTGCCGCTCACGGGAATGCCGAACATGCGGCCTGCGAGCAGCGTGGCCGTGCTGGAGGCCCCGCCGATGTAGGCCGCGCGTGCGCCGTACACCGCCGCATCCATGTTGTGCGCCCGTCTGGCGCCGAAGTCCGAGACGGGGCGCCCCTCGGCGGCGCGCACGATGCGCTGGGTTTTGGTGGCAACCAGCGACTGATGGTTGATTTGCGTGAGAAGCGCCGTCTCGATGAGCTGCGCGTCAATGGGCGAGGCGTTGACCGTGAGAACGGGCTCGTTGGGATACATGATGCTGCCTTCGGGCAGCGCCGTGATGTCGCCCTTGAAGCGGTAGGTCCCGAGCCACTGGAGAAAGGGCTCGCTGTAGAGGTTGAGCGAGCGCAGGTACGCGATGTCGTCGGCGGAGAAGTGCAGGTTTTCCAGATAGTCGAGCACCTGCTCGAGCCCCGCAAAGATGGCAAAGCCGCCGCCGTCGGGATTGCGCCGGTAAAAGACGTCATAGGTGACGACGTCTTCGAGCCGGTTTTCGCAGAAGTAGCCGTGGGCCATGGTCATTTCGTAGAGGTCCATGACCATGGAGAGGTTGCGGGGATCGGATTGAAGCATAGGTGGTCGATGCACAAAAAATGTGAAAAGGCCGCCCGCAGGCGGTCTTTTATTGTAGGTCTGCAAGCGGGCTGCGGGAAACGCGGCCCGCCCTTCTAGAAAATGTTCTTGTCCGGGGCAAGCTCCGTGCGCAGCTTCGCGATCGCCTTCTTTTCGATCTGGCGCACGCGCTCGGCCGAGACGCCGAGCTGCTTGGCAAGCTCCTGCAGCGTCATGGGGTCCGGGTTGCCGTCGGCGTCGGTGCGCAGCCACCGCTCGCGGATGACGCGCTGGCTGCGCTCGTCGAGCTTGTCGAGCGCACCCTGCAGGATCTCGCCGGTCAGCCGCCCCTTGTCGCGCTCTTCAAGCACCGTCTCCGGTTCGTCCTCTTCGCGCGAGAGCCAGTCGATCGGCGCAAAGTTGTTCTCGTCCTCGGACTCGGGAGAACTTGAACCTTCCAGCGGCGTGTCGCCGCCCGAGAGCCGCGCCTCCATCTCGCGCACCTCCTCGGGCTTGACGTCGAGCGTCTCGGCGATGTGCTTTGCCTCGGAGGTGGTGAGCGTCTTGTCGTCGTCCTTCATCTGGCGCAGGTTGAAAAAGAGCTTGCGCTGGTTTTTGGTGGTGGCAAGCTTCACCATGCGCCAGTTGCGCACGATGTACTCCTGGATTTCCGAGCGGATCCAGTGCACGGAAAACGTCATCAGGCGCACGCCGCGGTCCGGGTCGAAGTGCTTGATCGCCTTCATGAGCCCGATGTTGCCTTCCTGGATGAGGTCGGCGTGCGGCAGTCCGTAGCCCAGAAAGCCGCGGGCAATCGAGACCACAAGGCGCAGGTGCGAGAGGATGAGCTGCTGGGCGGCCATCAGGTCGCCTTCGTCGCGCAGCCGCACGGCAAGCGCATGCTCTTCTTCGGCCGACAGAATGGGCGCGGCGTTGGCGTAGCGGATGTAGGCCTCCAGGTCGCCCAGGCGCGGCACCACGGCCGGCAGGTACTGCTTTTTCTCAAAGGGGACGACTTCGCCCTTGACGGGCTCGGGCCGCACGATGAGGCTCTTGCCGCCCTCCTTTTTCTCCACCAGCTGTCCGGCCTTGCGGCTGCGGGCAACGACGGCCGTGCCCGTGGCGGGGGCGCTGCCGGCGGCGCAGGGCGCCTGCGGGGTCTGCGCGGGCGCTGCGCCGGGTGTCTGTTGGGTGTCGATGGTGTCGGTCACGGGAAGATGCGAAAAAAGGAAAAAAGCTGTTTGCCGGATCCGTCGGTGATGCTACTGCCGGAAAGGGCAAAAATGTGGCACCCCCGCCGGCAAAATGTGTGTCGGATTTTGGCAGCCGCGCCTCAGATTTCGTTTGCCTGCACGCGGGCGATGGCGTCCTTGGCGGCAAAGGAGCCCACCACGTAGCCCAGAAGCGCTGCAAGCCCCACGTAGAGCAGGCACCAGTCGGCCCCGGGCATGCGCAGGATGACGGTGACGCCGTAAAGGCTGGCGAAGTCGGAGATGGGCTTGGCGAGCAGACTCACGCCCGTGGCCGAGACCGCAAGTGAAAGCGCGGCCGCGAGCATCAGCGTGAGAAAGCCGCGCCAGGAGTAGGGGCGGCGGATGAAGCTTGCCGTGGCGCCGAAAAGATAGAGCGCGCGGATCTCATCCCTTTGCGCGTTGGTGGTGAGCCGCACCGAGGCGAAGATCACGAGGAGCACCAGCAGGAACACCACGGTGCCGAGAATGCCGAGCACGACGGACAGGGCGGTGTAGAGCGCGTTGAGGTAGCGCTGCCAGGAGTCGTCGTAGGCCACCAGATCGACGTTTTTGAGCTTGCGAAACGCTTCGGCTGCCTGGGCAAGCTCTTCGGAGGAGACGTTGTTGGCGACGGTGGCGATCACGATGTCGGGCAGGGGGTTGGCCTGCGCCTTTTCGCGGCTTTTTTCATCCTGGGTTTTCAGGCCCAGGGATTTGTTGACCATGGCAAGCGCCTCGTCCTTGGGCATGATGCGCACCGAGGAGATGACGCTGTTTTTGGAGACCGCTTCGGCAATCTCCATCACGGACTGCTTGCCCGCGCTGCGGTCGGCGAAGATCGTGACTTCGGCCTGCGTCGGGACGTCAAGCACCTGCGAGGAAAGCGACCAGGCAAGCGTGGCCAGGAAAAAGGGGATGGTGAGCGCAAGGCCCGCCAGCGACAGGGCCATCAAAAAGAGCCCCTTGAACTCGATGATGGCGCGCACGGTCTGGCGGGCGGCCCAGCGGGTGCCGGTAAACATGCTCATCGCGGCGGCCTCTGCAGCATGATGGGACGGCAGACGACGGTCGACGGGGTGAGCTGCAGGTGCGAGGCAACAATCACGGAGACGTTGGAAAGCGAAATCTCACCCAGAAGATCCATCAGGTGCTGTGCGTTGTCGGCGTCAAGATGCGCGCACGGCTCGTCGGCCAGAACCAGCAGCGGGTCGTTGACGATGGCGCGCGCCACGCAGGCGATCTGCTTCTGGCCGGCCGAGAGGTCGTGCGGCCTGGCGTGCGAAAGCTCGGCGATGCCGCAGCGCTCAAGGGCCCGCATGGCCGCATGGCGGGCCTTGCCGTAGGACTCTTCGGCCGCAAGCGACGGCAGCATGACGTTTTCCAGAATGGTGCGGTTTTCCAGCAGCAGGCACTCCTGGATCATGATGCCCATCGAGCGGCGCACAATGGCCATTTCGCGCTCGGTGAAGTTGTTCAAGCAGTCGCCTGCAACGCGCACCTCGCCGAAGGTGGGCCGCATGAGGCCCGCGATCATGTGCAGCGCTAGCGACTTTCCCGAACCGGTGGCGCCGTGCAGGCAGACGAACTCGCCGCGCGTCACGTTGAACGTGATGCCCGCCGAAAGCCTCTCGCCGTTGACTTCAATGCCGGCGTTGATGAGCTCAACGAGCGGAATGTTGACGCCGCTTGCAGGCATGAATGAAACGCTTCCTTTGCTGTCGGTTAAAGGGTTGGCCTGCGGCTAGGACGCCCCGTGCTCGAGCGTGAATTCCATGCCGACGCGGGCCCACACGAGGGACTCCTGCTCAAGCAGATAGCCCGTGAGCGGATGGCGTGCGAGCCACTGCGGATCCACCCAGAGGCGGAAGGCCGTCTTGCGGCTGTGCTGCAGGCGCTCAAGCTTGATCTCGGGCAGCCGCAGCGTTCTGCGGGCGTGCGCAAAGATCACCGCCAGGCGCAGGCTCAGGAGCATGTCGACAAAAACCGGGTCGCCGAGCGCCGACTCCACCTTCTTCAAGTTGCCGCGCTGACCGAGCACGAGCGTGCTCATGCGCAGCTGATCGGCGCGCGAAAAGCCCGGCAGGTCCGAATTCATCAGGATGTACTGGCTGTGCTTGTGGTAGCCGCTCGGGCTGATCATGCGGCCCGTTTCGTGCAGCATCGCCGCCCACTGCAGCAGCTTGCGGCTGTCGTGGACCTTTTCGTCGTCGGGCTCAAGCGACATGAAGAACTTGTCGGCAAGGGCGGCCACGCGCGCGGCCTGCTGCTTGTCGATGCTCGAGCGCTTGATGATGGCGATCACGGTGCTGTCGCGGGTGTCGCGCTGCTCCTGGCGTCCGAGCATGTCGTAGAGAAGCCCCACGCGCAGGGCGCCCGAGGCCGGACGCATTTCCTTGATCTTGAAGGTGTCAAAGACAGCGGAAAGCACCGCAAGGCCCCCTGCGATCACTTCGCGCCGGTCTTCCTTCAAGCCCGGGAAGTTGATCTTGCGGATGTCTCCGGCCTCCACAAGCTCCTTGCGCAGCACCTTCAAAAGGGCGGGCGTCACCACGCCGTTGGTAAGGCCCGAGGCGTGCCCGATGTCAGCCACCGCGCCGATCGTGCCGGCGCTGCCGTAGGCGGCGTCCCAGTTGCGGAAGGAAAACTCTTGATGGGCCTCCTCAAACTCGGCCTGCGCCGAGAGCTGGGCTTGCTTGAGTGCGCTTGCCGTGATCTTGCCGTCGGCGAAAAAGGCGCGCGAGGTGTTGACGCAGCCCACGTGAAAGGACTCGCACTCCTTGGCGATGAAGCCGCAGCCGATGATGAGTTCGGTCGAGGCGCCGCCGATGTCGACCACCAGGCGCTTTTCGCTTGAAGGCGGCAGCGTGTGCGCGCAGCCCGAAAAGACCAGGCGCGCCTCTTCGCGGCCGGCGATGATTTCAATCGGGTGCCCGAGCGCCTCCTCGGCCTTGGGCAGGAATTCGGCGGAGTTGGTCGCCACGCGCAGCGCCTGCGTTCCTACGGCGCGGATGTTCTGCGGGGGGATGCCCTCGAGCTTTTCACGAAAGCGCCGCAGGGCGGCGAGCGCCCGCTCCTGGATCTGCGGTGTGAAGGCGCCGTTTTCATCAATGCCGCCCGCAAGCCGCACCGTTTCTTTCCAGTAGCTTTCGGTGGTGATGCGGTAGTCCTCCACCCGGCCGATTTCCACGCGGAAGCTGTTGCTGCCAAGATCCACGGCGCCGAGCAAAACCGGCTGGCTTTCGTTTGTCTCTGCCGTCATTCGTTTTCCTGTGTCCCCAAATTGGTTTGATTCTCTTCTATAGCTTACTCATCCTGCACGTCTTCACCAACAAGCGCGCTGGCAAAACGCTTCGCGTCAAAGGGCTGCAGATCGTCGATCGTTTCGCCCACGCCCACAAAGTAGATGGGAAGCGCCTTTTCGGGTTCGCGCTCGGCGGTGATCGCCACCAGCACGCCGCCTTTGGCCGTGCCGTCAAGTTTGGTGACGATGAGGCCGGTGAGGCCGGCGTAGTTGTCAAAGGCCTTCACCTGCGCCAGGGCGTTCTGGCCGTTCGTGCCGTCCACGACGAGGATCACTTCGTGGGGCGCGCCTTCAAGGGCCTTGCCCTGGGAGCGGCGGATGCGGGCAAGCTCCTCCATCAGATTGGTCTGGGTGGGAAGGCGGCCGGCCGTATCGGCGATGACGACGTCGGCGCCGCGGGCCACGCCGGCGCTCACGGCGTCAAAGACCACCGCCGCGGGGTCGCCGCCCGATTGCGCGATGACGTCGATTTTGTTGCGCTCGCCCCAGACGGCAAGCTGCTCGCGCGCTGCGGCGCGGAAGGTGTCGGCCGCCGCCAGCAGCACCTTCTTGTCGCGGGCGGCAAGCCACTTGGCGATTTTGCCGATGGTGGTGGTTTTGCCCGCGCCGTTGACGCCCACCATCATGATGACCAGGGGCTTGGCGGCCTCCACATCAAAGGGCTTTTGGGCGGGCAGCAGGATGCGCTCGATTTCGTCGCGCAGGGCGGTGCGCACTTCTTCGCGGGTTTTCAGACCCTTTAATTTCACCGCATCGCGCAAACGCTGTAGGATGACGGAGGTCGGCTTGTAGCCGATGTCGGCGGCAATCAGCGTTTCCTCAAGCGTCTCGAAGAAGTCTTCATCCACCACGCCGCCCGAAAACAGGCCGACGATGTTGACGCGTGTACGGGCAAGGCCGCTCTTTAAGCGTGAAAAAAATCCCATGTCGAAAGTGAAGAAAAATCAAGCTGCACCCGCACGCCGGCGCGGCGCTCAAGCGGGCGGTAAAGTCCGATCCGGTAGTTTACCAACCCACGGTGGCGAAGGCACGGTCCGCATCGTTTCGGGGCGCTTCAAGAGAACCCCGATTGCGGTCGGCCTGCGCGACGGACTGCGCCCGACGCCCTCGCGCGTGCGGGAGACCCTCTTTGACTGGCTCAGGCACTTCCTCGGGGATTTCTCCGGGGCGTTTTTTCTGGACATGTTCGCCGGCAGCGGCGCCCTGGGGCTGGAGGCGGCAAGCAACGGCGCGGGCGGCGTCGTGCTTTTGGAAAAGGACGGTAAAAGCGCCCGCACGATCAACGCCGTGATTGAAAAGCTCGGCGCGGGCGACACGGTTCGCTGCATACAGGCCGACGCCTTTGCGTGGGTGAAGGAGGCCGCACAGAAGTTTGACGTGGTCTTCATCGATCCGCCCTTTGTGCTCAAGCTGCAGCAGCGGGCGGTGCAGGCGGCGCTGCCGCTTTTAAAGGACGAGGGCTTCGTGTATCTGGAAAGCGAAGAGCTGCTCGAAGACGCAGCGCTGCAGGAAATGGGGCTTGCGGCCGTGCGGCGCGGCAGGGCCGCGGCCGTGCACTACCTTTTGGCCGCACGCGCGATCGGCTAAAATAAACAATTCTCTCTTATTCATGCGCCACGGGCGCGCACCGCGCCCTTTTCATTCATGACAACCGCCGTCTATCCCGGAACGTTCGACCCCTTTACGCTCGGTCACCTGGACGTGCTGCGCCGCGCCGCACGGCTTTTTGACCGCGTGATTCTGGCCGTGGCAGAAAGCGAAAAGAAGAAAACGCTCTTTACGCTTGACGAGCGCGTGGCGATGGCCCGTCAGGCGTGCCGGGAGTGCGGCGGACTGGACAATGTCGAGGTCGAGGGCTTTTGCGGCCTCTTGTGCGACTTTGCCCGGGCCCGGGGCGTGACGGTGTCGGTGCGTGGCGCACGCGCGGTGAGCGACTTTGAGTACGAGTTTCAGATGGCGGGCATGAACCGCACGCTGATGCCGCAGGTCGAGACCATCTTTTTGATGCCGGCGCTCGAGTGCCAGTTTGTGAGCGGCAGCTTCGTGCGCGAAATCGCCTGCTTGGGGGGCGACGTCTCGCCCTTTGTGCCGCCGGCCGTCTACGACGCGCTCAAGCGCCGCTTCAAGGCGCCGGCGCAGGAAGACAAATAACGGGCGCCGCAGCAGAGCAAGGCGCTTGACAAACAACACGCAAAAATCAAAGGAAACACAAAATGCAGCCCTTTGCCGCCGAGTGGTGGTCGATAGTTCCCCCGATCGTGGCCATCGGCCTCGCCCTGCTGACCAAGGAGGTGTTCTCCTCGCTTCTGGTGGGCATCTTCACGGGCACCCTCATTTATGCCGTCGGAACCGACGGCCACATCGTGATGGGAACGCTCGAGACGGCCTTCACGATGATGGCCAAGAAGGTCGACTTCAACATCCTGATCTTCTGCTCGCTGCTCGGAGCGCTCGTGTATCTGATCAGCCTTTCGGGCGGCACGGTCGCCTACGGCAAGGCTTCGACGAAGATCATCCGCGGCAGGCGCTCCTCGCTTGCCTCCACAAGCGGCCTTGGCATCGCCATTTTCATCGACGACTACTTCAACTGCCTCACGGTGGGCACCGTGATGCGTCCGATCACGGACCTCTACCGCATCAGCCGCGCCAAGCTCGCCTACATCATCGACAGCACCGCCGCCCCTGTGTGCATCATCGCGCCGATTTCCTCGTGGGCCGCGGCCGTTGGGTCGTCTTTGAAGGACACTGGCGCCTTTGACAGCGAACTCGGCGCCTTCGTGGCCACCATCCCGTGGAACTTCTACGCGATCTTTTCGCTTTTGCTGGTGTTTTTCCTGTGCTTCACCGACTTTGACTTCGGCCCGATGCGCCGCAGCGAGGAGCGCGCCAGAAGGCAGGATCCGGCGGCAAGCTCAAGCACCGAGGCCGACGGCAGACTCAAGTACAACCCCCGCGGCACGACCTGGGACATGCTTGTTCCCCTGGGTGCGCTCGTGCTCTTTGCCGTGCTTGCCCTGATGTACACGGGCGGCTACTGGGGGCCGGACGCGAAGTACCACAGCTTTATTGCCTCCATCGGCAACTCCTCGGCCTCGATCTCGCTCGTCTTCGCCTCCTTCGGGGCGCTTCTCGTTGCGCTTCTGATGTACGTGCCGCGCCGCCTGATGAGCTTTGTGCAGTTTGCCGAAGGCTCTGTGGAGGGCATGAAGCTGATGCTGCCCGCCAACATCATCCTGATTCTTGCCTGGACCCTCTCGGGCGTCTGCCGCGACCTGCTGTCGGCGCCGCAGTTCATGCAGCACGTGGTGACCAGCTCAGGGATGGACGCCACGTTCCTGCCGGTGATCGTCTTTGCGATCGCCGCCTTCCTGGCGTTTTCCATGGGCACGGCCTGGGGCACCTTCGGCATCCTGATTCCGATCGTGGTGCCGATCGTGCAGGCGCTTGACCCCAACCTCACGGTGGTGGTGCTTTCGGCCACGCTTGCCGGATCGGTCTTCGGCGACCACTGCTCGCCCATTTCGGATACGACGATTCTTTCGTCGGCGGGCGCCGGGTGCGAGCACATCGAGCACGTCTCCACGCAGCTGCCCTACGCCGTGTTGGTGGCGGTGTCGGCGGGCGTGGGCTACCTCGTGGCGGGCTTGACAGGCGGCAGTCTCTTGATGAGCTGGCTATCCACCGCCGTGGTGCTCTTTGGCGTGACGATCTTCCTGCACGTGAGCGAGACGCGCCGGCAGGGCCGTCACAAACGCTAACGGTTGATTTTTCCGGCCCTGGGCCCGGACCGTTAGAATCCCGGAAGGATTTTTCGCGCGTTTTGAAGGAATGATTTTCAAACGACTGTTGGTCAATGAGCTTGCGAGCAGCGCCGGGGGCGTCTTCACGGTGCTCTTTTCGGTCGTCGTGACGATCGGACTGGTGACCATTCTCGGCGAGGCCGCGGGCGGCGACATCGACTCGCGCTCGGTCTTCGAGCTCATGGCCTACTCCTCGTTTACCAACCTGCCCGCGCTGCTGGCGCTGTCGATTTTCATCGCCATCCTGATGGTGATGATGCGCAGCTGGCAGGACAACGAAATCCCCGTGTGGTTCAGCTCGGGGGGCTTGAGCCTGCTTTCCTGGATCGGGCCGGTGATGCGCTTTGCCCTGCCGATGATCATTCTGGTGGGCGTGATTTCGGTTGCCGTGACGCCCTGGGCGAAGGATCAGATCGAGCGCACCACGCAGCAGTTCGAGCAGCGCGACGACGTCAACCGCATCGCCCCCGGGCGCTTCATCGAGACGATGGGCGGCCGCCGGATCTTCTTCATTGAAGAGGTGAGCGACGACGGCTCGCACGTGGAAAATGTCTTTATGAGCGAGCAAAACGGCGCAAGTGAAATCATCGTCTGGGCCGCCTCGGGCGAAGTGAAGGTGACCGACAAGGGCGACCGCTACGTCGTGCTGCGCGACGGCCGCCGCTACGACACGAGCAGCGATTCGGACGCCGCCTGGCGGGTCACCGAATTTGAAACCTATGAGATCCGCATCGGCACGCGCGCCGAGCAGGCCTACATCAGCCGCGATGTGGAGAACATGACCTTTGAGCAGCTCTGGGAGCTCGGCTCGCCCTACGCCAAGGCCGAGATGGTCTGGCGCCTGTGCTGGCCGCTGTGCGCCTTCAACCTCGCGCTGCTTGCCATTCCGCTTTCCTACACGAACCCCAGGGCGGGGCGCAGCTTGAGCCTCATTCTCGCGGTGCTGATCTTCATTCTCTATTTGAACGGCATCTCGATTGCCGAAAGCTGGGTGAAGACGCAGAAGGTGAATTGGATTGCGGCGCTCGTGGGGCTCAACGGCTCGGTGTTTCTGATAACGGCGCTTTTGTTTGTGCGGCGCGTCTGGCTCATGCGCTGGCTGCCGCTGCGCATCTCCGAGCTGCCCTACAAGCTCATGCGGAGGAATCGGTCGTGAAGGTTCTCACCCGGCATGTCGCCAAGGAAGTGCTGATCGCCACGCTGTTCGTGCTGGTGGCGCTCGTGGCGCTCATCGCCTTTTTCGACCTGGTGAGCCAGGCCCGCAACATCGGCAACCGCTACAGCCTCTCGATGGCGCTTTTCCTGACGATGTTAAAGCTCCCCTCGCGCTTGTACGAGGTGATGCCGATTGCAGCGCTCCTGGGCGCGGTCTACACGATGAGCCGGCTTGCCTCTAATTCCGAATTCACGATCATGCGCGTGGCGGGCCTGTCGCCCTTCAAGCTCGCAAGCATGATGACGGTGCCCGCGCTCATTCTGATTGCGATGACCTATGCGCTGGGCGAGTGGCTCACGCCCGCAGCCGACATGATGCGCAACGACATGTCCAACATCCTTTTCAACCGCAAGCTCTCGGCGCGCGGCTACTCCTCGGGCGTGTGGGTCAAGGACAAGGTGAAGAACGTTCAGCCGGGCGCGGCCTCGCTGCGCTTTGTGAACGTGCACAACCTGATTGCGGGCGAGCACAGCCGCACGGGCGCCTGGCGCGTCTTTGAGTTTGATGAGGAAAACAACCTGCTGCGCGTGCTGCACGCGCCGGAGGCAAACTACATTGCCGGCCGCGGCTGGCACTTGAAGGACGCCAAGGTCGAGACGCTGCCGAAAATCACCAATGACGAAACGCCCGTGGTCGAAAAGAGCACCGCGCGCGAGCACGTCGATCTGATGCTGCCCTCGGAAATGCGGCCGGAAATCCTCGGCGTGCTCACCATCAAGCCCGAGCGCATGGGCATTTCAGACCTCTGGCAGTACATCAACCACTTGAAGGAGACGCGGCAGACGGCCGACCGCTACCGGGTGGCCTTCTGGTCGAAGGTGTTCTATCCGCTCGCCATTTTCGTGATGTTTGCCGTGGCAATGCCCTTTGCCTATCTGAACGCCCGCTCCGGCGGCGTTTCGATCAAGATCTTCGCGGGGCTCATGATCGGCATCTCCTTCTACGCCCTCAACAACATCTTCTCGTTTTTGGGCGTGCTCAACACCTGGCCGCCGATGGTGGTGGCGATTGTCCCCTCAGCCGTGATGCTGCTGTGCGCGGCGGTCGCCCTGTGGCTGCTGGAGCGAAGGTAGACAAACGAAAAGCACTGCGGCAGACGGCCGGCGGATTTTTCCGGAAATCCGCCTGTTTTGTCTGCAGTCTTACGCGTCCCCGGTTTTGCCGAGCGCAAAGAGCTGCTGCAGCTCGTCGCTTGAAAGATCCCCGATCCAGGATTCGCCCGCGGCGACCGTGAGGTCTGCAAGCCCCCGCTTTTGCGCGAGCATGTCGTTGATGCGCTCTTCGAACGTGCCGGCGGTGACGAAGCGGTAGACGAGCACGTCGCGCCGCTGTCCGATGCGGTAGGCGCGGTCGGTTGCCTGCGCCTCCACGGCCGGGTTCCACCACAGGTCGTAATGCACGACGCAGCTTGCGGCGGTGAGGTTGAGCCCCGTGCCGCCCGCTTTGAGCGAAATGATCATCGTGTGCACGCTGCGGTCGGTCTGAAAGCGGTCGACCATCGCCTGACGCGCCTTGAGCGCCACGCCGCCGTGCAGGAAGTCGGGGCGCTCGCCTGCGGCCGCCTCAATCCAGTCCTGCAGCCGCTCGCCCATCTCGCGGTACTGCGTGAAGATGAGCACCTTGCGGCCGGCTTCGCGGCAGCGCTCGAGAATGTCAAAGAGTGCGGCGGCCTTGCCCGAGTCCGGACGCGGCGCCTCCGTCTTGAGGTACTGCGACGGCGAATTGCAGATCTGCTTCATGCTGGTGATGAGCTTTAGCACTTCGCCGCGGCGGGCCATCCGCACGTCGTTGGCGCCGTCCTCCTGCGCCCGCTCTTCAAGCTTGGCAAGCCGCTTCATATGCGCTTCGAGCACCTTGGCGTAAAGCGCCGCCTGCTCGGGGGTGAGCGTCGTGTACTGATCGATCGTGTTGCGCTCGGGGAGGTCTGCGATGATCGACTTGTCGCTTTTCAGGCGCCTGAGCATGAAGGGCGCCGTGAGCTTGCGGAAGACTTCGGCCGCCTTGGCGTCATGGTCGGACTCAATCGGCACGGCGAAGGTTTGCTGGAAGTCCTTCATCGACCCCAGCAGCTTCGGCTGGACGGTTTCCAGAATCGACCAGTACTCCAGAAGACGGTTTTCCACGGGCGTGCCCGTCATCGCAATCGTCTGCGCGGCCTTGACCGACTTGGCGGCCACCGACTGGCCGGAGGCGGTGTTTTTGACCGCCTGCGCTTCGTCGAGAATCAAAAGCCGCCACTTGCGCGCGGTGAACGCTTCCAGGTCGCGCCGCAACAGCCCGTAGGAGGTGAGCGTCACATCGGGCAGATCCTTGACCGATTCGGCAAGCGTGCGGTTGGCTCCGTGGTAAAGCCCCACGGTGAGGCTCGGTGCAAAGCGGGCGATTTCGCGCATCCAGTTGGTCATGAGCGTCGTGGGCACGACCGCAAGCACCTTCGTTTTGGCAAGCTCCCCGTCGTTTTTGAGCTGCAGCACCGCGGCAATCACCTGCAGCGTTTTGCCCAGCCCCATGTCGTCGGCAATGAGCGAGCCGATGCCCAGACGCAGGTTTTTCATGAGCCACGAGAAGCCGCGCGCCTGATAGGGTCGCAGCACGGCTTCGAGGTTTTCGGGCGGCGCGATCTCCTCGACGGCAGTGAGCTTTTGCAGCCGCTCGCGGATTTCCTGATCCACCAGCACGTCGGCGCTGCGGCCGTTTTTCTCGTACTCGCCGGTGAGCGCCGCGCGCATCTTCTCGAGGTAGGTCGGTTGCGGCTGCTCGGCGACGGTCTTGGCCAGGCGCTCGAGTTCGGCCGGATCCAGATAGACGAAGTTGTCGGCAAAGCGCACGACGCCGCCCGCGTGCGCCATGAGTTCGGCGAGCTCCTCCTGCGTGAGCTCGTGCCCGCCGACTGCCACGCGCCAGTTGAAGTCGGAGAAGGCATCCCTGCCCAGATTCAAGGTCTACGGCAAGCTGATTGCCTGGCTGGGGGTCGGCTCGCTCATCATGCCGCTGTTCTCAGGTACGTTCT
>CALXOY010000004.1 GCA_944390145.1 uncultured Duodenibacillus sp.
AGTGTCATGGCATCCTCCGGTTGAAAAGATGCTCGTACTCCTCGTCATCAGTTTAGCGGTTACGGGTTTGGTCACAGCACGTTATGAGAGATTTGGGAGGTTTTTATCCAACTAGTTAAAACCCCCGCTCTTCCGGCTTCTCCGGCGGTCACAGCTGCCGCAGAAT
Source organism: uncultured Duodenibacillus sp. (assembly GCA_944390145.1). Classification (GTDB taxonomy): domain Bacteria; phylum Pseudomonadota; class Gammaproteobacteria; order Burkholderiales; family Burkholderiaceae_F; genus Duodenibacillus. The sequence continues at coordinate 167 of CALXOY010000004.1, forward strand.
GCCGGGCTTCACGGCAATGAATCCCCCGTAAGGCTTGAATGCCGCGGGGTTTCTCATGTTGGAGGAATGACGGTTTTAACGGGCTGACAACACCTCAAGACGAAAAGGCTGGACGCTCCTGCCTTTTGGACTGCAATGGAATGCACTGCATGGCGCTACTATTCGTCCGTCAACACCGTTTATGGAGACGCACCCGTGACCGCTACGTCTTACTGCCTGCCCGCAACCCAGGCTGAAATCGATCGTTTTGAACCTTTCATCTTCGAGCTTCTCGATGCGTCCTTTGCAGAGATCGCCCCGCGGTTTTTGCGCGGCATTGAGGTCGACGACAAGGCCAACGGCACGCCGGTGACGCAGGCTGACAAGTGCGCGGAAGCGGCGATGCGCAAGATCATCGAAGACCGCTACCCCGAGCACGGCATCTACGGCGAAGAGTACGGCATCAAGGAGCCCGCGCAGACCGGCGGCGTGCGCTACCGCTGGATTCTCGACCCCATCGACGGCACGCGCAGCTTTATCACGAACAGCTTTCTTTTCGGCACGCTCATCGCCCTTGAGCGCGACGACGGCGCCGGGTTTCGGCCGATTTTGTCGTCGATCAGCCACCCCGCCGCACGCGTGCGCACGATCGGCTCGCTGGCCGGCACGACGCTTTATTACGAAAACGGTCTGACGCCCTTAAAGAGAAAGATTCATGTGAGAGAGTGCTCGCATCTTTCGGAGGCCACACTTTTGACCACCAGCCACTGGACGACGCCCGAACAAAAGGGCGGTCCGGAAATGCAGAAGCTGATTGATGCGGTCAAGCTCTACCGGACTTTCGGCGACTGCTTCGGCTATTTTGCGGTCGCCTCGGGCGGGGCCGACATCATGATCGACCCGGATTTGAGCTACTGGGATGTGGCGGCGCTTTTGCCGGTGGTCGAAGGCGCCGGCGGCACGCTCACCTCCGTTGAAGGCGGCAATCCCTTGCAGGATCTCTCTGCGGTCTGCACCGCGGGCGGCATTCACGGCGAGGTGATTGCGCTTCTCAATTCATAAAGCGCAGGGCCTGCGGCCGGACCAAGACCGCGCTTTTCGCCTTTAGAGGGCCGCCGTTGAAGCCTTGACGGCGTTGGGGCCTTCGATCGGAATATCGATCGTCATGCACAGGCCGTGCGGCGTGACGTTTTGCGCCGTGAGCGTTCCGCCGTGGCGCTGCACCGCACGCTTGGCAATCGCAAGCCCCAGACCGAAGCCGCCGCCCGTAGGCTGGTTTTTGCCGCGCACGAAGGGCTCGAAAATTTTCTCGAGTTCCGCGGGATCCATGCCCGGGCCGCTGTCGGTGACGGTGATCACGACGTGGCCCTTTTCTTCGCGGGCCGTGACGGCGACGCTTTGGTTGGGGCCCGAGTAGCGCAGCGCATTGCGCACGAGATTTTCCACGGCGCGCATGAGCGAGTCGACATGCATGTTCATCATGATCGAGTCGGGCGCCTGCAGCGTCACGTGCGTGCCGTTGGCAGACCCCTCAAAGTCCGCGTCGTCGGTGATGGCTTCTAGAAGCGGCACAAGGTCGGTGCACTCAAAGTGAATGACGGCGTTTTCATCAAGCCGCGCGTAGGTGAGAAGCTCGTCGACCATGGCGTTTAAGACCTGCACGTCGTCTTCGATGCGCTGCAGAAAATCATGGGCTTTTTCGGGCGACTTCTCCGCAAGCTCCACGGCAACGGAAATGCGGGCAAGCGGACTTCTGAGCTCATGGCTTACGTCATGGAAAAGGCGCTTTTGCCGCTCAAAAAGCCCGTGGATGCGCTCGGCCATGGAGTCAAATTGCCGGGCAAGCGCCCCGATTTCATCTCCCCCGTGGCCCACTTCAGAGGCGATGCGCACATCGAGCACGCCCTGCGAGGCTTTTTCCATGGCCCACTGCAGCTTTTTGATGGGGCGCGTGTAGCTCCAGGCGACGGCGCCCGCCACCAGCACGGAAATGAAGGCGGCAATGAGCGCCCAGCCCCACCAGGGCATGCGCCACATCCAAAGCTTCAAGGGGCTCGGCGGCACATCGGTGCGCACGGCAAAGAAGCGGAAGCCGGCATAGGGCCGCATGTGGCGGCCGTGGCCGCGGAACATGAAGACGCCGTCTTCGGGGCCGGCCGCGGCAAGCGCTTCGGCCGCGCGCTCGGGCACGGTCCGGCCGGAAATCTCCCTGCCTTCCGGGTTGATCACGAACACTTCGGGCCGGGCATTGACTTCAGGGTCGTTGAGCCAGCGGATGAGGGCGTCTTCACCGCCCCAGCGCGCGATGCTCAACGCGGTGGCGATGGCGCGCTCGGCTTCGGGACTTCTTTCAAAGGAGCCGTAGTTGCGGGGCTTTTCGGTGAAAAAGGACGATGCGCCCCAGACGACGGCCGCCATCACGAGCAGCACGAGCCAGATGCCGGCAAAAAAACGGATGAACATGCCGCCTTGAAACTGAAGACGCACGGTGGCTCTCCTTTAGAGATGCTCAGCCGAGATGCACGAGCTGATAGCCCACGCCGCGCACGCTTTCGATGGCGATGTCGTTGACGCCCTCCTGCGCAAGCTTGTGGCGGATCGAGCTGATGTGCACGTCGATCGCGCGGTCATAGCGCCCCATGGGGCGGCCGAGAATGCGCGGATAGATGTCGGCCTTGGCAACGGGCTTGCCCACCGAGCGGGCAAGCATTTCCAAGAGCGACAGTTCGGTGCCGGTGAGCGCAATGGCATGATCGCCATAGGTGGCGCGCCGCTGCGCGAGGTCGATGGTGAGCTTTCCGACCTGCACCGGGCCGCGCTGGCTTTCGGTGCCGGCCACACGCCGCAAAATCGCGCGGATGCGGGCGACAAGTTCGCGCGGCGCGCAGGGCTTGGGAACGTAGTCGTCGGCGCCGAGCTCAAGCCCGAGAATGCGGTCGACCGGATCGCCCCGGGCGGTGAGCATCAAAACCGGCGTGTGCCACTTCTCGCGGATGCGCTGCAGCGTTTCGACCCCAGAAATGCCGGGCATCATGACGTCGAGGATGATGATGTCGAATGTCTGCTGCGAGAGCGCCTGCAGGCCTTCCGTGCCGGAGTGTGCAGGGGTGGCTTCAAAGCCTTCGAGGGTGAGGTAGTCCACCAAAAGCGTGACGAGCTCGACGTCGTCGTCAATAATGAGAATCTTTGAAGGATGTGCAAACATAAGAAGAAGCTCCCGAATACGCTGATCGACTGATCTCACCCTGGTGTCCGCCGTGAAGGCCGCAGCGAGGCGCGGCTGTCAGTGCTTTTGCGAGAATAATTGCATAAGCCGAGGCAATTGTGCGCAGGCGGCATTGTACAGAAGCCCAAATTTGCGTAGCTTTACAAATCTCAAACGCATCTTTGAACAACCGCCCGTCAAAATGTAAGCACGGACAAACCATCAAAACGGATTTCCGCTTTGCGAAAAAGAACAATGAAGAAACTGCGTCTTACTCTGGCCTGCGCCGCGCTTTGCGCCGTCCTGGGGGGCTGCGCGAGCAATACGGCCTTTCTTGAGGAACAAGCCCGGATTACGCCCGAGAACTGGACTGCGTCAATGCCCGAACTGCAGCTGCCGACGCTGCTGGGCGACAAGACCTGGTGGCAGGCCTGGAACAATCCCGAACTTGCCGTGCTGCTGGAAAAGGCGGAGCTCGCCAACACCGACATTCTCACGGCAATGGCCAATCTGCGTTCGGCTGCCGCCCTGGCCGATCAGGCAACGGCTGATCTTTTCCCGACGCTCACGGCTTCCGGCCAGGGCAGGGGAGACCGCGCCGCCAACCGCTGGTCCGAGGGCTGGCAGGCGGGGGCGTCGGCCAACTGGTCGATTTCGCTTGCGGGCGGCAACATCGCGGCAAACCGTGCGGCCAATCTCGAAGCGATGGCAAGCGCCATGACGCTGGAGGACACCCGCATCGCCGTGGCGGCCGAAGTCGCGCAAACCTATGTGAGCCTGCGGCTGGCCTACGTGCAAAAGCTCATCGCCGAAATGACGCTTTACAACTACAAGCAGGCTGCCGACATCGCCCGCTGGAACTATGAATCGGGCCTAAGCGACAAGACCGAGGTCGATCAGGCCGTCTCCAATGAAGAAAACGCCCGCGCCCAGATTCCGATCATCGAGCAGAGCATCGACGGCTACCGCAACGCCCTGGCGCGATTGACCGGCCAGTCGGTGGCAACGCTTGACGTAAAGCCCGCCGAGACCGTGCCCGCGGCGCCGATGGCGCTTGCCGTGGCGCTGCCCGCGCAAACGATTAAGCAGCGCCCCGACATGCGTTCGGCCTACTACGCCCTGCAGGCTGCATCCGACCGCGTCTATGAGGCGCGCAGCCAGTGGTTCCCGATGCTCAACCTCTCGGGCAACATCGGCACGCAGGCCGCCACCATCACCACGCTCGGCGCCTCCGGCACCGGTGTGGCGGGAATCCTTGCCGCGCTCTCGCTGCCGCTCCTGGATTGGGGAACGCAGGTTACAGCGACCGAACAGCAGCTTGCGGCGCTTGACATGGCCCGCGCCAACTATTCCAAGGCGCTGCTCGGAGCCCTTGAAGAAACGGAAAACGCGCTGACCGGCATCACGACGTCGCAAAACCGCGCCGACGCCCTGCAGCGGGCGCTCGAAGCGGCCGAATCGGCTGCCGACCTAGCCATGCAGCAGTATTCGGCGGGCCTTACCGACTACCAGACGGTGCTCAACACCCAGAGAACGCTTTACACCGTGCGCGAAAACGAGCAGAGCAACAAGGCTGATCTGGCGATTCAATTGATCGCCCTTTACCGCGCCATGGGAGGCGGCTGGAAGCCTGCGGATCAAACAGAGCAGCCCGCCGATGCCTCCGACGCTCTTCCCACAACCACGACGACCGGCACTGCAGGATAGAAAAAATGACAAAAAAGAAACTCACCATTGAAGATCTGAAAGCCGGCAGCAAGGGCTCCCGGGCGCTGCGCATCGGCGCGGGCCTTGCGGCGCTTGCCGTGATTGCCGCGGGCGTCTGGTACTTCGGCTTTTCACAGGCCGCCAAAACCCCCGTCTACCGCACCGCTGAAATCACCCGCGGACCGCTCGAGGTGACCGTGGTGGCAAACGGCACCGTCAACCCGGTGCGCACCGTCTCGATCGGCTCCGAGCTTTCGGGCATTGTGCGCAAGGTCAATGTGGATGTCAACAGCGTGGTGAAGGCGGGCGACGTCTTGATTGAGCTCGACGACTCCAACCTCAAGGCTAACGTCAACCAGGCCCGCGCGTCGCTTGCCAGCGCCAAGGCAACCCTTGCCGAAGCCCAGGCAACGCTGGTGGAGGCCGAAGCCAAGATGCGCCGCTATGAGGAACTTAACAAAACCTCGGGCGGCAGACTCCCCTCGCGCACCGAACTCGACGTGCAGAAGGCCACCGTGCTGAAGTCCAAGGCGGGCGTGCAGTCGGCCCTTGCCGCCATCGACGACGCGCAGGCAACGCTTGATACGCGCTTGACCGACCTCTCGAAGTCCCAGATCAAGAGCCCCGTGGACGGCGTGGTGCTCGCGCGCACCGTGGAGCCGGGCTACGCCGTGGCGGCCAGCCTGCAGGCCGTGGAGCTTTTGACGGTGGCGACCGACCTGCGCGAACTCGAGCTTGAGGTCGACGTCGACGAAGCCGACGTGGGACAGGTGAAGGACGGTCAGGACGCGACCTTCACCGTGGCAAGCTACCCGAACCGCCGCTTTGACGCCAAGCTCACAAAGGTTGCCTACGGTTCGACCACGTCCACCGACAACGTGATCACCTACACGGCCTATCTCGACGTCAAAAACCCGAATCTCGAGCTGCGCCCCGGGATGACCGCCACCGCGACCATCCGCACGGCCCGCGCCGACAATGCGCTCCTGGTGCCGAGCACCGCGCTGCGCTTTAAGCCCGTGGTGAAGAACGCCCAGAAGTCGGGCATGCTGATGATGCCCCCGCACCGCAGCGGCACGAAAACCGCCAAGGAGGTGACGCTTGCCCAGTACGAGCGCAAGCAGACCGTTTATGTGGTCGATGAAAAGGGCGAAGCCAAGCCCGTGGAAATCGTGACCGGGCTCACCAACGGCCGCATGACCGAAATCGTCTCGGGGCCGCTCAAAGAGGGCGACAAGGTGATCACCGACCAGCTCAAGAGCGTGGAATAAGGCCTTCGGCCGGAGATCTGTCAGCATGAGCGAACATCTGATTGAACTGCGCAACATCGTCAAGCGCTACGGCACGGGCGAGGCCGCTTTCAATGCCTTAAACGGCATCAATCTCACGATTGACCAGGGCGAGTTCGTGGCCATCATGGGCCCCTCGGGCTCGGGCAAGTCCACGACCATGAACATCATCGGCGCCCTGGACAGCCCCACAAGCGGCGAATACCTCTTTGAGGGCCTGCATGTGGAGACGCTCACCAACGACGAGCGGGCGCTGCTGCGGCGCCGCTTCATGGGGTTTGTCTTTCAGGGGTTCAATCTTTTGGCGCGCACCACGGCGCTGGAAAACGTGGAGCTGCCGCTGCTCTACCGCGGCGTGGCCAAAAGCGAGCGGCATGCGCTGGCCCGCGCCGCCCTTGACCGTGTGGGGCTTTTGAAGTGGGAGCACCATACGCCCGCGGAACTTTCGGGCGGCCAGCAGCAGCGCGTTGCCATTGCGCGCGCGATCGTCACCAAGCCGCTTCTTTTGATGGCGGACGAACCCACCGGCAGCCTCGACAGCCGCAAGAGCGTGGAGATCATGGAGCTGCTCACCGATCTCAACAAGTCCGACAAAATCACCGTGGTGCTTGTGACGCACGAGCCCGACATGGCGCTTTACGCCCGGCGCTGCGTGCACTGCATCGACGGCATGATCGCAAGCGACGAGCGGCAGGAGGGACGATAGATGCTTGGAAACGCCTTTCTTCTTGCCTTCCGTCAGATCTGCCGCAACCCGATGCGGTCGCTATTGACGGTGCTCGGCATCGTGATCGGCGTTGCCGCCGTGATCACGATGGTGACGGTGGGCAACGGGGCCACCGACGCCGTGCGCGAGCAGATTGAGAGCTTCGGCAACAACCAGCTCATGCTGCGCAAGGGACAGAGACTAGGTCCGGGCGGAGCTGCCGGCGCGCCGAGCTTCAAACTCGAGGACGTCGAAGCGCTCGAAGATCAGATTGCCGGCGTGATTTCCGCCGCGCCGCAGGCGCAGCGCAGCACGATTGTGGTCGCAAACGGCAAGAACTGGACGACCACGATCATCGGCTCAAGTTCGGACTACTTTGCCACCGACAACCGCACGCTTGCCGAGGGACGCTTTTTTGAGCCCGCCGAGGAGATGTCGGGCGCCGCGGTCTGCGTGATCGGCACGACGGTGCAAAAGGAGCTTTTCGGCGCCGGAGCGCCCGTGATCGGTGAAATGCTGCGCGTGAACACCTTTTCCTGCCGCATCGTGGGACTGCTGGCCGAAAAGGGGACGGCTGCGATGGGGGGAGATCAGGACGACCTTGTGGTGATGCCCTTTAACACGGCTGCGCGCCGGCTGATCGGCAACAACCGCGTCAACACGATTTTGATCAGCATCGATCCGGAAAGCGACCGCGTGCATTTAAAGGCGCTGGTGCGCGACCTGATGCGCGAGCGCCGGTCGCTGTCCGAGGGCGACGATGACAACTTCTCGATTCTGGACACGGCCGAAGTGGCCGAAAAAGTCGCCTCCACCACGCAGATCATGACGGCGCTTCTGGGCGCCGTGGCGGCGGTGAGCCTTTTGGTGGGAGGCATCGGCATCATGAACATCATGCTGGTGTCGGTGACCGAGCGCACCCGGGAAATCGGCGTGCGTCTAGCCATCGGCGCCACCGCGCGCGAAGTGCTCATGCAGTTTTTGATTGAAGCCGTGGTGCTCGGCTGCATGGGCGGCGTGATCGGTATCGTGCTTGCCACGGGCTCCTCCTACCTCATCACAAGCTGGATGGACGTTCCCTACACGTTTGATCCGATGATCAACATCGTGAGCTTTGCCTTTGCGGCGCTCACGGGCGTCATCTTCGGCTACTTCCCCGCGCGGCGCGCCGCACGGCTTGACCCGATTGAGGCGGTGCGGCACGAATAGCGAGGCCGGCGCTTGGCGCTTGCCGCGCCCCGGTTGGAAGGATCGGGCAAAACGACGCGGGTTTTGAGCATGAACGCGGAAGGCTCCTCCTTTAAAAAGAAAGGCGAAAAGATCCACTTTTTTGGGGAGGAGCCGATATGGCTGACATCACGCTTTCTCGTAGACGCTTTCTTGAAGCTGCGGCTGCAGGGCTTGCTGCAGGGACGCTTTCAACCGGAGCGGCTGCCGCCGATGAACGGCCGGTCGTGTATTGGACGCCCGAGCTTTCGGCCGAGTCCTTGATGCGCATGTACCGGCGCATCAACCGAGACATCACCGGCAAGGTGGCGCTCAAGCTGCACACGGGCGAGCCGGGCGGCCCCAACATCCTGCCGCGCGAGTGGGTGAAGGCGCTGCAGGCGACGATCCCCAACAGCAGCATCGTCGAGTGCAATGTGCTCTACAAGAGCCCGCGCCAGACAACGGAGGGACACCGCAAGGTGATTGCGCAAAACGGCTGGACGTTCTGTCCGGTCGACATCATGGATGCCGAGGGAGATGCTCCCCTGAAGGTCGAGGGCGGGCTGCACTTGAAGGAATTCATGGTCGGCAAGCACTTTTTTGACTACGACTCGATGGTGGTGCTCACGCACTTTAAAGGGCACGGGATGGGCGGCTACGGCGGGTCGCTCAAAAACATCGCCATCGGCTGCGCCTCGGGCGCGCACGGCAAGGCTCAGGTGCATGCCGTCACCAAGGACGGGCAGTGGACGGTTGGCGAAGCGTTCATGGAGCACATGGCCGATGCAGGCAAGGGCATCGCCGATCATTTCGGCAAGCGCATCGTCTACATCAACGTCCTGCGCAACATGTCGATTGACTGCGACTGCGCGGGCAAGGCCGCTTCGGTGCCGACGATGCCCAATCTGGGAATCATGGCCTCCACCGATCTTCTGGCGATCGACCAGGCTTCAATCGACCTCATTTATGCGATGCCGGACTTCATGAAGCACACGCTTGTCAACCGCATTGAATCTCGCAAGGGGCTGCGGCAGCTCTCGGCCATGAAGGAGATCGGCATGGGGTCGGGAGCCTACCGACTTGTGCGCGTGCTGCGCGAGCGCCAGCCGGGAGAGCGGCCGCTTGAAGACGGCCTTGAACGGTCTTAGAAGAGCCCGGTGCGGCCGATAAAATCAGGACACGGGGCTTGCACGCTGCGCACGCAGCAGACAAACGGAGGCGGCTGATGATCGGGAGCAATACAGCATGGGTATACGAGGCGCCGGACTTTGAGTCCAAAGAGTCGGAGTACGAGAAAGCGCTGCGGCTGGGACTCATTGAAAGCGTACGCAGGATCAAGGCTGAAGGGGTGCCTTTTGGCGAACTCATCCCGGGGTTCAACCTTTCGTATGTGGAAACCGCTCAATTGGTACCCAACTGCTTTTATGTGCTCTCGGTCGCTTTGATTCTGCAGGGCACAAAGCACCTTTTGGTGGGAGGGCGCTCCTACCGGTACGGCACCGGTTCGATGATTGTGACGTCGGTGGATATGCCGACTTCCTATGAGCTTGTCGACGTCCGCCCCTCGCACCCCTTTGTGTCGCTTTCCTTTCGCCTCAATCCTGCCGTCATTGCCGAACTCGTGAGCGAACAGCCGGCAAGCGAAAGCGCCGTGCGCGACGTTTTTCACATTGAGCGGCCAGGGCGCGATCTTCTTGAAGATTTCGAGCGGCTGCTCCGTCTGCTGCGCACGCCCGAACAGATCAAGCTGCGCGCTCCCATGGTGATCCGCGACATCCATTGCCTGGCTCTTGCAAGCGACTCAGGGCGCTGCCTGAGGGCGCTTTATGCGCCCGGCGCCCTGGGGCAGCGCATCCGCAAGGTGATCCGGTGGCTGCGGGAAAACTTCAGGGAGACCGTGACAATCGAAAAAATGGCCGAGGTGGCCAATATGGCGCCCACCACGCTGCACCGGCATTTCAAGGAATTCACGTCGCTGTCGCCCGTGCAGTACCAAAAGCGGTTGAGGCTTTATGAGGCGCAGCAGTTTCTGCTGCGCGGCGAAGGCGACGTCAACTCCGCCGCCTATGCCGTGGGCTACAAGAGCCCGCAGCAATTTAGCCGCGACTACCGCCGCTTCTTCGGTGTTTCCCCCGGAAAGGATGCCCGGGAGCAGCGCGAGCGCCTCTTTCACGATGCAAAGCTTTGAATGCACGGCGGCCGTCTGGATGCCCAGGCATGGTTTTTGTCCTCAGACAGTGCCTGCATTCCGGTCATGGGCCTTTTCATGAAGACCCATGGCCGTTGTTCTGCGGCACGCACTATCGGTTGAGATTAAAGCCGTGCGCGAGCGCCTTGCTGTGAAAGACCGCTGAGAGATTGCCGTCGTCGCCGTCGCCCGCAAGCAGCCAGCAGTCGTTTGAGCGCGGATCAATCACCATGCTGGTCGAACGCATGTACTGGTTTTTGTCGCGTCCCGGAATCAGGATTTGTCCGATGGGGATTCCCGTCGGGTTGAACACCAAAAACCGTCCCTGCCGGTGCATGGCGACATACAGGTTGCCGTCGGCGTCAACACGCATGGAGTCCGGAGCGGGCCCCGTAAAGTAGCAGGCCGTGGTTGATCCCACCGGCATGATGTGCGTGGCATCGGCGAGCTCCACGCGGTGCAGCTTGTTGCGTGCGTATTCAGTCACCCAGAGCGTCCGGCCGTCCGGGCTCAGTGCAATGCCGTTGGCTTTGCCGAGATGCGGCAGAATGGCGGTGACTTTTGCGCTGCTGCGCCCGTAGTAGTACACGCCGCCGCTGCCGACGGATGACAGGCCGCGGAAGTCGGCGAAATAGAAATTGCCTTGCTTGTCAAACACGAGGTCGTCTGGCACATAGCCTCTGGAGGCCGGCAGCTCCGTTCTCAAATCAGATCCGTCCGGCTCCAGTGAAAAGACGGCGCCTTTTTGGTGCGGCAGATCCATGGCCGCCACAAATAAACGGCCGCTTTTGTCAATGGCAAGACCCGCGGGCTTGAAATCCTTGAAGACGGCAAGCACGGTGAGCTTTTTGTCGGGCGAAAGCTTCAGCACGCGCTGCTCGGTTGTGTCAGTAAAGAACAGGTTTCCTGCCGCATCAAGGCTTGCGCCTTCAAGCGTGCGGCCCTTTCCGGGCACGCTGAACCAAAGCTGCGCGGTTGCCGTCTGCAGATGCCGTTCGCTGAGCGGAATCGGCACCGGTGTTCGAAGTGCCGGATCATAGTTGTAGGAATGCTCCCCGACGGGCTCTGCCTGCAAGGAGCCGGCGCAGATCAGGCTCGCCGCGGCTGCGGCGGCCGTTTTCAAAAATCCATGCTTCGTCATGTTTTTTCCTCGAGTCAACCCGGTCAGCGCCGGGCTTTTCATGGCGAAGATGGTAGGTGCTCGCAGAGCAGTTCCCGATCATTTTTGAACGCATTTTTTGGCGGATACGACCTTTTGCCGGGATGCCTTCCGTGCGGCTGCCAGGCAGAGTGCACCGGCTGGAAGCTTTTTTTTTGAGGGACGGCCGGTTCCGGCAATTTTCGGCAATCTTTCGGCAAAGTCCGGCAGGCTTCTTTTCCTACACTGCGCTTTTCCCGGCATGAAAGAAAGAGCGCAAAGCGATGAACCCCGACAAATGGCTTGGCCACGCCATGATCATCTTCACGCAGGTTGTTCTGGGACTCAACATCCCGGTGACGCGCGACCTGCTTTTGCATTATTTGAGCCCGCTGGCCTATATCTGTATCCGTGCCGTCGGGGCAGCGCTCTTTTTCTGGGTGATGCAGTTTTTTGCGAGGCGCGAGCGCATCGAGAGGCGGGACTTTCGACTGATTCTGCTGGGCGGCTTTCTCGGGTTTGTGTTCTCGCAGTACTTGACTTCGCTCAGCCTGCAGTACACGACGCCGGTGTACTTCTCTTTGATCCTTGCACTATTCCCCGTGGTTGTGATGCTGCTGCAGGCGGTTTTCTTCGGCGAAAGAATCACGCGCCGCAAGCTGCTCGGCATTGTGCTTGGCGTTGCCGGCGCCGCCATTCTTGCCGTGCGGGCTGCCTCTGAAACCGGCGCAAACGCAGGCAGCAATCTGATCGGCATCGGGCTTGCCATGATCTCCGTGACGGCCTTTGCCGCCTATGTGGTCATTTGCGGCGACATCAGCAGAAAGTACCAGCCGGTTACACAGATGAAATGGATTTTTTCTGTGAGCTGCGTGCTGGTGTGTCCGGTCTGGGTGTTGAGCGGCCAATGGCACGAGGAGCAACTCTGGACTTCGCCCGATCTGATCGTCGGGCTGCTGGAAATCGGCTTTCTGATCGTCCTTTGCACGATTGCCGTTTATACGCTGATTCCGATCGGCATGCGCACTGTGAGCGCAACGGTCGTGAGCATCTACATGAACCTGCAGCCGGTGGTGGCTTCGGCCGCCGCCATTCTCATCGGAATGGATGTCTTTACCTGGGATAAGCCGGCGGCCCTGCTTTTGGTGTTGCTCGGTGCGTACATCGTGACGACGGACCGGCGCGCCACCGGCATTCCCATTGCGCACGGTTCTGGAAAAAGCAGGGGGAAGCCGTGAGCCCGACTGGCCGCGCCAACAGCAAAGCCCGCCGCGGCACAGTGCCGGGCGGGCTTCGCATCAAATCAAAAGAGCAGATCGTCCGTTAGAACGGAATGTCGTCGTCGCTGAAGCTGTCGGCGGCAACTGCAGGCTGTGCGGGCTGGGCCGGCTGAACGGGCTGTGCGGCGGGCGCAGCAGCGGGCTGGTGCGCGGGCGCGGCACGGCGCGGCGACTCAAACGCATCATCGCCCTGGTGGGCGGAGGCCGACGAATTGGAGTTGCGGCCGCCGAGGAACTGCATCGACTCGGCGATGATCTCGGTGTAGTAGCGCTCCACCCCTTCCTTATCCGTATAGCGGCGGGTGCGCAGACGGCCTTCCACATAAACGGGATTGCCCTTGCGCAGATAGGTCTGTGCGACCTCGGCCTGACGGCCGAAGAAAACGACCCGGTGCCATTCTGTTTCTTCCTGTAGCTGACCCTGACTGTCCTTATAGCGGCGCGAAGTGGCCACCAGGATGTTGCAGATGGCAGTGCCGCCGTCAGCGGTGTAGCGCGTTTCGGGATCTCTGCCGAGGTTGCCGACCAGGATGACCTTGTTAACTGAAGCCATGATTTAAAAAATCCAAATTGTGATGTAGTTTGATTCCAAAAAAAGTCTCTCGAATACGTCAAGAGTCAGATTCGGTTCGTCCGGAAGGCGTGTTCATGTTCCAGGCGACGATGATCCACAGAACCATCAGCGCGCCGCAGAACACGTAAACGCCGTGGGTGCCGAAGATCGAGTACAGCCACCCGCCGCAGGCGCCGCCGATGAAGACTCCGACGGACTGCGTGGTGTTGTAGACGCCGAGCGCCAGCCCCTTGCATTCCCGCGGCGCCGTTTTGGAAACGAGCGAGGGCAGGGATGCCTCCAGGACGTTAAATCCGGAGAAGAATACTAACAGCAAAACGCAAATGAGAAGCACCGAGTTGTCGAAAATCTCAAAGCCTGCGAATGCGGCGAGAACAAGGCAGATCGAGCCCACGAAGAGCTCCTTGGTGCGGCCTCTTTTTTCGGCCTGGCGGATGGCGGGCATTAAAAACGCAAAGCTCACGAGCACCGCGGGCAGATAGACGTACCAGTGCTGCGCAAGCGGCAGCCCGAGCTCGACAAGCCGCAGGGGAATCGCCACAAAAAGCGCCATCTGCGCCATGTGCAGGCAGAAGATGCCAAGGTTCAGACGCATCAGGTCGCTGTGAAAGAACACGTCCCTGAGCGTGGCGCGCGCCTGCGGGGTTTCAAAGGCTTCCGGATGCTCGGGCGCAGGCAGCCGCAGTACGGCGGCAATGGCAATGACGCAAAGAAGGGCCGTGAGCCAGAAAATCCCGTCCACGCCGATTGTGTCGGCAAGCACGGGGGAGGCCACCAGCGACACGGTGAAGCTCACGCCGATCGAAGCCCCCACAAAAGCCATGGCGCGAGTGAGCAGCTTTTCGCGCACGCTGTCGGAAATCATGGCGGTGACGGCGGCCGAAACCGCGCCCGCGCCCTGGATCGCGCGAGCGGCAAGCAGCATCTCGACGCTTTGGGCGAAGGCGGCTAGCACGCTGCCGGCGATAAAGGCCAGCAGCCCCGCCACAATCACGGGCTTGCGCCCGAAGCGGTCGCTTGCCGCTCCGAGCGGAATCTGCAGGATTGCCTGCGTGAGGCCGTAGACGCCGAGCGCCATGCCCACCATCACGGCGCTTGAACCGCCTTCAAGCGTCTGCGCCCAGACGGAAAAGACGGGAAGAATCAGAAAGATGCCCAGCAGGCGCAGCGCAAAGACGGCGCCAAGCGTAATGGCGGCGGTGCGTTCGCCTTTGGTCAGGCGCAAAGCTGGGGACGAAGAACCGGTCATGCGGCGTGGATGGATAAGAGGGTTGATGGGCAAAGGGGCCCCGCAAGCGCAAAAAATGCGGCGCCGGGACGAGAATCTCGGTATATTAGCCGGTTCGTTTGAGTCAATTCTTAAGCGCTTCAGCCTATGCAGCGCAATGAAAAAAGGTACGCAATGAGCGCAATGATTCACATCCGCGGTGCGAGAACCCACAATCTCAAAAACGTCGACGTGGACATTCCACGCGGAAAACTCACGGTGGTGACGGGGCCTTCGGGATCGGGCAAAAGCTCGGTGGCCTTTGACACGCTCTACGCCGAGGGGCAGCGGCGCTACGCCGAAAGCGTCTCAAGCTACGCCCGCCGCTTCATGGATGTGATGGACAAGCCCGATGTGGACGCAATCGAGGGGTTGTCGCCCTGCATCGCCATCGGGCAGAGCACGGGCGCCTCTCTCGGATCGCGCTCGACTGTGGGCACGATGACCGAAATCAACGACTACCTGCGCGTTCTTTTTGCCCGCGCGGGGGTGCCCTATTGCGCCGAGCACGACTTGCCGCTGGAGAAATCGGGCATCCACGACATGGTCGACGCCGTGCTCGCGCTTGACGAGGGAACGCGCGTGATGGTGCTCGCGCCCCTGAAGTTTCCCGCGGGCCCGACCATTGCCGATGTCGCCAAAAAGCTCGCCAAGTCGGGCTACCTGCGTCTTTTGATTGACGGCGAAGTACATCCGGTCGACGACATCCCCGGGGCGCTTTCCGCGCAGCCCGCAGCGCTGCACGCAATCGACATCGTGGTCGACCGCATCAAGAGCTCGGACGCGCAGCGCGCGCGCCTCGCGGAGAGCTTTGAAGCGGCGGTGAAGGCGGCCGACGCCAAAGCCGCCTTTGTGCGGATGGACACCGGCGAGCGGCGCACCTTTCATACGCGCTACTGCTGCTCGGTGTGCGGCGAAAGCGCGCCGGAATTAAGCCCCGCGATGTTTTCCTTCAACAACGCGCTCGGGGCCTGCCCGGTCTGTGAGGGCGCGGGCCGCGTCGAGCGCTTTGATCCGGCGCTTGTGGTGACCGATGCGAGGCTTTCTCTTGCGCAGGGCGCCGTGTGCGGCTGCACGCCGCAGAACAAGGCAAACTACAGCACGCTTTGTGCGGCCGCCCGCGTGCTCGATTTCTCCATGGACGTTCCCTTTGAGGAGCTGCCGCAGGACATCCGCGACTTTGTGCTCTTCGGACCGAGCCAAAAGCAGCAGCAGGAGCCGGGGCTGCCCGAGTACGAAGGCGTCATCGTGCAGCTTGAGAAAAAGTGGAAGCGCACGACAAGCGAAGCCGTCAAGGCCGGCATGCGGGTGCTGCGCCGCACGACTGTGTGTCCGGCCTGCGAGGGGGCCCGGCACAGAGCCGAGGTGCGGCACGTCTATGTAGGGGAGGGCGAGGGCCGCATCAATCTCGTGCAGCTCGAAAACCTGCCGCTCTCAGCGCTTGCCGGGCGTATCGCGTCGCTGACATTTTCAGAAGGGCGGGCGGCGGTGGCCGCGCCTCTGTTGGAGGAGGTCTCCAAACGCGTTAAGTTTTTGGTCGACGTGGGGTTGGGCTACCTTACGCTCGGGCGCGAGGCCTCCACGCTTTCGGGCGGCGAAGTGCAGCGCATCCGGCTTGCGGGCCAGCTTGGCGCGGGGCTTACGGGCGTCACCTATGTGCTCGATGAGCCGACCGTGGGGCTGCATCAGCGCGACACGGGCCGCATCATCGACATGCTCAAAAAACTCACCCGCGCCGGCAACACGGTGGTGGTGGTTGAGCACGACGCCGAGATGATCCGTGCGGCCGACTGGGTGGTCGACATGGGACCGGGCGCAGGCTCGCAGGGCGGCGAGGTTGTCTGCGAGGGCACCGTCAAGGACATCTGCGCCTGCGAGCGGTCCAAAACGGGCGCTTATCTGAGTGGACGGCTTGTGATGCCCGCTGCACCGCACAAGCGCTTTGACAGGGAGTCGCCTGCGCTCGTACTGGTGGGTGCAAGCGGGCGCAACCTCAAGCACATCACGTGCCGCTTTCCGGTGGGGGCACTCATTGCGGTTACCGGCGTCTCGGGTTCCGGCAAGTCGACGTTGATCAACGAAACGCTCGGGCGCTATTTAAAAAAGCGCCTGCACCGCGCCAAGGAGCAGCCGCTGGAGTTTGAGACCATCGAAGGGGTCGAATTCTTTGACAAGGTGATTGAGGTCGATCAGAGCGCGATCGGCAAGTCGCCGCGCTCGAACCCCGCCACCTACACGGGCATCATGCAGCAGCTGCGCGAAGTGTTCGCCCAGACGTCTGCGGCTCGCGAGCGCGGCTACGGACCCGGGCGCTTTAGCTTCAACCGCGAGGGCGGGGCCTGCGAAGCCTGCGAGGGCGAGGGGCGCATCAAGTACGAAATGGGCTTTCTGCCGCCCGTGTACGTCGATTGCCCGGTGTGCCGCGGCAGGCGCTACAACCGCGAGACGCTGGAGGTGAAGTACAAGGGAAAGTCGATTGCCGACGTGCTCGAGATGACGGTCGCCGACGCCCGCGGCTTTTTTGACGTCTACGAGACCATCGCCCGCAGGCTTGAGACGCTCGAAGACGTGGGCCTGGGTTACATCGGGCTCGGGCAGAGCGCCGTCACCTTCTCGGGCGGCGAAGCGCAGCGCATCAAGCTTGCCGAGGAGCTTGCGCGGCGCGACACGGGCCGCACGCTCTAGATTCTCGACGAGCCCACCACGGGCCTGCACTTTGAAGACGTCGCCATGCTCATGCGGGTGCTGCGCCGGCTCACAGAGCTCGGCAACACCGTGGTGGTGATCGAGCACAATACCGACGTCATCGCCGGCGCCGACTGGGTGATCGACATCGGTCCCGAGGGCGGGGATGCCGGCGGTAGCCTTGTCTTTGAAGGCACGCCCGAGGATCTCGTCAAGTGCCGCACAAGCATCACCGGTCAGTGGCTCAAAACGACCGCGCCGAAAAAGACCGTGCGCCGCAAACGGGCCGCCCCCTGAAATTTTTCCAAAAATTAGGTGTTAACCCTGACTTTCAAAGAATGAACCCCTTGGATTTTCCCAAAATCTAAGGGTTAACACTGAAAAGCAGGAAAAATAACGGGACTTTTCCGGCTGTAAACAAATGAAAGATTGACATGGATCAACATTAAATGGAGCTGAAAGGAGCATCATTCGCTCATCAAATTTCGGGTTGGGGAAGGCATCGCCTTTCGCATCTCAAAACCACAAGAACTCAAGGAAATCGATCATGACTCCCGACAACATCAAGTATGGTCATACCCCCACCGGCCCCGAAGTCATCGCCGGTGTGACCCTCAAGGACGCCAAGCGCGCCAGCAAGTGGCCGGCATGGGTCGACGTGACGCAGTCCGTCACCGGCGCCATCCTCGGCATCTTCCTGTTCTGCCACATGGCCTTTACGAGCTCGATTCAGGTCGGCAAGGACCTCTTCTGGAACCTGATCCAGATCTCCGGCGGCACCCCGATCTTCGGTCATGAACAGCTCTGGCTGCACTTCCTCTTCATCGGCGTGATCACGCTGTGCGTCATCCTTCATGCCCTGTGCGCCCTGCGCCGCTTCCCGACCTCCTACAAGCAGTTCCGCGACATCCGCGCCCATGTGAACGTTGTGCACCACACCGACTCCACGCTGTGGTTCATCCAGTTCGTGACGGCTATCATCCTCACCGGCATGGTGTTCCCGCACGTGATGGGCATGCTCACCGCCCCGGGCGAAATCGATCCCAACCTCTCGTCGGTTCACACCTATCACAACGGCCTGATCTGGACGCTGATCTTCTTGGTGGCCACCGAACTGCACGGCATGATCGGCCTGTATCGCGTTGCGATGAAGTGGGACGTCATCAAGGGCCGCGGCGAAGGTCTGCGCAAGGCCATGCTCGTGATCGCCTTCCTGATGATCTGCTGCGGGTCGCTTACGGCCTACACGTTCTGGAGCAACGGCCAGGAACTCGTCGATTCCGGCAACGCCGCCACCCGCTACGTGCCGACCGACAACTGGTTCGCCAACAAGTAATCAAGCCTGCATTTGCAGCATCGCGCCGCCCGGCTCCGGTCTCCTTGAGCGGGCGGCGTCAAAAAAGAGAGCTGGATTTCCTTTTGCGGAAGTCCGGCTTTTTTGTGTCCGCCGTCCGCCTCCCGTTTCTGAGCACAATGCTTTAGAGAGAGTTCAGGGGTTTGCCCGAAGGGATTTCAGAAAGCGTGCAAAAAATTGAATGCTGTCGGTGTTATCCCCAATCAAAACGGGTCTTGTGTGCACTCTTTATTGACTAACATCAAAACTCGATGTGCTCTTAACAAAAAGAGACGCGCATAAGAATAACCCGAGCAACCGTCCGTCCGGCCTTCGCGCCGATCCCTTTTACGACAGTTGCCCTTCATTGAAGGAGGCAAACATGCACGAATCCAGTATTGAGATCGGCGCATTGGACAACAAGTCCAAAATCATTCCGCTGGTCCTGGGTCCTCTGCTTGCCCTGGCTCTTTACTTCATCCTGCCGGAAAGTTATGTGGGAGCCAAAGGCGACACGGTTGAACTGACTCATGCGGCCCGCGCCTGCGTGAGCATTGTGTTGTGGATGGCCATTTGGTGGTTCACCGAAGCCGTGCCGATCGCCGTGACGGCGCTGCTGCCGATCGTGTGCTTTCCGCTTTTCGGCGTCGGCACCGCTGCGCAGACCCTCAAGGAATACTCCAACGACACGATCTACCTCTTTTTGGGCGGCTTCCTGATTGCCGCCGGCATCGCGCGCTGGGGTCTTGACAGGCGCATTGCGCTTTACACGATCCGTCTGGTGGGCACCAAGCCCAAGCAGATCGTGCTCGGCGTGATGCTCGCAACGTGCTTTCTGTCGGCCTGGGTGTCCAACACCGCCACCGCCGCCATGATGCTGCCGATTGCGCTCGCGCTGATGGCCGTGGTGCGCTCCACCCGCGTGGACATGCCCGTTGACAGCGCCGAACGCAATTTCGGCATCTGCCTGCTGCTGAGCGTGGCCTACGGCGCTTCCCTGGGCGGCAACTACACCCTGATCGGCACCCCGCCCAACGGCATTCTCGCGCGCTTTATCGAACAGACCTACGGCAATCCCGTGGACTTCGTCGACTGGATCAAGATCTCGGTGCCGACGATGACGATTCTGATCATCTGCACCTACCTGCTGCTCGTGAAAGTGCTCTTTCGCGACCAGCCCGAGGATCTTCCGGGCGGAAAGGAATGGGTGGCCAACGAAATCCGCCATCTCGGTCCCCTGTCGCGCGGCGAATGGACGGTGCTGATCGTCTTTCTTTCCGCAGCCCTCCTGTGGACCTTCGGCCCCTTGATCCGCGGCATCGAAATCGCCGGCATGAAGCCCTTCAAGCCGATGAGCGACACCGTGATCGCCATGGCCGCAGGCGTGCTGCTCTTCATCATCCCTGTGGACGCGAAAAAAGGCATCCATGCGCTCGACTGGTCGAGTGCGGCCAAGGGCGTGAGCTGGGACGTGCTGCTGCTTTTCGGCGGCGGCCTCTCGATGGCGGCTGCGATTCAGCGCACCGGTGCGGCTGACGCCGTGGGCGCTGCGGCCGTGGCCTTGGGCGGCCTGCCCGAGTGGGCGATCGTGGGCGGCGTGGCAACCCTTTCCTGCTTTGCCTCGGAATTCACGTCCAACACCGCGCTTGCGGCCACCTTGATGCCTCTGGTGAACGCCGTGGCCGAAGCCGTGAACGCCAACCCGCAGGCGCTTTTGATCGGCGCCACGATGGCCTCGAGCTGCGCCTTCATGATGCCCGTGGGCACGCCCCCGAACGCCATGGTGTTCGGCACCGGCCGGCTCAAGATCGGCGACATGCTGCGCGCAGGCTTCTGGCTCAACATCATCTCGATCATTGTGATTTCCTTTGCCGTGATGCTGATTGATCCGGGAATCATTCCGGGCGTGTAGACACCGGCGCATAACCATCTGCTTCGCACCGCTCCGTCTGTCGGCTTGGCCTTCAGGCGGAGCGGTGTGTCGTTCAGGCAAGGATTTTTTCAGCCATGTCGCCGGCAACGCCTGCGGCAATGAGCCAGAAGAGCACGGCGCTCACGTGATTGAGCCACCAGCCGAAGCGCCGGCCCTTTAAGTGCCGCCCCGCAAGGCAGGCGGTGTAGCTGTAGCCCAGATGCACAAACAGACAGGTGACGACGAACACGGCGATCAACATCGAAACCGAGCTCACGTAGTTGGCCCTCGGGTCGATGAAGGGCGGCATGAGCGAGAGCAAGAAGACAAAGAGCATCGGGTTGGTGAGCTGCAGCGAGGCCGCCGTCCAGAAGATCGAGCGGTTTTCGTGCGGCTTTTCAGAGGACTGCGTAAGATGCGCCATCTGGCTCAAGTCAAGGCTTTCGGCGCGCCAGCTCTTAAGGCCGAAGTAAACAAGAAGCAGGGCGCCTGCGGCCTGAAGGCCGTAGAAGACAACGGGCGTGGCGGTGATGATGCCGCCCAGGCCCGCGGCGCAGGCAATCGACATCACCAGTACGCCGAAGGCGTTGCCGGTCGGGGAAACGAAGGCGTGCCGCGTGCCGTAACGAAAGGCGTTGCTCACCGTCATCAAGACGCCCGCGCCGGGCGTCATGCAGGTCACCACAACCACGAGCAGATACATCCAGAAATTTTGCATTGCTGCACCACATTCAAAATGCGCCGCCGGAACATCCCCAGCGCTTGTGGCGACAAATATAGTGCACCGCATTGCTTTGCAGTGTCATAATTTCTATAGCACTCTGTCAGCCATTTTCCGTAGGGAGATCCAAGTACACCCGCCATGATCAATCGCTCCGACTACCGTCTGATCCGCCAGCTGCTGCTTCTGGCGGTGGTGCTCGATGAAAAGAGCTTTCGCAACGCCGCCCGGCGCCTGAGCATTTCGCTTCCTCCTCTCACCGCACAAATCGACGAGCTCGAGGCAAGGCTCAAGATCCGGCTTTTGGAAAGAAGCCCGCGCGGGGTCAAGCCCACGCCGGAAGCCGAGGCGCTGCTGCCTGAAATCCGGCGCTTCATTGCCCAGGCTGGCGAGCTTGAGTTTGCGGTAAAGCAAATCCGCCAGGGGCACCGTGCGCTCATCACCATCGCTTCGGTTCACGAGGCGATGTTGAGCTGGGTGCCGAAGTTTCGCGAGAAGCTGCAGGCCGACGAATCCGACTTTTCGGTGTTTGCCCGCGAAATCGACTCGGGCGACATCGCTGATTTTTTAAAGGAAAATCCGGCGGCGCTGGCGATCGGCTACATTCCCGACCCCAAAAACGCCCCCTGGGGGAAACTTGTGATCACCCGCGAGGCGCCCGTGGTGATCGTGCCGCGCAGCCGTGAGCTGAGCCGCCGGCAGTCGGTGCCGCTTGCGGAGCTTGCCGGCGAAGACTGGGTGTTTCCGGGCCGCGACATTTCGCTGCGCTACGTCGACAAGCTCACCGCGCTTTGCCTTGAACGCGGCTTTTCGCCGCGCGTGCGCCACGAAGTCAACTCCACCATGCAGCAGATCGCCTACGCAAGCTGCGGGCAGGGCCTGGCGCTCGTGCCCGAGTATTTCGCCAAGCTTTTGCCCGAGACGGTGGTGGCGCTGCCGCTGTCCGACGTCGAGCCCTGCATCGAGCTTTCGCTTGTCTGGGACAAGCAGACCCAAAGCGCCGTGCGCGACCGGGCCATCGAAATCGCGAAATCTGTCACAAAGATTGCGGATCCGAAACCGCACAAAAGCTAACAGATTCTTCGGCAAATCCCTATAATCGGGGTGTTATGACAGGGGCGGACCGGTCCGGCTGTCATACGCTCCATCGTTTCCTTCATCTCCGCCACTCTTTTTCGTCGACCCGTCCATGACTCTGCGCTCCGTCATTCTGTCCATTCTGAGTCTGCTGGCTCTCATCTTCCTGATTCTCAATTGGAACGGGATCATGGCGCCGGTGTCCGTGAACCTCATCGTTGAGGAGATCCAGGCTCCGCTCGGATTGATCCTGCTGATCATCCTGGGCGGACTGTGGCTGTTCGGCATTGCCTGGGCTCTGATGCAGCAGGCATCCACCCTGGTGGAGATCCGCAAGGCCTACAAGGAGGCTAACGCCAACAAGACGCTTGCCGATAACGCGGAAATGTCCCGCTTGGAGCAGGCGCGCCAGAGCCTGCGGCAGGACATTGAAAAGAACCGCGAGGAGCTGCTTGCGGGCATCAAGGAGGCGGTGCAGGCGCCCACGACAAGCGCGCAGGACGCGCAAAAGCGCCTGCAGGCCGTTGAAAAGGCCCTCGAAAAGCTCACGCTGCGCGTCGAGCAGATCGCTGAAAAAGCCCAGATCGGGCCCGCCCCCGAGCCGCCCGCCGAACCCGAGCCCAAAAAAGGCGGGTTCTTCGGCTTTTTAGGCGGCAAGCACCACAAGGAGGAGAAGAAAGAGACCAGGGAGACTGCCGCAGACAAAGCGCCTGCGGCGCCCGCCCTTGAGTCCCCGGCCGCGCCGCAGCAGCAACCCGGAGCCGATGCTTCGAAGGGGGCCGACGAAGCGGCGACGCAGCAGCCCCAAAGCGCCGAGCCAACGCAAAACCAGGGGCTTTTCAAGAAGATGTTTCATTAGAAACGAGAGGCAGACATGGCCGGCAATGCATACACATATCTCAACACACTGATCACCGAAGGGTCGTTCTCCCGCGCGGCACGGGCCCTACAGATCACCCAGCCCTCGATCTCCCAGTACATGCGCCGCCTGGAGGAGGAGATGGGGGCCGAACTCGTCGACCGCACGGCCAAGCCCCTGCGTCTCACCTACGCCGGCGAGTGCTTCATCAAGACCGAACGGGAAATCGAGCAGCTCAAGCTCAAGCGCGACCGCATCATCGCCGACATCAGCGAAGGCGTGCGCGGGCACGTCACGATCGGCTCCTCGCACTACCGCTCGACCTTTTTCCTTGCCGAGGTGTTGCCCATTTTCCGGCGCGAGTACCCGGGTGTGACGGTGTCTCTTGCCGAAGGCACGACCAAGGAGCTCGAGGACTTTGCGCTGGACGGCGTCACCGATCTGAGCATTGTCATTGCGCCCCTGTACCGCAATGAACTCGAGTACGCCGAGCTCTTTTACGAGCGCTATCTCCTTGCGATGAGTCCGGAAAGCCGCGCCGCGCAGCTCGTGCCCGAGGTCGCGCCCGGCGAATATCCGGTGATGCCCTTTACGAACTTGAACGGCGAACCCTTCATCACGATCAAGCAGGGTCAGAAGTTCCACAATCTCTACGAGGATCTGTGCCGCTCGACGCACACGACGCCGCGCATCATGCTCGAAAGCGAGTCGCCGGTGGCCGCCCTGCATCTGGCCAGCGCAGGCCTTGGCGCCACCTTTGTGACGCAGACGCTTGCCAAGCGCTGCCACCCCGCGCAGCCCGTTCGCTACTTCAGAATCGATCCGCCGCAGGCAGCCCGCAAGGTGGTCGCGGCCTACCGCAAGGAGGGCTATCTCTCCAAGGCCGCCCGCAGCCTCATCGAGGTGATGCGCCGCGTGGCCGAAAACGATTTCGCCGACGGCTAGAAACGGCAAGAAATCCGTGAAAAAAAGCCGCGGGGACGACGTGCGTCCGCGCGGCTTTTTGACTGGAAGGGCTTTTTAGTCGATGTACTCGGTCTTTTTCACCACTTCGTCGACGATCGGCGTCTTGCGTTCGTTGAAGATCTTCTTGTTTTCTTCAAAGAGGTTGCCGCCGTGCGTGTCAATCGAAACGATGAGCGGGCCGAATTCTTTGACGCGCATCACCCAGAGCGACTCGGGCATGCCGAGTTCGGGCCACTGAACGTCTTCGACTTCTTCAACGCACTGCGCGGCGAGCACGGCGCAGCCGCCCGGGAACACGCAGTGCAGCGCCTTGTGCTCGACGCAGCCCGCAACCGTGTTCGGGCCCATGCCGCCCTTGCCGACGATCACTTTGACGCCCGTCTGTTCGATGAATTCCTTCTCAAACTTCTCCATGCGCATGGAGGTGGTGGGGCCGATCGAGACGACGCGAAAGCCGCTGCCGGAGCTCTTGTCGGGCACCATGATGGGGCCGGCGTGAAAGATCGCCTTGCCCTTGAGGTCCACGGGCAGCTTGCGGCCGTGCTTGACAAGCCTCGTGTGGGCGCAGTCGCGCGCCGTGATGAGGTAGCCGTTCAGATAAATGATGTCGCCGATGCGGATGTCTTCGAGGTCCTCACTGCGAATCGGCGTGGTCAGGATTTTCTTGCTCACAGCGTGACTCCTTTGTGCGAGATCATTTCATAGGTCATGTCGGCGTTGAAGCGGATCGTGGCGCGGCGGTGTCCCCAGCAGCCCACGGAAAGGCCGACGGCCAGGCAAGAGGGGTGGCGCGCGGCCTGCTCGACGTGCACGCCCATCACCGAGAGCGCACCGGTGAGTCCGCCCGGACCGATGTTGATGTCGTTGAGGCCCTTTTCGATGATCTGCTCAAATTCGGCGCCGCGCGGATTGCTGTTGCGCGAGCCGATCGGGCGCATCAGCGCCTTCTTGGAGAGGTTGGCGGCCACTTCCACGGAGCCGGCGATGCCGATGCCCACAAGCAGCGGCGGACAGGCGTTGATGCCGCGGTCGCAGATGTTGTCAAAGACAAAGCGCACGACGCCTTCGTAGCCCTCGACCGGCATGAGCACCTTGGCCGTACCCGGCAGCGAGCAGCCGCCGCCCGCCATGTAGCCGTGAATCGTGCACTGATCCGACCCGGGGATGATCTCCCAGTCAAGCCAAGGAATGCGCACGCCCGTGTTGTTGCCGGTGTTCTTCTCGTCGAAGATCTGCACGGCGTTGTGGCGCAGCGGCGCCTCCTTGGTGGCGCGGATTGTGGCCTCGCGCAGGCATTCCTGCATCTGGCCGATGAGCGGGAATTCGGAGCCGCACTCGATCCAGTACTGAATGACGCCCGTGTCCTGGCAGAAGGGGACGTTGAACTTTTCGGCAAGCTCAAGGTCGGTGAACATGGAGTCGTACATGACCTTGGCAAGACGCGTGTCCTGCTTGGTCCGCATTTCCTTGAGTTTGGCGAGCACGTCGTCGGGCAGGTGTTTGCCGAAGTACGCCGTGAACTTCGCCATGGTGTCCGTGAAACGGGTGCTCAATTCCGTTTTATCCATTGCGATGATCTCCTTGCAGCGTCCGGCCTTTTCCAACGCCGGTCCGCAGTAAGTGGTGGGGTTTGAAGGCGCCGCCTTCTTTTCTTCTGACGGAATTCTTGCGCGTTGCTGACAATAAATCAAATACTTTTGATTCTATAAATCAAATAGTGGCGAAGTTATTGGTGCGAAGGCGCTGTTTTGCACGGCTGCAAAAAAAGCGCCCCGCCCGCACGGACGAAGCGCTCAGGCTACCGCAGAGGTGAAAAAGACTAGGCGGCGTTGTGGTAGGAGGTCACCAGCTCGACCTCTTCACGAGCGCCCAAAAAGACCGCCACGCGCTGATGCAGCTTCTCGGGCTGGATCGAGAGGATGCGCACGTGTCCGTTCGTGGCGCGGCCGCCCGCCTGCTCCATGAGCCAGGACATCGGGTTGGCCTCGTACATCAGGCGCAGCTTGCCGGGCTTGGAGGGATCGCGGTTGTCGCGCGGGTACATGAAGATGCCGCCGCGACAGAGGATGCGGTGCACTTCAGCCACCATGGCGGCCACCCAGCGCATGTTGAAGTCCTTGCCGCGCACGCCCTCGGCGCCGGCCAGCAGCTCCTTGATGTAGCGCTGCACGGGCGGCTCCCAGTGGCGCATGTTCGAGCAGTTGATCGCAAACTCCTTGGCCTGTTCGGCCACCTTCACGTTGTCGTTGGTGAGCACGTACGTCTTGGTGCGCGGATCCAGCGTAAAGAGCATGACGCCGCGCCCGAAGGTGAGCGCCATCTGCGTCTGCGGGCCGTACATGATGTAGCCCGCGGCAAGCTGCCGGTCGCCGGGCTGCAGGAAGTCGACGTCCGTGGGCGCGCTTGCGTCCTCCCGCGGATTGGGCAGCACCGAGAAGATCGTGCCGATCGAGACGTTGATGTCGATGTTGCTTGAGCCGTCCAGGGGGTCGTAGCAGATGAGATAGGGCAGGCGCTCGCTGCTTTGCGCCGCAACGCAGTGATCCATCTCTTCGGATGCGCAGGCCGCGACGACGCCCGTTGCGAGCACCGCCTTGGTGACGATTTCATTGCTGATCACGTCGAGCTTTTTCTGCTCCTCGCCCTGCACGTTTTCGCTTCCGGCAAGGCCCAGAACGCCCAGAAGCGCCCCGCAGGCGACTTCCGAGCTGATCTCCACGCCGCAGGCGGCGACGGCTTCAATCAGTTTGGCAAGCTTATCATCCAGGCCGTTCGCGGCGGCTTCGTTTTGGAGGACTTCGGCTAAGGTTTTCTGCTGCATAACGCGTCTCTTTGAAAATCAGGGATTGTTCAAGGCCTTTTGAACGACTTCACGCACGCCGGCCGAAAGCGTCTCGACCTGCGAGACCTTCATGAGCGCCGCGTACATCAGGCGCGCAAGATCGGGCGTGTAGCGGCGCCAGTTGTCAAGCGCACGCGCGAGCTTTGCCGCCACATGGCTGTTGACGGGGTCGAGCTTGAGCACCATCTCCACCCAGAAGTCGTAGCCCGCGCCGTCAAGACGGTGGAATTCGGGCGCATTGTTGGTGAAGTAGGCATTGACCAGGGAATAAACGTTGTTGGGGTTTTTAAGCGAAAAGACCGGGCATTCGAGCAGCGACTTCACGCGGTCGAGCACCGGGCATTCGTTGGGGTAGACGTGGGCCGTGGCCTGCACCGTAAACCACTTGTTGATCAAAAGCGGCTCATTGCCCCAGAGCTTGCCTGCGGCATTGAGCACATCGATCTTGGCAGGGCTCTGGCTGTTGACGATCATGCGCAGGGCGGCCAGCCTGTCGGTGAGGTTGTCGGAGACTTCAAACTGATCACGTGCGTCCAAAAGCGCCTTGGCGTTGCCGCCTGCAAGGCAGTACTCAAGCGTCAGGTTGCGCAGCGCGCGCCTGCCCGCGTCCTTGGGCGTGAACTTGAATTCGACCGGCATGCTGCCCATGTATTCGGCCCCAAGCTTGTGCGAGAGCTTGCGGCTGATCGCCTCCTGCAGGAAGTCGCGTGCACGGCGCACGGTGATCGGGTTGATCATCGCGCGGCGGCTCGCAATCGCCTTTTCCGAGGGCAGTTCGAGCACGGTTGCGCGGTACTCGGGCGAGAGATGGCTGTTGGTGAGGATGCCCTCAAAAGCCGCCAGGAGCGCGCCGTGCACATCGGGCTCGCCGCCCACTTCGATCGTGTCGGCGATGTCGTTTGCCACATTGAGCATCAGCCGCTCCATGGCGTCGGCGCGGTTGAAGCCATCAGAGTCGTGCAGCGCCAGGAACTGCAGCTCCTGCAGCGTATAGGGATACTCGAAGATCACGGGCGCCGAGAAGCCGCGGCCGAGCGAGAGCACCGGGTTTTCGGTGATGCCTTCAAAGGTCCACTCGTCCTCGGCGTTTTCGAGCACGAGCTTGGCGGTGGTGACCGGTTCGGCGCCGCTGCCGGCAAGCTTGAGCGGCAGGTCGCGCCCGTTTTGTCCGATCAGGCCCACCAGGATGGGAATCACGAGCGGATACTTGTCGGGCTGTCCGGGCGTGGGCGGCGTCGACTGGCTTGCGCGGATCGTGTAGGTGGACTTTTCCTGATCCCAGTTCGTTTCAACGGTCACGCGCGGCGTGCCCGCCTGCGACCACCACAGGCTGAAGTTGGTGAGATCCACGGCGTTGGCTTCCTCCATCGCGCGGATGAAGTCGTCGCAGGTGACGGCCGACTCGTCAAAGAGCTGCACGTAGCGCTCCATGCCCTTCTTAAAGCCATCGACGCCGAGCAGCGTCTGCAGCATGCGAATCACCTCGGCGCCCTTTTCATACACGGTCATCGTGTAGAAGTTGTCGATCTCCTGGTAGCTGTCCGGACGGATCGGGTGGGCCATGGGGCCCGCGTCCTCGGCAAACTGATAGTTGCGCAGCGCCCGCACCGCGAGAATGCGCTCCACCGCGCGGCTCGATTCATCGGGCTGCATGTCGGCGGTGAACTCCTGCTCGCGAAAGACCGTGAGGCCCTCCTTGAGCGTGAGCTGAAACCAGTCGCGCAGCGTGATGTGGTCGCCCGTCCAGTTGTGGAAGTATTCGTGGCCGACGATGGACTCCACGTTCTGATAGTCGCGGTCGGTGGCAATCTCGGGGGAGGCCATGACGTAGCGCGAGTTGAAGATGTTGAGCCCCTTGTTTTCCATCGCCCCGAAGTTGAAGTCGTCGGTGGCGACAATCATGAAGCGGTCGAGGTCAAGCTCAAGGCCCCAGCGGTTCTCATCCCAGGCGATGGCCTTCTTCAGGCTTTCGAGCGCGTGCGCGGAATTCGGGTAGTTCTTCTCCTCGGTCCAGACCTGCAGCAGCACGTCGCGCCCGCTCTTGGTCTTGATCGTCTCCTCACGCGCCACAAAGCGTCCGGCCACCAGCGCAAAGAGGTAGCAGGGCTTTTTAAAGGGATCCTCCCAGCGCACCCAGTGGCGGTTGTCGGCCTCGTCGCCCTCGGCCACCAGGTTGCCGTTGCTCAGCAGCACCGGGTACTGGGTCTTCTCGGCGTGGATCGTCACCGTGAAGCGGCTCATCACGTCGGGTCGGTCGGGCCAGTAGGTGATGTTGCGAAAGCCTTGGGCCTCGCACTGGCTCATGAAGGCGCCGCGGCTCATGTAGATGCCTGAGAGCGACGTGTTGTTGAGCGGCACGATGCTGTTGACGATCGTGATCGTGGCCTGGCGGTTGATGTTTTTGATGGTGAGCTTGCCGGCGACCACCTGGTAGCGCTCCTTGGCTTGCTGGCCGTCGATGAGCACTTTTTCGATGAAAAGATCGGGACCGCCGTCGAGCACCAGGTCGGTGGTGGCCGCGCCGCGCAGCGGCGTGACGATCATGGTCGAGGTGACGGTGGTGGACTCGGGGTTGAGGACAAAGTCAAGTTCAACCGAGTCGATGCTGTGCGTGTAGGGACGATAGTCCTTGCGGTAAACGGTGGTGTGTTCCTGAGACTGCAT
>CALXOY010000005.1 GCA_944390145.1 uncultured Duodenibacillus sp.
GGAATCGAAAGTACCGTTGGGCGCCGGACTGCCCTGCAGGAGAAATCCGCAGGAGTCAGAACGAATAAATGCTGAAAACTGCGCGGATGGAAGATTTGGCAGCTTTTAGCAAACGGCCGCTCACAGCCACCGCGGGCATTTTGCCGGCGGCGTTTTTGGGCGCATAGAGGTCGGCTGCAAGCGTAATGCCGAAGCGGTTGACGAAGGTCACCTTGCTGTGGTTGACCTTGTCGCTGCGTGGAAAGACCTTGTCCCATTCCTGCATGAGATGAAGCTGCGCAGCCTTGACGGGGCTGCCTTCAGTTGTGTTGTTGCGGCAGTCGGGCGCGGCGACAAGATCAGCGGCGGCGATGGAGGCCGAAAGCGAGGCGGCCAGAACGGCGGCAGCGGCTTCTATTTTCATGAGCTTCTCCTTCATAAAGGCTTTATCGGTGCAAAAAAGTGTAGAAAGAGCGCTGTGAAATAACAAATACTTTATTTGCCGCACATTTCATGCCCTATAAGCATGGCAAGGAGGGCATGGTGCACGGCAGAATGCGCACTTCGTTGCGTCACGTTTTCTCCAAACGCCCGCAAACGCTTAATCTTTGCCCCATGATCGCAAGCGAACCAGTTCTCCTCAACGACACGAACCGCAAAATCATCCACATCGACATGGATGCCTTTTTTGCGTCCATCGAGCAGCGCGACCATCCCGAGCTGCGCGGCAGGCCTGTTGCCGTCGGGCACGCCGATTCGCGCGGCGTGGTGGCCACTGCAAGCTACGAGGCCCGGGCCTTCGGCGTCAAAAGCGCCATGCCGAGCGCGCGGGCCCGGATGTTGTGCCCGGATCTCGTCTTCATCGAAGGCCGGATGAGCGTCTACAAGGCCGTGGGAGAGGAGGTGCGGGGGATTTTTCGCCGCTACACGGATCTTGTGGAGCCGGTTTCCATTGATGAAGCCTATCTGGATGTGACGCAAAACAAGCTCGGTCTGGAGCTGGGCGTGGAGGTCGCGAAGCGCATCAAGGCCGACATCCGCCGCGAGCTTCATCTTGTTGCAAGCGCAGGCGTCTCCTACAACAAGTTTTTGGCCAAGGTCGCAAGCGACTGGCGCAAGCCCGACGGCCTGTGCACGATCCACCCGCTGCGCGCCCGGCGCTTCATCGAGCAGCTGCCGGTGAAGGCCTTCTGGGGCGTGGGGCCGGTGACCGCTGAGAAGTTTGAAAAACTGGGCGTGAAAACGGGCGCCGATCTCTTGAAAATGCCGTTTTCTGAGCTCGTCGCCCAGTTCGGGCAGGCGGGCGTGGTCTACTACAAGTTTGCCCGCGGCATCGACGACCGTCCGGTGCAGCCCGCGCACGAGCGCAAAAGCGTGGGCTGCGAGACGACCTATGAAGTCGACCTCCCCGACCGCGCCTTTGTGCTCGAAGAGCTCGGGCGCCTGGCGCAGACGCTCGAGGAGAGGCTGCGGCGCAGCCGCTTTGTGGGCACCACGCTCACGCTCAAGGTGCGCTACTACAACTTCAAGACCGTGACGCGCAGCATGACCGCGGCCGTGCCGCTCACCGAAAAGGCGGCGATCATGCGCGCCGCGGCGGCGCTTTTGACTGACGTCGACATCCCTGCGCGCGGCGTGCGGCTGTTGGGGTTGTCGGTGAGTTCCCCCGTGCAGCAAAAGGACGCGCGCCAGGGCGAGCTCTTCTAAGCGGGCGCGTCATTTGCAAGCGCCGCCTCCTCCTGCTGCAGGAAGTCAAGCAGCATCTGCAGGGGCTTGGTGAGCCTGCGCCCTGGCTCCCACACCACCGAGACGTCGGCGTAAAGCGCGGGATAAAGCGGCAGCCACTTGAGCTGCATTTCGGGTGCGGGATTGACGATGCCGCCCAGCGCAAGCACGTGGCCCACGCCCGCTTCGGCCTCCAGACAGGCGTTGTAGAGCAGGTTGAAGGTGCCCACGATCTTGAGGTCTTCGGCGAGATACTTGAGCCACCCGGAAAACTCATGCCGCTCGTAGGACTGCCGCGAGCACAAAAGCGGCTCGCCCACGAGGTCTTGGGCTTCAATGCGCGTCTTTTCCGCCCAAGGCCCGTCAGTGCGGGTGATCACGCCCCAAACGTCGCGTGTTTTGAGCCGCAGGCTCGCGTAGCCCGTGGCGTCGGCCGTGCCCACCAGGACGCCGAGGTCGGTAAGCCCGCTGTGCAGTTCGCTTCTAACGGTTTCCTCCGACCCGGAGACAATGTGGCAGCGCACGTTGGGCGCAGCCTCTCTGAGACGCTTGATGGCCCGCGCAAGCGTCCTCAGGGCCGGCGTTTCGCCCGCGGCAATCCGGATGTCGCCGCAAAGCTCGTCCTGCGCACGCATTTCCGCACGGGTTTTGTCGCACAGCTCCACAATCGCACGGGCGCGCTCGAGAAACTGCTCGCCCTTGGGCGTCAAGCGAAGCCGGCGGTTGCTGCGCTCAAAGAGCTTTTGCCCGAGCTCGTCTTCGAGCTCATGAAACTGCCGGCTTAAGGTGGGCTGCGTCACAAATAGGCGCTTGGCGGCGCCTGTAATCGACTGCGCCTCAACGGCGGCAAGAAAGTAGCGAAGCACGCGGATGTCCATGGCTTTTCCTTTCATGCTTTTGAGGCATGAAAATGGATTTTCAAAAGGTATTTGTTATTTTATGAAAGTCTCCGCATACTGTGGGAAACGATTTGGGGGGACATCACCATGACGGAGCTTTGTGTGAGCCGCAGAAAACTCATTGCCGCAGCGGCGCTTTTTGCGTCGCAAAACATGACGGCTGCGGGCGTAAAGGACGCGCCAAAGGGCTTTCCTGCGCACGAGCCGTTGGGCCGCGGCGTGGGACTTAATCCCGGGCGTGTTGTCTGGGCGCACGATGCGGCCGCCGTCTCTTGGGACGGACAGGGCTACTGGTGGGAGCTCGAGCACTTTCAGGCGCTGGTGATCCGCCGGATGCTCGAAAAGGCGGTCTGTGCGCTTGCGGGCGACGGCCGCTCGATCAAAGAGGCCTGGCAGGCGCTTTTTGCCCATTTCAATGCGCGCCGGGGCAGCAATCGCGGCTATGAGCCGGGCGAGAAAATCGCCGTCAAGGTCAATATGAACGGCGCAGGCGCCTATGGCGACAAGGCGGCGGGATTCACCGAGGAAAGCTACGGCAACGCGGTGCTGCTGCGCGAGCTTGCCGCCTCGCTCGTTGAACATCTGGGCGTGCGGGCTGCCGACATCACCTTTTACGACGCAGGCCGCATCTTTCCCCACTACCTGATGCAGCATGTCGCGTCGGGCGACTTAAAGGATATTCAATTCCGCCACCGGGCGCCGGGAACGGCGATGGACGCCGCAGCCGACCGCAGCGCCAGAATTGAGTGGTCGGGCGCGGTTTCGGGCGACGCAAGCTACATCCCGCAGTGCGTGACGCAGGCCCGATACCTCATCAACCTTGCCAACCTCAAGGGCCACTGCTACGGCATGACGCTTTGCGGCAAGAACCACTTCGGCAGCTTTGTCAACAGCGACCGGATGCGTGCGCCGCAGGCAGCGGGCCTGCACGGCAATGTGGCCTCGGCCGACTACGGCGACTACAGCGTTCTCACCGACCTCATGGCCCGCCGCGAGCTGGGCGGCAAAACGGTGCTCTATCTGCTGGACGGGCTTCTCACCGCCACGGGCGAAAGCGTGTCGCTTACCGCACGCGACGCGCGCTGGTCGATGCCGCCCTTTAACGGGGGCTTTTGCGCAAGCCTTTTCGTTTCGCAGGATCCGGTCGCCATCGACTCGGTGGGCGCCGACTTTCTGATCAACGAACCCAATATGACGCGCAAAAACAGCGTGCTGGCCGGCCGCCTTGCCGAGGAAAACTACCTGCACGAGGCGGCGATGATTCCAAAAGCCCCCTCCGGCACGCGCTACACCGACGGGCAAAAGCCCGTTGCCGCACCGCTTGGCGTGCACGAGCATTGGGACGGCGTGCAGACCAAGCGCTACAGCCGCAACCGGGGCAAAAAAGAGGGAATCGAACTTGTGAGCGTTTAGTCGCTTGTTAGCTCGATTCCCTCGGGCGGCGGACTGGTGAGGGAAAGCCTCAGAGCTTTGCCGCCTCCTTCATGCTGCGCGTGTAGTCGGTGAGCGCTTTTTAAGGGCCGCATCGTCCTTTAAGTTTTCCGTGATGAGCCGCACGTAGGCCGAGCCCACGATGACGCCCGCCACGCCGTGGGCCATCGCTTCGCGCACATGCTCGGGCTTGCTGATGCCAAAGCCAAGGAGCGCCGCCGGGGCCCCTGCTTCCTTCATGATCTCAACGACGTGCCGCGTGGGCATGCCCGCGGTGCGGTCGGTGCCCGTGACGCCGCTTCTGGACATCAGGTAGATGTAGCCCTCGCTGTGCGAGGAAATGAGCCGCACCTTGTCGTCGTCGGCGTTGGGCGGCACGAGGCTGATCAACTGGATGCCGTGGCTTCTTGCCGCACTGTCCCACTCGGATTCGCTGGCGCGCATCGAACTCGGAATGTCGGGGATGAGCACGGCGTCAATGCCGGCCTTGCTGCATTCTTCAAAGAAGTTGTCAAGGCCCGGTGCGTAGGCCAGATTGATGTAGATCATGAGGCTCAACGGCACCTCGGGGTGGCGCTCGCGAAAGCGGCGCACGACGTCGAGGCACTTGCGGGTGGTTGAGCCGTTTTCCAGAGCCCGTTTGGAACTCATGCAGATCACGGGGCCGTCGGCGCTCGGGTCGGAAAAGGGGATGCCGAGCTCAAAGGCGTCGGCGCCGGCCGCGCAGAGGATTTCCAGAATTTCCAGGCTTTTTTCCGGTGTCGGGTCGCAGAGGTTGACAAAGGGAACGAGCGCCCCCTCCTTTTGATCCTTGAGTGCGGCAAAGCACTTGGCAAAACGATCGGTCATGGCTGTCCTGTCCTTCTTCAAATTCTTAAAGCGTCTTGGCGTTGACATAGGCTTCGCGGTCAAGCTGCCCGTTCTTGAAAAGCCCGTTGCGCTCAAAGCGGTCGAGCACCTGGTTCACATCCTTGTCGCCGCGGCCGGAGAGGTTGCAGAGGATGACCTGCTCCTTTTCCGGTTCGGCGCGGATCATCTTGAGCGCGTAGGCTAGTGCGTGGCTGCTTTCCAGGGCCGGAATGATGCCTTCGTGCAGCGACAGGTCGCGGAAGGCCAGAAGCGCCTCATCGTCGGTGGCGCTCACATACTCCGCGCGCCCGATGCTTTTTAAGTAGGCGTGCTCCGGGCCCACCGAGGGGAAGTCCAGGCCCGCCGAAATCGAATAGGACTCCTTGATCTGGCCGTCGGGGGTTTGCATGTTGAAGGACCGTGCGCCAAAGAAAATGCCTTCCTGGCCGTGTCCCAGCGGGGCGCCGTGTTCGCCCGTTTCAATGCCGAGACCCGCGGGCTCGACGCCGATCAGGCGCACGCCCTTTTCCTTCACAAAGTCCGTGAAGATGCCGATTGCGTTCGAGCCGCCGCCCACGCAGGCGACGACGGCGTCGGGCAGCCGGTGCTCGACTTCCATGAGCTGGCGCTTGGCCTCTTCGCCGATGATCTTTTGGTACTCGCGCACCAGTGTGGGGTAGGGGTGGGGGCCTGCGGCCGTGCCGAGCATGTAGTGGGTGGTTTCAAAGCTGCCGGCCCAGTCGCGCAGCGCCGCATTGCAGGCTTCCTTCAAGGTCCCCGCGCCTTCGGTTACCGGGTGCACCTCGGCGCCCATCAGCTCCATGCGCAGCACATTGGGCTTTTGCCGCTCGACGTCCTTGGCGCCCATGTAGATGCGGCACTCAAAGCCCATCAGGGCGCAGGCAATGGCCGTGGCGACGCCGTGCTGCCCCGCGCCCGTTTCAGCGATGATGCGCGTCTTGCCCATGCGCTTGGCAAGCAGCGCCTGCCCCAGCACCTGGTTGGTCTTGTGCGCGCCGCCGTGCACGAGGTCTTCGCGCTTTAAATAAAGCCTGGCGCGCGTGCCCTTGGTGAGGTTGCGGCAAAGCGTGATCGGCGTGGGGCGCCCCGCGTAGGTTGTGAGCAGATTGCCGAGCTCGGCCTGAAAGGCCGGATCGTGCTGCGCGTCAACGAAGGCTTTTTCGAGCGAATCAAGGGCCGGCAGCAGGATCTCGGGAACGAACTGGCCGCCGAACTTGCCGAAGAAGGGATTCAACAACATTTGATGCAGTCCTTAAAAAATCAGTGGCTTCACAATGGATTCTTTTCCTACGGGAGAACGCCCTTTTGCGCGAAGTCGCGGTGCGCCTGCACGATTTTCATCGCGCGGCCCGTCTGCAGCGTCTCGCGCGCCAGAGCAACGCCTTCGTCGATGGTGTGGACGCGTTTGCCGGCTAAAAGCAGCAGCGCCATGTTGGCGCACACCATGTCGTTGTGTGCGGGCTTTCCTTTGCCGCTCAGGACGTCAAGCGCAATGTGGGCGTTTTCCTCGGGCAGGCCCCCGCGCACATCGTCTTCGGTGTAAAGCGTATTGATGCCGAAGTCCTGCGGCGTGAAGCGTCCGGTGCGAATCGAGCCGTCTTCCATGAGCTCGGCGTATTCCGAGGGGCCGGAAACCGAAATTTCGTCATAGCCGCTGCCGTGCACCACAAATCCGCGCTTCATGCCGAGCTCCCTGAGCGTCTGCGCCACGGGCTTGATGAGCGACGTATCATAGACGCCGATCACGGCATAGTCCGGATGCGAGGGGTTGGTGAGCGGGCCCAGGATGTTGAAGATCGTGCGAGTGGCTAGCGCCGAGCGCACCGGCATCACGTTTTTCATTGAGGTGTGGTAGAGCTGCGCAAAGCAAAAGGCAAAGCCGCAGCCCGTCAGCAGCCGTGCGGCGTCTTCGGGGTCGGGCGAAATGTTAAAGCCGAGCGCCGTGAGCAGGTCGGAGGCGCCCGTTTTCGACGACACGCTGCGGTTGCCGTGCTTGGCGATGTAGAGTCCGTTGGAGGCGGCGCCCAGGGCGGCCAGGGTGGAGACATTGATCGACTGCTTGCCGTCGCCGCCCGTGCCCACGATTTCGCCGATTTCAATGCCTTCCGGGCGCGGGAAGGGGCGGGCGGCGCGCACCATGGCCCGCGCCGCGCCGGCGATTTCCGAGGGGGCCTCGCCCTTCATCTTGAGCGCGGTGAGAATGGAGGCGAAGACCGCGGGATCGGTTTCGCCGTTGAAGATCTTGGTAAAGAGTTCCTCGGTCTGGACGCTGGTCAGATTCTGGCGGGCGTAGAGGAGTTCAAGAGCCGGTGTCATTTCAGTTTCCTTTATGGAGTCGTATGCGTTTCAGAAGCGTTGTCGGGTTTGGGGCTGGAGCTGAAACGGGCGACGCCAACAGGGAGCCGGCGCAAGCAGATGGGAGACGGATTGTTGAGCTGCCTCAGACTTCATTTTTGATCCCTTCCTTTTTGGTTTTCCCGCGGATCCGAGTCTGAGCGTTGATGGGGTATGAAAAAACCCGCCGACCTTTCTGTCCGCGGGTTCTGTTTCTCAAGCTTCACCGAAAGTGTTTTGACATGACAAAGCGCACCCGCCTATGGGAGGTGCCAACGCCAGGACTGGTTGTAGAGCTTTGCCGTCAACATGACTGTCTCGTGTGAAAAAGCTTCCAATGGGTTTCATCAACCGGAAATACCGCCTTCCGGTCTTTCCTTGCGCTCTACTTTACGCGGACTTTGCAGGCAGTGCAATAAGGCAACCTACTTAATTGGCCAAAGTGCTCCGGGCGGTTCTTGCGGCTTGCCGGCGGGCTGCGCGGTTGTCTGAAGCCGCTTCTTCGGGCATGATACGGGGGCAAGTTTTTTGAACCGGCTCCCGGCGGGGAGCACGATTTCCCATTTTTTAAGGAAGCAGCCATGACTGAACCTTTGCAAATCACCGACATCGTTGTGGGCGAGGGGCCCGAGGCCCGTCCCGGCATGCACATCACCGTGCACTACACCGGGCGCCTCACCGACGGCACCGTGTTTGACTCCAGCCTCGAGCGCGGTCAGCCCTTTGACTTCATGCTGGGCGCGGGACAGGTGATCCGCGGCTGGGACCAGGGCTTTTCCGGCATGAAGGTGGGCGGCAAACGCAAGCTGGTGATCGCTCCCGAATACGCCTACGGCGAGTACGGTGCGGGCGGCGTGATTCCTCCCAACGCCACGCTTGAGTTTGAGGTCGAGCTGCTTGACGTTGAAGAAGTGCCCGAGCCGGGCGAACTTCAAATCGATGAAGTTGAAGAGGGCCGTGGCGAAGTTGCCACCGCCGGCAAGGTTGTCGCCGTGCACTACACGGGAAGGCTTGAAGACGGCACGATCTTTGATTCGAGCATTCCCCGCGGCGAACCCATCGAATTTCCGCTCGGCAGCGGCATGGTGATCCAGGGCTGGGAAATGGGCATCGAAGGCATGAAGGTGGGCGGCAAGCGCAGACTGACCATCCCCTACAACCTCGCCTACGGCGCACAGGGCTATCCGGGCGTCATCCCGCCCTATGCGACGCTCATTTTCGACGTGGAGCTGGTGCGCGTGAGCGACCGGTAGCAAACCGTCTTTGAGGCTTGTGCAGGATCCGCCGCGGCTTTGTGCAAGCCTTTTTCAGTTTTTCTCCGGCGCGTCCTTTAAGACCTCCGGGTGCTGCAGGTACCACTGCACGGTGAGCAGCATGCCTTTTTCAAAGGGCATGGCCGGTGCAAAGCCCAGCTCGCGGGAGATCTTGGAAGGGTCGATGGCGTAGCGGAAGTCGTGCGCCGGCCTGTCCTTGACAAAGCCGATGAGTTCGGCATACCGGTGGCCCGGCCAGGGCTGCAGGGCGTCAAGCAGGCTGCAGACCGTGTGCGTCATCTCAAGGTTCGTCTTTTCGCAGCGGCTTCCCACGTTGTAGCTTTCTCCGGCCCGCCCGTGATGAAAAACCAGATCCACGGCGCGGCAGTGATCCATCACCCAGATCCAGTCGCGGATGTTGCCGCCCGTGCCGTAAAGCGGGATCGTTTCATGCGCAAGCGCCCGCGCGATGATCGTGGGAATGAGCTTTTCCCGGTGCTGGTGCGGCCCGTAGTTGTTCGAGCAGTTGGTGATGGTGGTGTTCATCGCATAGGTGCGCGAGTATGCACGCACCAGAAGGTCGCTTGCGGCCTTGCTTGCCGAGTAGGGGCCGTTTGGCGCGTAGGGCGTCTCTTCAGTGAAAAGCCCCGCGTCCGGCGCGAGCGTCCCGTAGACCTCGTCGGTGGAGACGTGATGAAAGCGCGCCTGCGTCAAGCACCCCTTGCGCTGCCAGTACTGCCGCGCAACGTTTAAAAGCGTCACGGTGCCGTTGACGTTGGTGTCGACAAATAAGAGCGGGTCGACAATGGAATTGTCCACATGGCTCTCGGCGGCAAAGTGGATGACGCCCGTGACGCCGTAGTCTTCAAAAACGCTTTTGACGAGCGCCGCGTCGCGGATGTCGCCCTTGACCGTTTCGACATTGGGCAGTCTTTGCTGCTCGCAAAAGGCCTTGCCGAAGCTCGCGTAGGTGAGGGCGTCGAGGTCGATGAGCCGGTAGTCGGGGTGCCGCGCGGCGAAGTCTGCGACAAAGTTGCTGCCGATAAAGCCCGCGCCGCCGGTAATCAAAATCGATTGTGAAAACATGCTGGATCGTTAGTCGTCGGTGAGCGCTTCAAGCCAGTGCCGCGGGGTGATGCCGCAGGGCTGAAGCGTTTTGAGCGAGAGTATCCCGTTGGTGGGGCGTTTGGCAAGACAGACATACTGCGCCGAGGAAATGGGATCGACGTGCGTGCGCGCGCCGGCAAGCTGCACGATCGCGCTGGCAAAGGCGTGCCAGCTGCAGCCGCCGCTGTTGGTAAAGTGCATCCTGTGCATGGGCTTGAGGTGCTCGCCCTGCCGGATCAGCTGCAGCACGGCCTGCGCCAGGTCGTCTGTGCGGGTGGGTGAGATGCATTGGTCGGCCACCACCTCAAGGCGATCCCGCGTCTGCGCCAGACGCCGGATCGTCTGGTAAAAGTTTTTCGTGCCTTCGTCCTTGCTGTAGAGCGCCGCCGTGCGCAGGATGATGCCCGGGCATCCCGCGTCCCGGAGCGCGTCTTCGCCGATCGCCTTGCTCAAGCCGTAGCGGTTGACGGGGCTGCGAAAGTCCTCCGCTTCATAGGCAAGCGCGTTTTCGCCGCCAAAGACGTAGTTCGTGGAAATGTGAATCACCGGCCGGCCGGTCAGGCCCAGGCGGCGGACGGCTTCGACGTTGGCAAGATAAAGCGCCCGCCGGTTTTCCGCTTTTTCTGCGGCTTCGACGTCGGTGAAGGCCGCGCAGTTGATGATGCACGTGATTGTGTTGTTCCGCCGCAGGGCTTTAAAGTCATCGCGGCGGAAAATGTCAAACGAAGCGCGCGAGAGCCCTTTGCAGGCAATCGCCTCTTTTTCGCAGGCTTTGACAAGCGCCCGGCCAAGCTGCCCCGAGGAGCCGGTGACAAGAAGCATCGCCTTCAAGCTCCGTAGAAAAAGTCGGGGCGCTGCAGGTACGCCTCCCAGCCGGCGGCGGCCGCGTCTTTGGGCGAACGCAGGATTTGGTCTTTGGCAACGGGCCAGTCGATGGCAAGCGCTTCATCGAGCGCATTGACGGCGCCTTCGCTTTCGGGCGCATAAAAGGCGCTTGACTTGTAGCAGACAAGCGCTGTCTCGGAGAGCACGACAAAGCCGTGCGCAAAGCCCGTCGGAATGAACATCTGCCGATGGTTTGCGGCCGTGAGTTCTGCCAGAACGCACTGTCCGAACGTGGGCGAGCCCGCGCGGATGTCAAGCGCGGCGTCCAGGATGCGGCCGCAGGCAGCGCTCACAAGCTTTGCCTGTGCGTGAACGCCCTTTTGGTAGTGCAGGCCGCGCAGCACCCCTTTGCGGGAAAACGACGTGCTGTCCTGGACAAAATCCGCATCAATGCCAAGCCGCGAGCAGCTGCGGCGGCTGTAGGACTCCCAGAAGCAGCCCCGTGCATCCTCATAGACGTCGGGCTGCAGGATCAGTACGTCGGCAATGGAGGTTTTCAAGACTTGCATGGACTGCACCTGCGGGTTGGACGGAGCAAAGCGCCGTGAACAAAAAAGGAACTGCCCGGCGGACAATTCCTTCTTTGCCGTTGGCAAGCGGACGGCGGACTACAGGAAGAAGCCGCGCAGGCCGTACGCGAAAATGGCGATGATCACGACCGGAATCACGTAGCGCACGAGGCCGAACCACAGGCCCGTCGTCTTGTGCGGCAGCGCACCGCCGTTGTCGAGCTCGTCGGTGGCGTTTTGCTTCATCACCCAGCCCACAAAGATGGTGGCGCCGAGCGCGGTGAGCACAAAGCAGATGTTGCCGCTGATGAAGTCAAACGCGTCGAAGATATTGCGGTCCAGGATGCGGATGTCGCGCCAGGGGCCGTAGGCGAGAATGCAGGGGATGTTGCCGAGAATGAAGATGCCGCCGAGCGTGACGTTGATGGCCCGTCCAAGGCTCATGTGCAGCTTTTCAACCAGCACGCTGATGATCACCTGATAGATCGTGAGCGACGTCGTCAACGCCGCAATCACCAGCAGCAGGAAGAAAATGATCGCAAAGACGTTGCCGAGGAACATCTCCGAGAAGGCGATCGGCAGCGACTTGAACACCAGCGAGGGACCGGAGTCGGGGGCGAGGTTGGCGCTGAAAAGCGACGGGAAGATCATGAAGCCCGCCATCACGGCGACGATCGTGTTGATGATGCCGGTGATGATGGCGGTTTTGGTCATATCCTCCTTGGGACTCAGGTGCGAGGAAAGCGTGATCATCACGCCAAAGCCCAGCGAGAGCGCAAAGAACACCTGGCCGAGCACGTCAAGGAAGAGCCGCGGCGTGATCTTGGAGAAGTCGGGCATCAGGTAAAAGCGGATGCCTTCGGCGGCGTTGTCCAGGGTGAGGTTGCGCACCACCATGATGAGAAGGCACAGGAACAGCAGGGGCATCAGGTACTTCACCGAACGCTCGATGCCCTCAATGACGCCCTTGCGCAGGATCACCCAGTTGATTGCGACAAAAGCAAAGGTGCACAGGCCGATGACAAAGGGGGAGTTTTCAATGCTTCTCGTATAGAAGGCCTCGGTCACTTCCTTGGTGATGGGGCTCGAAAGGTCAAGTCCGCCGGAAATGCCCGCCATGCCGAGCAGGATGTGCCAGATGTAGGAGATCACCCAGCCGCCGATTACCATGTAATAAGCAAGAATGCCGAAGGCGCCGAGCAGTCCCGTGTATCCGAAGATGGCCCACAGGCGGCTTGGAGTCGAGCCGGGGGCGCGGCCGGCAAGCAGGAACGCGTCCACGCTGTTGGACTGGGCGCGGCGGCCGATGACGTTTTCCACCAGGATGATCGGAATGCCCACGAGCATCATGACGGCGATGAAGGTGAGAACATAGGCGCCGCCGCCGTTTTCACCGACAAGATAAGGAAAGCGCCACGTGGCGCCAAAGCCGATCGTTGCGCCGGCTACAGTCAGAATATAGGTCAAGCGGCTTGACCATGTCTGTCGAGCATCCACTCGATTTCTCCCGAGATTCTTTTCGTTGTTTTGATGCCGGTGCGGCCGCTCTTTTCACGAATGAAAAAAGGTCCGCCTTCTACGGCTAAAGACCCATCGTCGACTATAGCACAAGCCCAAAGTTCGGGCGTCCGGGAAACGGCGTTCCATCGAGGTTTTTCGCTTGAAAATCGGGCCAATTTCAAGCGTGTGCCCGAGGCGAAAGATTTGAGCGTCAGAGGACGAGAAATCCAGGATTTTGAAAACTGCCAGGCAAGAGGAAAAAGCCTGTGGAACCGGGCTCACAACGGAGATTGACGGGTCGAAACGTTGCCTGGATTGAAACTTTGCGCCGAAACGCACAAGTTTTCGTCTTAAAAGTTTTCGGCGAAAGCCGAAATCCAGGACCTCGGCAAGATGCATTCCCACGCATCTGCCGAGGATATGAGTAAGGCCCGGTGCAGTAACACCGAGCCTCTTTTTTTAAAGGAGGTCTATGTTGTTCACGCAATCAACCTCGTGGGAGATTATGCCACAGGCTATCACTATTAGCACGGGCGACGTCCATATCGACGGCGCATTTCTTGCTGTTTTATTGCTTGCGTGGTTAATCCGCACGAAATAATTCTACAACGGTGGCCGTCCGAATTTTTTTTTCGGGCGGCCTTTAGCGTTTTGGAGGCGCGATGCGCCGGCTCCTGCATTCGCAGACCCCCGGCTGCCGCCTTCAGCAATGTCCGTTTGGGCAGGATGATGATCAAGCTGCATGCTTTTGATCAGGAAGAGAGCCGGTTTGCTGAAACCGTTTGACCAAAAATGAATAACGGTGCATACTGCCTGCTGCGGTTTCTTTCTTTGGAAGCAAAAATGAAGCGGGCATTGGGAGTTTTTCTGGCGGGAATCTTTGCAAGTTCTGCAGCATTCTCTGGTGCAATGGTGACGACGGGGGCGGGTTATGTGCCCGTCGTCAAGAATTTGGTCAAGGCCTGTCAACAGGAGGTGCAAGGAGGCATCGTTGAAAGCTACGGCGGCAACATCGGCCAGATGCTGGCGCAGGTTTCTTCCGGCGGCGG
Source organism: uncultured Duodenibacillus sp. (assembly GCA_944390145.1). Taxonomy (GTDB): domain Bacteria; phylum Pseudomonadota; class Gammaproteobacteria; order Burkholderiales; family Burkholderiaceae_F; genus Duodenibacillus. The sequence goes on from CALXOY010000005.1 coordinate 13,542, forward strand.
AGCCAATGTCGTCATCACGGACAAAACGACTCTTTTGAAGTTGAAAACCCCGGTGAAGTTCTCCGTGATGCAGCCGCTCGGCAGGACTCCTTTGGTGCTTGTCTGGAGAAAAGGCATTGACATGAAGGATACTGACGTTCTTGCCGGAAAAGCCGTCACACGGATTGCGCATCCCGATGCAAGAGCCGCCGTTTATGGCCGTGCAGCGCTTGAATGGATGGAACGCCGGCCGGAGGCATTCAAAGCCGCCGTCAAGCCCAAGCTCATGCAGGTTTCGGGCGTGCCGCAGGTGGTTTCCTATGTGATGCGAGCCGAGGTGGATGCGGGCTTTGTGAATTATCAGGCGGCGCAGAAAAACAAGGACAAGCTGGGCGGCATGATTGCCATTGAAGATGGCTACGCGCCCATTGAAATGACCGCCGCCGTGGTGTCCGGGCACGAAAAGGATGCAGCGGTCAAGAGTTTTCTCAGGTGCTTGGAAGGCGGCAAGGCTCGCGCCGTTTTGCTTAAGGCGGGCATTCATTGATTGCACGGGGTTTTAACTATTTGGCAAAAACCTCCCAAATCTCTCATAACGTGCTGTGACCAAACCCGTAACCGCTAAACTGATGACGAGGAGTACGAGCATCTTTTCAACCGGAGGATGCCATGACACTGTGCTCCATCGGCGTCATTGCCAAGCGATACGGGGTGAGTCCCAGCACGGTTCGACGCTGGGCGGACAAGGGACTTCTTGGCGTCGTCAAGCGCACGCTGGGAGGCCACCGGCGGTTCGCACTTGAATCTGCGCCAGCTGGCAGCGGCAGGAGGCATATCGGCTACGCCCGCGTTTCTTCGCATGACCAGAAGGAGGATCTCAAGCGCCAGGTGCAGCGGTTGAAGTCAGCCGGCTGTGAAGAAGTCCTCACGGACATCGGCAGCGGGCTCAACTGCACCAAACCGGGGCTCAAGCAGTTACTCAA
>CALXOY010000006.1 GCA_944390145.1 uncultured Duodenibacillus sp.
CGCTTGACGACGCCAAGAAGTCCCTTGTCCGCCCAGCGTCGAACCGTGCTGGGACTCACCCCGTATCGCTTGGCAATAACGCCGATGGAGCACAGTGTCATGGCATCCTCCGGTTGAAAAGATGCTCGTACTCCTCGTCATCAGCTTAGCGGTTACGGGTTTGGTCACAGCACGTTATGAGAGATTTGGGAGGTTTTTATCCAACTAGTTAAAACCCTTGCCGCAAAGCTCGAAGTGACGCCGCTTGAGGCCGCGCAGCTGCTTGACCCCGACATGTGCGCCTTCGTGACGGGCGAAGCCTCCGAAATCTTTGACGACGTCTGGGCAAGCCTTGCGGCTTGGGAGCGCGCCACGCTTTTCATCGTGAGCGGCGCCCACGTCTTTGAAATCGACGCCAAACTCACGGCCGGCAAACGCGCGTTCGGCTACTACAACATCCTGAACAAAAACGCCGTTGTGGGCGGACACATCAAGTACGAAGCCCTCGGCGCCATCGCCTTTGTCTCGATTCCCTTCATGCAGCTTGAGTCGCACTGCGTGATTTTCTTTGACAAGGAGGGCAATATTGCGTTTTCGGTGTATGTCGGACGTGAAAACCACCAGCTCATCGATTCGGTGAAGGAGGCGTTTTTCGCCGGCAGAAAAGCGTTTTGCGAGAGTGTTTGAAAAAGAGGCAGCCATGAAGCCCTTGATTGTTGTGAGTTCCAAAACGGGCAATACGCGCATCATTGCGCGCGCCCTGCAGGACGGAATTGAAAATTGCGACTATGTGGAGGCGGCCGCCCTGCCGCAGGATCTTTCGGCCTACAATCCGGTCGTGCTCTGCTTTTGGTGCGACCGCGGCATGGCCCCGGAGGACATGCAGGCCGCCGCGCGCCGCATAAAGGGCAAGGACATCGCCTGCTATGCCACCATGGGCGGCGACCCGGACAACCCCAAGGCCAAGGACTGGATGCACCGCACGAGCTCGGCGCTAGCTGAGGCGGGCGAAGGCAACACGCTCAAACTCGAGTTTCTCTGCCGCGGGCGCATCGATCCGGAGCTTTTCGACCGCATGACCGAGATGATGGGCGGCAAGGTGACGCCGGAGCGCGAGGCGCGCCGCCGGGAAAGCGAGACGCATCCCGACAGGCTTGATACGCTTGCTGTCGTGCAGGTGTACCATTTGATCTTCGGCGAGTAGGGCAAAGGTCGCTAGCACGAACAAATGCATTTGTCAAGGGGGTCGAAATCCGGAATTCTTCTGAATTTTGGGGTTGCTACAAAACGCCTGAAACGCGAAAAAATATCGTCCTCACTGTTTCGAACGATTTTTACGCTTGCGAGGGCGACAACAAAATGAGCGACAAACTTTCCGACTTCCCCATCACCTTTCACGGCCGGCAGTACGCGCCGCTGATGGTGGGCGGCATGGGCGTCAACATTTCCACGGCCGAAATGGCGCTTGCCGTGGAAAAGGTGGGCGGCATTGCGCATCTTTCCGATGCCCTTTTGATGGAAGTCGCCGACAAGCGCTTTGGCACGGATCTGTGCAAGGAAAAGATCCGCCGCTACAAGGACCTCGCAGACACCTACGACAAGTCGCCGATTCATTTCGACCTGGATCGTCTGGCAGAGGCCACGCGCCACTACGTGAGCGACGTGATGAGCCGCAAGACCGGCAAGGGCCTCATTTTCATCAACTGCATGGAAAAGCTCACGATGAACGCCGGCTCGGAAACGCTCAAGACGCGCTTGAACGCCGCGTTGGACGGCGGCATCGACGGCATCACGCTCTCGGCGGGCCTGCACATGTCCTCCATGAAGCTCATGCAGGACAATCCGCGCTTTCGCGAGGCCCTGATCGGCATCATCGTCTCGAGCACGCGCGCGCTGCAGATCTTCATGAAGCGTGCGGTCGCCGTCGGCAGGCTTCCCGACTACATCGTGGTCGAAGGGCCGCTTGCGGGCGGACACCTCGGCTTTGGCGACGACTGGGCCGAGTACAACCTGGAGGACATCGTGCGCGACGTCCTCAAGTGGCTCGAAGACAACGGCTTCAAGATCCCGGTCTTTGCCGCGGGCGGCATCTTCACCGCTCAGGAGGCCGTGCACTTTGTGCGCGACGTGGGCGCTGCGGGCGTGCAGGTGGCAACGCGCTTTGCCGTGACCGTGGAAAGCGGTCTGCCGGAAGCCGTCAAAAAGCACTACATCGACGCCAAGGATGAGGACGTGGAGGTCAACCACTTCTCCACCACGGGCTACCCGATGCGCATGCTCAAGGATTCGCCTGCGATTGCAAGCGACATCCGCCCCAACTGCGAGGCCTACGGCTATCTGCTGCAAAAGGGCCAGTGCTCATACTTGAAGGAATGGTTCGCCCGCCACGGCAAGCTCGACATCACGCCGATTCCCGAGCACTCCAAGTGCTGCCTGTGTACGCACATGCGCAACTACAAGGTCTGGACGTGCGGCGCAAGCGTTTCGCGGTTGAAGACCGTCACCAAGCGCCTGCCCGACGGCTCCTGGCAGCTGCCCACCTCCGAGGAGGTCTGGCGCGACTACGTTCTGACCGAGTGCGCTTAAAAAGGGCGCGCCCGGCGCCGGTCGCGCGGCGGGAGACCGGCCGTTGATCGGCTATCATCTGCGCACACAACCGGCGCTTGAAAAAAATCAGACGACAAAAGGCCGGGGGCGATTCTCCGGCTTTTTTTTCGCGCCGCGCGAAGACAAACAATCCAAGGAAACGACTATGACGCGCAACTGCTTGCTGATGATTCTTGACGGATGGGGCATTGGAGGCGGCACGAAGGCCGACGCCATCAGCGCCGCACATCCGGCCTACATCGAGGAGCTCACCCGCACCTGGCCGCATGCGCAGCTGCGCACCGACGGCGAAAACGTCGGGCTGCCCGCGGGACAAATGGGCAACTCCGAGGTCGGGCACCTCAACATCGGCGCCGGCCGCGTGGTCTATCAGGATCTGGTGAAAATCAACCGCGCCTGCCGGGCCTCCCTTGACGATCCGGAGTCCCTTGGCCGCAACCCGCAGATGCAGGCGCTGATCCGGCACGTGAAGACCACGGGCGCGGCGCTGCACGTGATGGGGCTTTTTTCCGACGGCGGCGTGCACTCCTCGCTCGAACACCTCGAAGCAATTCTGGGCATTGCCCGGCGCGAGGGCATTGAAAACACCTTTGTGCACGCTTTCATGGACGGGCGCGACACGGATCCGCGCAGCGGCCTGGGGTTTGTGAAGCGCCTGGAGGAGGGCTTTGCGCAAGGGACGCTTGCGGGCTCGATTGCAAGCATGATCGGGCGCTACTACGCGATGGACCGCGACAAGCGCTGGGAGCGCGTGCGAGAAGCCTATGAATTGCTGGTCAACGGCGCCGGCGCCCCCTTTGCGAGCCCGGAGGAGGCGGTTTCCGCCTCCTACGCCGCGGGCGTCACCGATGAATTCATGAAGCCGCATGTGCGCGTGGACGCCGCAGGCAGTCCCGTCGGGCGCATCCGCGAGGGCGATGCGGTGATCTTCATCAACTTCCGCAACGACCGCGCCAAGGAGCTCACAACGGTGCTCACGCAGGCCGAGGTCGAGGGCATGAAGCCCTTGAAGCTCTTTTTTGCCACGATGACGCCCTATGACCCGACCTACAAGGGCGTGCATGTCCTCTTTCCCAAGGAAAACGTGCCGGATACGATCGGCGAGTGGGTGGCCAAGAAGGGCTTAAAGCAGCTGCGCATCGCCGAAACGGAAAAGTACGCGCATGTGACCTTCTTCTTAAACGGAGGCCGCGAAGCGGTCTTTGAAGGCGAAGACCGCATCCTGGTGCCGAGCCCCAAGGTTGCCACCTACGACTTGAAGCCCGAGATGAGCGCCTTTGAGGTGGCAGACAAGCTTGCCGCGGCCCTGGCCGAGCGCAAGTACAACTTCGTGTGCCTGAATTTTGCCAACGGCGACATGGTGGGCCACACGGGGGTTTATGAGGCCATCCTCAAGGCTGTGAAGGCTGTTGACGCGTGCGTCAAAACCGTGGTGGAGGCCGCAAGAAATGCCGGCTACGACGTGGTGATCATCGCCGATCACGGCAACGCCGACAATGCGGTCAACCCCGACGGAACGCCCAACACGGCGCATTCGCTCAACCCCGTGCCGGTGGTGGTCGTGAGCGACCGCGTGCGCAGCGTGGAAAACGGGGTGCTCGCCGACGTCGCGCCCACCGTGCTTGCGCTCATGGCCATCGAGCCGCCCGCGGCCATGACTGGGCATTCGCTCGTGCGCTTTCAAGCAGCTTGACAAAAAGGCCGCGGCAGAGCCGCAAAAAAATCCTTCCGGAGCCCTCGCATGTTGAGTGGGGCGCTCCGGAAGGGGCATAGAGGCTGGCATGCGTTTGCCGGCCTTTTTTAGCAATTACCAGATGTGGCGCAAGCCGATGCTGTACCGGTAGTCCTCCTGGTAATCGTTGCCGTTGGCGCGGTCAAGCGAGCCATACAAGCTGGTGCTGTCGCCCAACTGCAGCTGCAGACCGATGCCGTAGCTGTACCACGTGCCGCCGAGGTCGGCTTCAATGTTGCGGCTGGGGCCGCCTGCTGCAGGTGTGGCCGTGGCATCGGCGTCGCCCAGGAAGTCATGATTGACGGATGCTTCCAGGTAGATGCGGCCGGCGTTTTCAGGCAGCGATGCGCCGATTTGAGCACCGAGGCGTCCGACGAGGGACTGGAAGTCGTCCTGGTCGACCGAAACGCCGTTGGAGCCGCTTTTGAAGTCGTCTCCGAGCACATAGCTGTAGGAGAGTTCAACCTGCGGTTCGATGTAGAGGATCGAGACCGGCGTCCAGTGGTAGCCCGTTTCAACAGACAGTCCGAAGGCCGTGTTGTCATAAGAGCCGTCGAGAATGCCGCCCGCGGCTGACAGCGTGGAGGCGGTGATGTCTGTGCTGATGCGGCCAATGCGGCCGATCACGTCAATGAAGCCGCCGCAGTCGAAGAAGCCGCTGGCATAGGCAGCCAACGAGTAGCTGTCGGCCTCGCCGGAGCCGTTGTCCATTTCACCGTCCATGTTGGTGTAGGTGAAAGCGCCGCCCACGACCCAGTTCTGGCCGACGGACACGTCACCGCCCACTTGGATGCTGGTGGCCTTGACGTCAACATTGATGTTGTCCTTGACGGTGCTGTCGTAGCCGTAGACACGGGCCCATGCGCCGATTTCCCCGCGGTTGTTGCGCACGTCGCCCAGGCGCTTGGAAACGTGGTTGGTTTCATTGCGCCATTGGGCAAGCGTCATGGCGTTGAACTGGCGGAGCGCTTCGAGCGAGGCGTTTTCCGTGGTCTTTACCACCTTGTTGCCATTGACGTCGAGAACCTCCTGCCAGCTGTCGGCAACCGTGCCGGCTTCGCCGCCAAGCAGGTAGCCGCCGTCGGGGCCTTCATCGGGGCCTTCATCGAGGCCTTTAGTTTGCTTGGCAAGCGCCTCGCGGGCCTGCGCGGCACTTGCAAACTGATCGGCGTAGGTGCCGGAGGCCAGAACGTGCAGATTCGTGCTGTTGTTGGTCTCTGCAGTGACCGTGGTGTCGGCGCTGTTGATGACGATCTCGGAATTGCTTCCGCTAAGCGTTTTCGTGGTGAAGGTCGAGTTTTCGCCCAACTCCATACGCGTGTCGGTGAGAGCGATGGTACCGGAAGAATCGACGTCGCCAGAAGCAATCGTGATGTTGCTTTTGGTGGAGGTAAAGGTTCCAGTGCCTTCCATGATATAGATGGCATCGCCTTTGGTCGAAGAAATATGGATGTTGCTTGCCTGTTCGCTGCCGCTGCCCAAATTCACAGAAGCGTTTCGAATGATGCGGACAGCGGAACTGTTCGTTGACGACAAGTTGACTTCAGGGGAGAGAATGTCAAGGGAAATAGCGCCTGATTTTTCATTGCCTTGAACGTAAAGCGCACTGCTTTCAGCTGAAATATTGATGCTTCGACCCGCTGAGGTTTCAATGGAGGCTGCGGAGTCTTGCCCTAATCTCTGAACGAGTAGACCGAAGCCAGAACTTTCAATCGTTAGATTTTCATCGGCTTTCAAACTGAGCGCGGTGGTACCGGTTCCCGGCGTTTTAGGGTTCCAATTCATGTCTCGATCGTAGGCCTGCACTGCACTAACGGAAGAGTTGCCTTTTGCAGTGATTGTGATGTTTTTACCGAGGAGGGAAACGGAGGCGGTCTGTGATTTAGTCTGGGTATTAAAAACTCCGGAAAGAACCGCGGAGGTGTTGGTGGAGTGGATCTTGATGTCGCCTTCTGCGGCGATGGAGACGTTTCCGTCGTGCTCGTCAACGGGTTGAGCCATGATGGAGTTGCCCTTATCGACGCTAATGTCAACATTGCCCGTCGTGGTGACATCTACTGAGCCTCCAAATCCATGGATTGCGAGATTATCCAAAGATGTAATGTTGAGCGAGGCTGCTTTGATGGTGAGTGTATGTTCGTTTGTGGCGTAGATGAGGCCGTCAGAGTCGGCTGCGTTCGAGTCTATGATCTGGAGTGCACCAATGTCGCTGACGTTCATATCCTTGCTAGATGCGACAAAAATGCGGTCCCAATAGGGGCCTTCTTCAGAGGTGGTAAAAGTTAGGTTAAAGCCGTGGCCTTCAACATCTTGATCTTGGTACGGGGGGGGGGTAACGGGCTGCCCGGCTCCTTCCTCGGGAGTAACCACGGTGTCTCCATTCAACTCTGCAGCCTGAGCAAGACTTGCTCCGGACACAAACAGCCCGAAAACAATCCCGGCGATCACGGTTTTGCGTGGGATAAGCATACTTTCTCCAATAAAAAGAGTTCCTTGCGTATGTTGAGTTCAACCATTGCTGTGCCGTGCGGCAAGCACTTCAAGTCACACATGGAGGGTGGGTTGAACGGCAAAAAGATTACTCTTTCAATGTGGAACGGGTGTGACGGAAGCGGGAAATTTGTTCCCGCAAAGCAACGGGGCGAATCAGTTTCCTGACCGCTTCTGAAGGCAGCGCGTCTTGATGCAGCGTGGCAAGTCAGGCGGCATCAAAGCAGCGGGCTGATAAGGTAGCAAACGCCTTCAAGAAAGCGCTGTCCGATGCTGCGGTTATGCCAGCGCACGGGGTCGATCGCCGTGGAGCGGCTCTCGTAGTGCTTGTGAAGCGCAGTCATGTCGGCCACAAACTTCGGATCAAAGATGAGCAGCATCATTTCGAAGTTCAGGTGCAGGCTTCGCTTGTCGAGGTTTACGGTGCCAAAGAGGCTGAAGGTGTCGTCGACAGTGATTGCCTTAGTGTGCAGCAGGCCGTCGGTGAAAAAGGAAAGCTTGACCTGCGCATTCATCAGGTCGCTGAAGTAACGGCGGCTTGCCCAGCGCACAAAGTGCGAGTCGGGCTTTTGCGGCACGCAAATGTGCACGTCCACCCCGCGCATGGCGGCGTTTTGCAGCGCCAGGATGAGCGTTTCGCCCGGCACGAAGTAGGGCGTGGTGATGTAGATGCTTTTGCGCGCGCAGCTGATCGCTTCCAGAATGAGGCGCTGAATGGCGTCGTCGACCGTTGTGGGGCCGGAGGGCACCACCGTGACGCAGGCCTCCCCCTTGGCGGGCACCGTCGGCAGCTTTTCGAGCGACAGCTGCTCGCCCTCGATGTCGGGCTGCAGCGCCCAGTCAAAGAGAAAGACCTGATTGAGGTCGCGCACGGCCGTGCCTTCGACGCGCACCATGGCGTCGATCCATTCGCCCACGCCCTCGGTGGCGTGAAAGATCTCGGGGTCGATCAGATTGAGGCTGCCGGTGTAGCCGATCGCAGAATCGATGACGACCGTCTTGCGGTGCAGTCGCAGATCGGCGCGCCCCTTGGCTAGCGGCATGAGGCTCACCGGCAGCGCGCGAGAGACATGCACGCCCGCGGCGATCATTTTGGCCGGCCACTGGGTTTTGAGCCAGGCCCGAGAGCCGATGTCGTCGACCAGAATCCGGCACTCGCAGCCGCGCTGCGCGGCGTCAATCACCGCCTGAGCAATCTTGTCGCACCAGCCGCCCACGGCCCAGATGTAAAACTCCATGGAAACCGATTGACGGGCGTTCACAACATCCTGATAAATGCGCTCGAGCGCGGCAAAGGAGTCATGCAGCAGCTCAAGCTTCGAGCCGCAGGTCATCGGCATGTCGCCCAGGCGTTCGGCGAGCAGCGCCAGCCCCTTGTGGCGCATGCCGTGCGCGGGCCGCGGCACCGTGCAGGGCTCGCCGTAGTCGTCGCCCGTGACCTCCTCCCAGTGCCGCAGCAGTTTTCTGAGCCTCAGCGTGCGCCATTTTCCGATCGGGCGCTCGCCCAGCCAGACGTAGAGAATGAATCCGATGTAGGGCAGGATCACCGTGAGAAGAATCCAGGCAAAGGAGCTTCCCGGCGGGTGTCGCGTGAAGATGACGCGCAGGATGACGCCCGCGGTAAGGGCAAACTGCAGCAGCACGGCTGCTGCGCCGGCCATAGCCGCCCAAAATTCCTGGTCGGTGAGATTCTCAAACATGACGGGTTCCTTGCAGCACGAAAGGCTATCAGGCTACTTTGCACAGGCTTCGGCCTTTTGCGTGAGCTCCTCCCAGCGCGCATAGGCGGTTTCTATTTCCGTCACCAGAGCCTGCGAGCGGCCGGTGACGGCCTGCTGCTCGGCCACCGGCAGCTTGAAAAAGTCCGCCGTACTCATTTTCTGCATCAACTCCTGCTGCTCGGCTTCAAGCGCTTCGATGGCAGCAGGCAGCGACTCCAGTTCCTTTGTTTCCTTCCAGCTCATACGCTCGGCGCGCTGACGGACGGGCTTTTTGGCTGCGGCCTTGGCTTCAGGCTCTTTGACGGGCGCCTCGGGCAGTACCGGCCTCTGGCACACCCAGTCCTCGTAGCCGCCCGCAAATTCCATCCAGCGGCCGTCAGGATGGCGATAGTCGACGGGGGCGAGCACCTGCGTGACGACGCTGTCCAGGAAGCGGCGGTCGTGGCTCACCAGAATCACGGTGCCGGGATAGTTTTCAAGCGTCTCTTCAAGAAGTTCGAGCGAGTCGATGTCCAAATCGTTTGTGGGTTCGTCGAGCACCAGCAGATTGGCCGGAAGCGCAAACAGGCGCGCCAGAAGCAGGCGGTTGCGTTCGCCTCCCGACAAATTGGCCACGGGAACCTCGGCGCGGTGCGGGGCAAAAAGAAAATCGCCGAGGTAGCTCATCACATGTTTTTTCGTGCCTGCGACTTCAATCCATTCGCTGCCGGGGCTCACGGTCTCAGCCACGGTCTTTGTGTCGTCGAGCTGCTCGCGCAGTTGATCAAAATAGGCGATCTGCAGATTGGTGCCAAGGCGCACCGTGCCTGCGTCGGGCGCAAGCTTTCCAAGCAGCAGCTTGATCAACGTCGATTTACCGGCACCATTGGGACCCACAAGCCCAAGCTTGTCGCCGCGCATCAGCCGGAAGTCGAGGTCTTTGACCACCGTTTTGTCGCCAAAGCGCTTGGTCAGGCCCGTGACTTCGGCCACAAGCTTGCCGCTTTTCTGTCCGGAGTCAATTGCTATGCGCACGCTGCCGATTCTCTCGCGTCGGGCGGCGCGCTCGCGCCGCAGGGCTTCCAAACGCCTGACGCGTCCCTCGTTTCTGGTGCGGCGTGCTTCAATGCCCTTGCGGATCCACACCTCTTCCTGCGCCCAGAACTTGTCAAAGCGACGGTTTGCGATCGTTTCGGCGGCAAGTTCCTCGTTTTTGCGCACTTCATACGCCGCAAAGTTGCCCGGGTAGCTGCGCAGAATGCCGCGGTCAAGCTCGAGAATGCGAGTGCAGACGGCGTCCAAAAACGCGCGGTCGTGCGTAATCACCATCAGCGACCGATTGCTGCGGTACTCCTGCGTAAGAATCGCTTCGAGCGTTTCGATGGTCTCGACGTCCAAGTGGTTGGTGGGTTCGTCAAGCAGAAGCAACTCAGGCTGAAAGCTCAAGGCAAGCGCCAGCGCCGCCTTTTTCTTTTCGCCGCCCGAGGCCGAAAGTGGATTCTGACTGCTTGCGCAATTGAGCCGCTGCAGATATTCGTCCAAACGAGCCATTGCAGTCCACTTTTCCCGCTCATCGGCAATGGCATCGAAATGTCCGCGGACAATGAGGCTCTCGCGCAGCGTGGGCGCTTCCGGCAGCGCCGGCTCCTGCTCGAGATAAACCGAACGCAGGCCGTCGGCGCGGGTGATGAGGCCGTCGTCCAAATTGTCGCGTCCAGCGATGACCGTTAAAAGAGAACTCTTTCCTGTGCCGTTGCGTCCGATCAAACCAACCCGCTCTCCGGCGTCAAGCTGCATCTGGGCGCGATCCAAAAGAGGCAGGTCGCCCCAGGCAAGCTCTGCGTTAACAATCGTGATAAAGGGCATGGCGGACTACGGAGCGGCTGCGGGTTGGGCTGCGGGTTCAACAGCTGGGGAGGCTGCGGGAGCAGCTGGTTCGGGCTGAGCCTGCGGTTCCGAGACGGCGGACTCGGTCTGCAGGTCGTCTTCGGGGTTGTGCGGCGCCAGGGTGCCTGCCTCTTCAGCAGCTTTTTCGGCTTCACGCGTTAAGCGCTCAAGCGAGCGGCTTTGCGCACGCAGACGTTTGCTCTGATGCAGAACTTCAAAGTCAACGAGATCCTCGGCTGACACGGGCTTCACCGAGCCGCCCAGAATCATGGCGGTCTGTCCGCGGCGATCCACCACCGGCGTGTAGTCAAGGTTGTAGGTGAGCGTTCCGAGCAGGCCGTTGATCTGCGCCGATCCCACGCCGTGGGCAACGCGCTCGGCTAATGCATAAGCGTCGGCTCCAAGCGCAAACATGCGCTTATCAAGGCTTGTTTCAGGAACTGGCACGTTGTAGGTTGCTTCAAATTGCTCGGCGTTGAAGTTCAGAATCATCGGCGCATCGACAAAGCCAACCTGCAGCAGGTCATAGGTCATGGCACGCGCTTCGGAGTCGGTCGCAGCGTCGCCCGGGTTGGTGAGAGACGTCGCCCAGACGCGGGTGCGGATCGGCAGGCGCGAGCGCACCAGCGAGGCGTTTTTGGCGTCCATCGCAAGGAACGCCGCATAGTACGGGGGCTCGGACAATGCCACGCGGGCGCGCTTGGCGGCCTGCAGGCGGCGGATGCGGATTTGCTGCTGACGCCAGCCCACCGGATCCTTTTCCTGATCGATCAGCACTTCGTCGAATTCATCGGCGTTGAGCTTTTCCACGACAAGCTCAAAGAACTTGCGCAGGCGCGTGAAGTCCTTCAGATCCACCGTGAGGCGGTCCGGCGTAAAGCCCAGCCGGATGAGCTCCTGCTCAAAGGCTTCCGAAATGCGCTTTTCAAGCGGCGACTCATGGTCGATCAACAGCACCTTGGGCTTTTCGCCCGCCTCGGTTGCCGCAGGCAGCGCCGCCACGCCCAGTCGCGCCACATACTCGGCGTCGTGCTCCATGCTCATGCCCAGCAGAAGCATGCCGCGCGGAAAGAGCTTGGGCTCCTTGTTTACAAAGGGCAGCTCGATTTCGTCGGCAAGCACCAGCCCCGGCACCTTGGTCTTGGAGGAGATGCGGCCGCCTGCGTTCTCGTCGCGCTTTTTCTGGCTTTCGATTTCCGCCTCCACCGGACGCTCCTCAAGCGCCTCGAGTTCGGCGGCGTTCTTGCGGGCTGCGCGCAGCCGCCGCTCTTCCTCGACCTCCTCAGCGGTCATCGGCGTGAGGTTGTTTAATTCCACCTCGTTTAAGGTGACAAGCGGCAGCGGCAGATAGTTGAGCCGCGCAATTTCCTCGATCGCCTGACGGTCCAGCGGCCCCACGGCAACCTGTGCGCCGGCTGCGGCCGCAGCCTTGAGCTGCTCAACGGCCGAGCCGCTGCTGCCCGGGCGCACGACGAGGACTTGCGCCGGATGCTCTGATGCATAATTGGCGGCAAGCATCCCCAGGAGCGCCGTCTGCGAGGGGGCTTCCAGGGGCGAGTCCGCCTTGGGCAGCAAAAACGCCATGCGCATGCTGTATTCGGCGGGCTCTCCGAGCGGCTTTTCCTGTGCTGCGGCGGGCGTCTGGCCGCCTTCAGAGGGCGTTTCTTCCGTGCCTTGCGGCTCGGCGGCGGCAGCTGCGGGGCCTGTCGCTTGCTCAGCCTTTTTTGCGTCGGCGGCCTCCGCTTCGGAGACGGTGCCGAGCGCCGCCTCAAGCTCCGCGTTGACCGCAGCGAGCGCCGCAGGGGCGGCGGCAGGGGCGGGGACGGCTGTGCCGCTGACAACAGCAGCGGGCGCGGCGGCCTCCTGCGCCGCGGCGCAATGGGCGGCAAGCAGGGAAAAAGCGCAAAAAAGACCGGCAACAGCAGGATTTTTCACGATGCAGTTCACTTCAAAAACAGATGAAACGGGTCAGAGCGGGCGAAAGCCGTGGTTTGCGGCCGATCCGCTGATGCAGAGCGCGCAGATGGCGCAGCAGGCCTTTGAGAAGGCAACACTCTATATTGTAGGGCTTCCAATTGGCAATACGGCCGACATCACGCTGCGCGCGCTTTGGACTCTGGGCTTCTGCGACCGGGTGGCCTGCGAGGATACGCGGCAGACGCGAAAGCTTCTGAACCGCTACGGCATCGAAGTGCCCACCATCAGCGTGCATGAGCACAACGAACGGTCGGCTGCGGAAAAGTTGATCGAATACCTTCGTCAGGGCGAGCGCATTGCGCTCGTGACCGACGCCGGAACGCCCGCGGTGAGCGACCCGGGCGCGCGCGCCGTGCAAAGCGTGCGCGAGGCGGGCTTTCGCGTGGTGCCGGTGCCGGGGGCAAGCGCCGTGGTGACGGCGTTGTCGGCTTCGGGCCTGGACTCCTACCGCTTCACCTTTGTGGGCTTTGTGCCGCCCAACGCCAAGGCGCGCCGCACGGAACTCGAAAAGCTGGCCGAAAAAGAGGAGGCCTTTGTGCTCTACGAGGCGCCGCACCGCATCCGGGAGCTGCTCACGGACCTTTCCGAAGTGCTGGCGGCGGACCGCCGCGTGGTGGTCGCCCGCGAGCTCACCAAGCGCTTTGAGACGTTTGACGCGATGACGGCGGGCAGCCTGAAGGCCTGGGCGCAGCAGCACGAGCCGCAGGGTGAATACGTGGTGATGGTGGACATGCAGCCCGCCAGGGACGTGGGCCTCACTGCTGCCGACTTCAAGTGGCTGCATGCGGTGGCTAGGGAGCTGCCCAAGAGCCGGGCGGCCGCGCTTGCCGCGCGCGTGACCGGCATGAAGCGCGACGCGGTCTACCAGTTGATCAGCAGCTGGGACGAAGACGACTAGCCGCAGGTAAAAAGAAAGCCGGGCGCAGCGGGCGTCCGGCGGAAAGCATCAGAGGCCGAGCTCCTTGGCGCGGGGCTTTTCGCCGCGGCCGCTTAACGCCCAGTCGAAGACGGCGTCGGGCAGGATCTTCAAAAGCCTTGCCACCCAGGCCATCTGCCAGGGGATGACGCGGTAGGAGTCTTTGGCGAGAATCGCCTTGACGGCGCGTTCGGCAAACGCTTCGGGCTCGAGGATGAAGGGCATCTTGTAGGGGTTTTGGGCGGTAAGCGGCGTGCGCACGAAGCCCGGGCAGATGGTGGTGACGCGGATGCCGTACTTTCGCACGTCGTTGCGCAGGCTCTCGAGATAGTTGATCGCAGCGGCCTTGCTCGAGCAGTAGGCTTCGCTGCCCGGAAGACCGCGGATGCCGCCCACCGACGCAATGCCTGCAAACTGTCCGCCGCCGCGTTTGCTCATCGGTTCGATGAAGGGGTGGAAGGTGGCAGCCATCGCAAAGACGTTCGTGCGGTAGACCTTTTCCATCACGTCGAGGTCTTCCTCGTACTCGGTCTTTACGCCCACCGAGATGCCGGCGTTGGCCAGCACAATGTCCACGGGAGCCCTGCCGTCGAAGTCGCGCGCGGCGGCAAAAAGCGCGGCGCGGTCGGTGACGTCAAGCGCATAGGTCGTGTGATTTTCCGGATGCAGCATGAGGCGCATGACGCCGTCGAGCTTTTCCTGGCTGCGCCCGACAAGCGCCACCTGCGCGCCGAGCGTGTCGAACTTTCTGGCCATGGCGGCGCCGATGCCGCTTGAGGCTCCCGTGATGAAGACGCGCATTTACTTTCCTTCGCGGATCTTGTCGGCAAGCCACAGCGCCGTGTCAATCGTGCCCTGGCGGGTGCCCACAAGGTGCGGAGCGGTGAGGTAGCGGCCGCCCACGCCCACGCTCGGGGTGGAGTCGACGCCGTAGTTCTTCCACATGCGGTTGCTCTGGCGCGTCTTGCTCACCACCGAGAAGCTGTGCAGCAGCTGCGTGAACTTGTCCTTGTCAAGGCCCCGGTCGACGCCCCAGGCGACGATGTCCTTTTCGATGTCCGCAACGGTGCTCCAGTTGTGCTCGGTGCGGATCACCCAGTTCCAGAAGTCCATGTGCAGGTCGCCCAAGCGGTCCAGCGCGACAAAGGCGAAGTAGACGTTCGAGAAGATGTTGAGGTCGTCGTTCCAGGAGACGGGGTTGTGCACGAGCTTGATGTGCTTGTTGTCCTTGATCGACTCCTCAAACTTGTGCATCACGGGCGCAAAGGTGAGGCAGTGCGGGCAGGTGTAGGCAAAGAAGTCGTGAATGACCACGGGCTCCTTCGGAAACTCCAGCGGAGGACGCACTTCAATGTAGTCCTTGCCGAGAACGGGCGTGGGCGCTGCGGCAAGAAGCGAACCCGAAAAGCCCGTGGCACTGACGGCAGCGGCGGAAGCAATCAGAAATCGGCGGGAAATCATGGTTGTTGGTCCTCTCTTTTTCAAGCTTGTTGTCGGTTAGTTGGGTTGATGCAGCACGGTGCCCTGAATGCCGTTGTCGGCGAGCGTCTGACGGATCTCCTCGGCTGCCGTTTCGCTGTCAAAGGGTCCGAGGCGCACGCGGTACTGGCGCTTGCCGTTGGCGTTGCGGTACTCGATCTGCGCGTCGTTGCCGGTGAAGGCGATGCGCCCGCGCATCTTTTCGGCTTCGTCGAGCTCCGGATAGGTGCCCGCGGCCACCCAGTAGCGGTCGGTGGCGACGACTTCGGCGTTGTCGCCCGAAGCGGTGACGGCCGCCACCTTGCCTTCGGTCTGCTCGCTGCCCTGTCCGGTGGCGTAGAGCTTGCTGTTGGGATCAATCGTCTTGCCGTCCAGGAGGCTTTCATCGACCGAGGAGGCCACATCCTGCACCTTGCTCACAAAGGGAATCGGTGCATTGGTGATGAAAATGAACGCAGCGGCCGTGATGATGAGCGCCACGACGACGCCCATCGTAAACGACCAGAAAAGCGCGGCACCGGAATATTTGCGCATGACAGTCAAGTCCGTTTTCAGTGTTACATGTGTTCGGGAGCGCTCACGCCGAGCACTTCAAGGCCATTGGCAAGCACGCGCCGTGCGGCCAGACACAGCGCCAGACGCGCGTTGCGTTCGGCCTCATCCTCCACGAGCACGCGCTCGGCGTTGTAGAAGGCGTGAAAGTCCGCGGCAAGCTCCTTGAGGTACACGCAGATCAGGTGCGGGGCGAGGTCGCGGGCGGCGACGGCAAGCGTTTCGCCGTAGCCCGCAAACTTGGCGGCAAGTGCGGTCGCCGCGGGGCAGGTGAGGCTTGAAAGGTCAAGCGCGGCGGCCTCCTTTCCCTCTGGCACGGCAAAGCCCTTTTCACGGGCCTGGCGCAGCACCGAGCAGATGCGGGCGTGCGCGTACTGCAGGTAGTAGACCGGGTTTTCGTCGGACTTCGAGCAGGCCAGATCCACGTCAAAGACGAATTCGGCGTCGGACTTGCGCGAGACAAGGAAAAAGCGCGCGGCGTCGCGTCCGACCCAGTCGACCAGGTCGCGCAGGGTGACATAGGTGCCCGCGCGCTTGCTCATCTTCACCTCTTCGCCGTTTTTGACCACCATCAGCATCTTGTGCAGGAGGTATTCCGGGAAGGTCTTGGGGATCGTGAGGCCGAGCGTCTTTGCCGCCGCCTGCAGGCCGATGCGCACGCGCGCCACCGTGCCGTGATGGTCCGACCCCTGGATGTTGATCGCGCGGTCAAAGCCGCGTTCAAACTTGGCGAGGTGATAGGCCACGTCCGGCACGAAGTAGGTGTAGTAGCCGTCCTTCTTGCGCATCACGCGGTCCTTGTCGTCCTTGAATTCCTTGAAGTCCGGATCGGTGGTGCGCAGCCACAGCGCGCCGTCGGCTTCATAGGTGTAGCCGGCTTCCCGGATCGCGTCGACTGCCTTTTGCACGCGGCCGTCGGTGTAAAGCGAGCTTTCCAGATAGAAGTTGTCAAAGGCCACGCCCAGCTGCTTGAGGTCGGCGTCCTGCTCGTTTCTGAGGTACGCCACCGCATAGCGGCGGATCGCGTCAAGGTCCTCGATGTCGCCCGTGCTTTCAATCACTTCGCCCGTGGTGGTCGTGACGGGAACCTTCTCGCAGTAGTCGTGGGCAATCTCAAGGATGTAGTCGCCGCGGTAGCCGTTTTCCGGGAAGTCGTCGGCCGTCTGCAGGCCGAGCCGCTCCCTGGCGCGGGCCTGCACGGAAATGGCGAGGTTGTGAATCTGAACGCCCGCGTCGTTGTAGTAGAACTCGCGCATCACGCGATAGCCCTGCGTGGCCATAATGCGTGAGAGCACGTCGCCCAGGGCGCCCTGACGGGCGTGTCCGAGATGCAGGGGCCCGGTGGGGTTGGCGGAGACATATTCCAGAAGCACGCTTTTGCCTTCAAAGGCCTTGCTCTTGCCGTAATCCGGGCCCGCCAGCAGCACGTCGCGCACCGGACGCACCTTGGCTTCCTGCGAGAAGCGGAAATTGATGAAGCCCGGGCCCGCAATCTCCACGTCCGAGAGGATGTCGCCGAAGGCGGGATCCTTTTTCATGGCCTCAACCAGAAGCGCTGCAAGCTCGCGCGGATTGCGGCGGGCCTGCTTGGCGCACTGCAGCGCAATCGTGGTGGCGAGGTCGCCGTGACCGGCTTGCTTGGGACGCTCGAGCCGGATGGCGGTCTCTTCGAGGCCGCAGGCGGCAAGCGCACGGGAAAGCAGTTCAGTGAGAGCCTGTTTCTGATCTTGGATCATTGCTTTTTTTCTTGTTGGAAGGAGGCGGCGCAAAGGCTCTAAAAAAGCACTTTGCAGACACGACAACAGGCGGCCGCAGGACCGCCCGTTTGTCTCGGAGGTTTTCAGATTTTACGCGTTTCGCTTGTCGCGAGAAATTTGGGCGTAGGCCGAATGGTTATGAATTGATTCAAAATTTTCCGCCTGCGCCTGGTACCAGACGACGCGCTCGTCGGCGTTGAGCTGCTTGCAGACGTCGCGGATGATGTCTTCGACAAACTTCGGATGGTCGTAGGCAAATTCCGTCACGTATTTTTCGTCGTTGCGCTTCAAGCGGCTCCAGAGTTCGCAGGAGGCCGACGTTTCGGCAAAGCGGATCTGCTCTTCGAGCGTCATGGCGCCGTTCAATTCCACCGCCACGGTGATGTGCGAGCGCTGGTTGTGGGCGCCGTAGTCGCTGATTTCGCGGCTGCACGGGCAAAGGCTCGTCACGGGGACGGTGACTTCCTGGATGATGCGCATGGCGCCCTTGCGGCGTTCGGCAATAAAGCGCACGTCGTAGTTCATCAAGCTCTTTAATTTGGAAACCGGACTTGCCTTGGTGACGAAGAAGGGGCAGGTGACTTCAATGCGGCCTTCGCTTGCTTCGAGCAGCTCGAGCATCTTTTCGAGCATCGAGCGCATCATGTCGGCCGAAAGCGGCTCGCGGCTGTCTGCGATGAGCGAAACAAAGCGCGACATGTGCGTTCCGCGCTTGTCGGCGGGCAGCCCCACGCACATGCAGACCTTGGCGACGGTCGGCTGCGGCCCCTTGACGCTTTGAACCAGCAGGGGAACGGTGAGTCCGCGGATGCCGACAAGGTCGATCGGAATGTTGCGCCCGTCAATGAGATTTTGTACGTCGGGCAGGGCAGAGCTTGCTTGATCCATGTTCTATCTAATTTGATCTCTCAAAGGGCGGTCAGCGATGCGCTCGGGTGTTTGTTCTTCTTAAGTGGGGCGGGTTCCACAGAAAGAGCTGGAATCCGCCGGTTGCAGCATGGGCGCAGGGGAGGCTGAGCGCAGGGCGGCGGCGCGAAAAAGACGGCCGGCCGGACCGCACCGAATTATTGAAGAGCGAATGATAAAGGATTTCAATGGTTTGTAAGCCAATCTAAGCGGCGTTTACACGGGCGGCATGCACGTTTGCAATGAGCCTGATATAGAAAAGGGGGCGCGCCGACCCCATATGAAAGAGAAGGGCGCCGATACAAACGGTTGCCAAGTTGCAGGAAAAAAGCGCAAAGGCGCCCTGCCTGCGGCAGTAGACTGCACTCATCACCCATCCCGACAGAACTTTTTTGCAAGCATGGCTCTTTACATCAACGGACGTCCCGTCAACCCCATCGTGACCTTTCTGGCCGGCGCGGCGGTCATCGCCTGCATGATCGGCCTGGGGATTCTGCTCCTGCCGATCATCGGCGGTCTCTTTGTGATTGCGCTCATTGCCGTGGTCTGCATTGCGCTTTACGGCGCCTGGTGCCGCTGGCGCTACGGCGACCCGTTTGCGCAGATGCAGAAAAAAGCCGAGGCGATGATGCGCCGCGAGGAGCAGGCCGAAGCCGCGGACGAACCGCGCGAGGAGCGCCGCGGCGGGGATCTCAAGCCCGGCACCGCCCGCACCGGCATCCGCCGCACAACGACGGTCGAAGACGCGGTTGTCGTCGAGGAAATCCGCCGCAAGGACATCTGAGCAGTTTGACTTAGGTCGAACAACTTGGAAATAGATGAAGGGCTTTCCTTTGCCGGGGAGGCCTTTATTTATGTGTGATAACCCTGAATGTCGGGAGCCGGTTGTGCACTAAAATGCGGAATTCGCAAAATATGTACCTCTTTTGAGGTATAAAAGGACGGCTGTTGGCCGCCATAAGTTTGATTTATATCAATCTCTTTTCTACGCCGAATGGCGGTTGAGTTTAGTCAATTCTGTCTAAGAATGGGATAAAACTCTAGGGTATCTGAAGACAGTCTTAAGCTAGTCTTTAGGTGCTCGCAAAGACGCTCTGCCTTTGCGGGACTTCTGTCGTCTCCCCCGACGGCGGAGGTAAGAAAAATTTAGGAGATTGAGATGACAACAAAAATGATCAAAACGGCGGCTGCAACGCTGTTTTGTTCCGCTGCTTTGGTTGCGTCCGGTGTTCAGGCTGCTGCCACTCCCGGTCTCGGCAACAAGACCGTTAATGCGATCACTCAGAAGATTTGGGACAACCCGTCCACGACCGAAAAGGAAATGGGCGTGAAGACCCTGCAGGACTACATCGTCCAGGAAAAGGAGATGTGGGACTACCTCTTCAAGAACCACCCCGTCTTCAAGTATGCTGAAGAAGGCCGCATTAAGGGCGTCTACAAGATTTCGACCCGTGGTTCGGAATTCTTGACCGAAGGCAATGCCCAGACCTACTCGAAGCTTGCCGGCGGCCGTCCGAGCGCTTCCCAGTACCGTCTGGCTGCGAAGTCCGTGCTTGACTTCCCGAACCGCTTCGTCGGTCCGGAACGCTGCGGCGAATGCCACGCGATCCAGTATCAGAAGTGGAAGAGATCCCGTCATGCCCAGACGCTGCGCTTCCCGGGCGAACACCCTGAAGTCGGCAACGATCTGAAGAAGAAGCTTTATGGCTCCCAGGCTTCGATCCTTCCTGACGGCATCATGCCCGACGACATCTACGGCACGCTGGGCACGCCGCGTACGAAGTACGGCTTCATCGACAAGTGGCTGGTTCGTGGTTCCTACCACGTCCGTGACGGTCTGCTGAGCGACCTCTCCGGCACGATCGTTGCCGGCGGCAATCAGTTCTCCCGCGGCTGGGCCCAGTGGCTCACCCCCGAAAAGGCCAAGGAAATCCAGAAGGTGGTCCCCGACTTCCCGACTGAACTGAGCCAGTTCGGTCCGTCGGCTTCCCACCAGTGGGGCATGACCTCCTACGGTTCCACGTACGAACAGACGCTGCTCTTCCAGTCGGCCACGTCCTACTGCGAAGTCTGCCACGCCTTCAAGTTCGACTTTAAGACCAAGGATGAGTTCTTCAAGGCCCTCGGCAATCCGCAGGAACTGCGCAAGCACACCATCTCCCGCGGCATTTCCTGTGAAGAATGCCACGGTGCAGGCGGCCACCTCGTTGGCGCTGAATCCAACGGCTTCCAGACGAACTGCGAACGCTGCCACCAGCGCTCCAACTTCGTTGAAAGCGACTACAAGCTTCCGTCCGCTCAGGGCAAGCTTGAAAAGGGCTTCAACATCAAGACGAAGTCTTCCTGCCCGTCCTGCGGCACCGAAGGCTCTCAGCTCATGATGACGAAGCACTATGAGAAGGGCATGCGCTGCGTGACCTGCCACGATCCGCATGAAGTGACCAGCAACGATTGGAAGGACTACTACACCAAGCCCGCCATCCGTCAGACCTGCCAGGACTGCCACAAGACCCAGGCCGACGTCGTTGCCAACACCAACACCCACAAGAAGATGGACTGCGTGGACTGCCATATGCCGTTCACGATGAGCTGCGAAAACTTCACGGCCATCCAGCGTCCTGACATGGCCGGCTTCGACGCCGTCCGTCGTTCTCACCTCTTCAAGATCGAAGTCGATCCGGTCAAGAAGATGATGAACCCGGCCGAAGGCCAGTCTCGCGCCTCCAACTCCAAGGGCTGGCACGTTGCCCGTGACGAAGAAGGCCATGGCTACGTCGACCTGATGTGGTCCTGCGCCCGTACGGCCAACGCTGAAAAGGGTGTGATGGACAACAAGGGCTGCCACAGCCTCTTCCTCTCCACGCTCGAAAAGGGCCTGCAGTACGGTGATCAGAAGGTCATCTACGGTGAAGTCATGAAGTGGCAGAACCCGGTCAAGGACGGCTTCAAGGCTGCCAAGGCTGCTCAGGAACGCATCAACAAGCTTCTCGAAGTCACGAAGCTTCCTGTTGAAGCCAAGACCGAAATCATGCTGCTCGTCGACAAGGCTGCCGACATCACCAAGCAGGTTGAAGAAGACGGTTCCTGGGGTGTTCACGCTCCCGATTACCTCAAGCAGCGCGTTGATACGGCCAATGCCTATCTGACGCAGGCTCAGAAGATCCTTGATAACGGCAACTTCCCGCTCATCAAGACTGAAGCCAAGAAGTAATCCAAGCGACTCTTAAACCTTGATCTCCTATTCTCCGGCCGGGAGGGCGATCCCCCTCCCGGTCGGGAATCAGCGAAGAAGGTTTCATCGGAACACGAAATGAAAAAGCAACTGCAGAAACTTGCGTTCTGTGCGCTTCTGGCGCTTCCGGCCGTCACGTTGGCCGGCGGAAACGCCCCTCTGGAAGCGGCCGAGGAGTACGTCTACAAAGTCAGACAGGTCTCCATTCAGGAAGCCGAACAGCTCTTCATGGAGCCCGGCGTGCGCATCTTTGATGTGAATACGCTTGAGCTCTGGGCCGA
This sequence comes from uncultured Duodenibacillus sp., assembly GCA_944390145.1. Taxonomy (GTDB): domain Bacteria; phylum Pseudomonadota; class Gammaproteobacteria; order Burkholderiales; family Burkholderiaceae_F; genus Duodenibacillus. The sequence goes on from CALXOY010000006.1 coordinate 21,496, forward strand.
AGGCTATATTCCGGGCGCCGTGTTTTTCAACGTCGGCAACTGGAAAAAGCTCCTTCCGAAGGACAAGAACACACTGATCGTGTTTTACTGCGCCAACCGTCTCTGCAGCTCCAGCCAGATCGCAGCTTATGAAACCATGAAGCTCGGCTACACGAATGTGTGGCAGATGCCCGACGGCATCTACGGTTGGAAGCTCTCCGGACGACCGGTTGAACTTCCCTAGCCGGGAAGGCGGTGAACCCGCAGGCTTTTGCAGGGCGTCTCCCTCACAGGAAACGCAGCAGAGAAACTGTATTTAACTGAAGAAAGAAACCACAATGCAATCCCTCAAGAAAATCGTGCTCGCGGCCTCCGTTCTGATGTGTGCCGGGACTGTTGCCTTCGCAGGCGAACTCGACACCCAGCAGGCCAAGGAAGCCTACAGCATGGGTGCATCTGTCGGAAACTACATCTCTGATCAGATCTACAAGCAGACCAAGCTCGGCCTGTCGGCCGACATGGCGCTCATCGAGAAGGGCTTTCAGGATGCCATCCGCGGCAAGAGCAAGATCTCTGAAGAAGATATGCTCAAGTACCTCAACAGCCGTGCCGAAAAGCTGAACAAGCTTGATGTGGCGGCCAAGGAGAAGCTTGCCAAGGAAAACAAGGCCAAGGCTGAAAAGTTCCTTGCTGAAAATGCCAAGAAGAAGGGCGTGACGGTCACCAAGAGCGGCCTGCAGTATGAAGTGCTCAGAAAGGGTTCCGGCGCGACGCCCCGCATTGAGGACGTGGTGACGGTCGGTTATACGGGAAAACTCATGGACGGGACGGTGTTTGAAAGCACCTATGCGGCCAAGCAGCCCGCCCGCTTCGTGGTGATGAGCATTATTCCGGGTCTTGAAGAAGGCCTCAAGCTGATGAAGGAAGGTGCGCAGTTCCGTTTCACGATTCCTGCGAACCTTGCCTACGGCGAATTCGGCGCCGGACAGATCCCCCCGGAATCTCCGCTGATCTTTGAACTGGAACTGATCAAGGTCGAAAAAGTCGGAGCCCACCAAGGCATGGGCAAAACCGTGATCAACGGCATGCCCAACCCGCACAAGTGATTGTGAGGGCGATGACGATTTGACTTTCTGAGCAAAGAAAAACAGCTCTTTAACAAAGTGAAGGCATTTTCGTGAACGGTCTGGACGTTTTGATTGCATCGGCCGCTGCGCTCTTTGTCGTTGTACTCGGAGTGTATGCATGGCGCAATGCGAAACGCTCAATGCCGCTCATGGCAGGTTTTGCAGCACTTGTACTCGCTTCAAGCGTTGCCGTTTACGCCGGCTTCGGCAGGTACGCCGACTGGCAGAACGTGCAAACGGGGGTTGAAACGAACTACATGCTTGCCGCCAAGATTGCCGAAGCGCGCCGCATGGTCAAAAACATGCCCAGGAGCGCGCAGGCGCAGTCGAACCTTGCCGAGGCTCTTTATGAAGCCGGCCAGTACGGGGAGGCCGTTGAGGTTTTCAACGAACTTCTCAAGGTGGGCGGCGAAAGGGCCGAGACGCTCGGCAGACTCGCGCGCGCGATGTACTATCGCGACGCCCGCGTCATGACTGCTGAAACCCGCCGCGTGATCGAGCGCGCTTTGTCGATCAATGCGCTGGACGTGCAGACGCGCATGCTCCTTGGAGAGGACGCGTTCATGCACAAGCGCTATGACGAAGCCGTCAGCCACTGGAAGATGCTGCTTGATGCGGGGGTAGCACCCGCGCAGCAAAGAGCGCTCAGAAATGCCATCGCCAATGCCGAGTCCAGGGCTCGGTTGCAAGACTAATCGGCAGGAGCGGTTTGCCTCGTGCACAACCGGTTCTGTCTGTGGAGAATATTGTGAGCGAAAAGATTGACAGGAGAAAGTTCCTCGCAGGTGCCGGTGCCGGCTCGCTGCTCCTGTCGCCTCTGGCCGGGGCGGCAGCTGCCAGCAACGCCGATGGCGGCAAGCGGCCGCAATATGTGATGGTCTTTGACCAGAACAAGTGCGTCGGCTGCACGGACTGCAGAATCGCCTGCAACGAGACCAACAAGTTGCCGAAAGGCCGCTCGCGTCTGTTAATGGAACTGCAGGGCAGCAAGCTCAAAACCGATCGCGGCTATGAGCCCAACCGCCGCTACATCCGCGTTTCTTGCCAGCAGTGCAAGAACGCTCCCTGCGTGAGAGTGTGCCCGACCGGCGCCGCCCATCGCGATCCCAAGACGGGCATCGTGACGATGGACACCACCAAGTGCGTCGGCTGCAAATACTGCATCGTGGCATGTCCCTACAACGTGCGCTTCATCAATGAAGAGACCAAGGTTGCTGACAATTGCGACTTCTGCCTGCATACGCGTCTCGAGAAGAACGAGATGCCGGCTTGCGTGGAAAGCTGCAAGTACGATGCGCTGATTTTCGGCGACATCAGCGACCCGAAGTCGTATGTAAACAAGCTGCTCGCCGTGAAGGATTCCGTGCGCATCCGTCCGGAACTCGGCACTGAGCCGCAGCTTCGCTACATCCCCATTGTGAAGAAAGGAGTGTAAAGATGGACATCACCATGAACTTTACACTTGGTCTGACGCAGGGCATCAGCTGGCCGTGGCCGATCGCCGTGTACCTGTTCCTTGCAGGTATTTCGGGCGGCGCAGTGGCTGTTGCCATCATGCTCAACCTGTATAAGAAGCAGACTGCGCAGAACACGCCGATTCTGAAGGCCGCGTCGCTGATCGGCGCCGTGACCATCATTCTCGGCATGGTCTGCCTGGTTGCTGATCTGACCAATCCGCTGTGGTTCTGGCGGATCCTGGTGTACTACAACCTCAGCTCGGTGATGAGCCTCGGCGTGATTGCGCTGCTGTTCTACATCCCCCTGGTGTGCATCCTGACGCTGGTTGCCATGCGCGACAGCTTCAAGATCGGGTTCCTTGACGGCCTTATCGGCTGGTTTGACAGCCACCGCTGCGGCCTTCAGTGGATCACCCTCGTGTTCGCGCTGACGATCTGCGCCTACACGGGCTTCCTGATCAGTGCACTGATCCGCTTCCCGCTGATCAACCAGGCCGTGCTGCCGGCCCTCTTTGTGGCTTCCGGTCTTTCGGCCGGCACTGCCGCCGCCAAGATGGTTGCCGCCGGCATGTTCGGTGAAGACATGCACAGCGCCGACCAGAAGGTGCTGCACGGCGCCGAGTGGCCGATCATGGCCGCTGAAGCGCTCTGCATCTTCATGATCGCCGTGGCGCTCTTTACCGGCAACGCCGCCGCTCAGGTCGCCGCCCAGGCATTCTGCACGGGCACCTGGGCCACCCTCTTCTGGGTCGGCGTGGTCGGCATCGGCTTCATCGTTCCGATCCTGCTGTGCAAGGCCAAGGGCTCTGGTGCCTTCTACCTGGCCGGCCTTTGCAGCGTCGTCGGCATGATGTGCCTGCGCCTGTTCATCCTCTACGCCGGTCAGACCTACGGTCTCTGATCGGATGAGGATCCGGTAAGACATTGAGTCTTTCGTGACTGCGGCAGGGATTTCCCTGCCGCAGTTCGATTCGTCTTTACCAAAATTGACGTGCCCGGCACGTAAGATTTCAAGAAAAAGAGGACGCTGGTACAAGGTCCCGGTCAAAAAAAAAGCCGCCGGCTGTTGGCGGCTGATTTGTCAAAAAAGGGGTGATTCCCCCGCCTGAAACACAAGGAGTCTCATATGATCGTCAAGACCTTTGTCTGCGCCGCCTCGGCTGCCGTTCTTGCCTTTGCGGGCGCTGCCGCCGCCTCCGTTATCTCCGACACCGACCAGTGCGCCTCCTGCGCGATGGTGATCAAGAAGTATCCTGGCCCCAAGGGGCTGATTGTTCTTAAGGACAAAACCGTTCAAAAGTTCTGCTCGGCCCGCGGCACGGCCTGCGGCTACGCTGAAGCCATGAAGAAGACGGGCGTGGTGCATGTCTTCATGCATGACGCGGGTGCGGTGGACTGGAAGAATCCCGACGACTCCAAATTGATTGACGCCACCAAGGCCTGGTTTGTCTACGGCTCCAAGGTGAAGGCCGTGATGGGCCCGTCGCTTGCTCCCTTTGCCACGCGCGAAGCCGCGGAGGCCTTTCAAAAGAAAAACGGCGGCAAACTGATGCGCTTTGAAGAGCTCACGCCCGAAGCGCTTGGCTGCGGGGCGAAGTACTGATGAAAATCCGTGCGTTTGTTTTGGCGGCGGCGCTCGCTGCCGCTCTTTGCGGCTGCTCTGAGGAAACCGCCAAGACCGTTTCCGCCGTCCCCTTTGAGGCGCACGACCGCTGCAAGATGTGCGGCATGGTGATTGCGCACTACCCCGGCCCCAAGGCGGAGGTTTTCATCAAGGGCGTTGAAGATGAAGCCGTGAAGTTCTGCTCGGGGCGCGATGCGTTCACCTTTGCGCTGCAGCCGGAAAATGCACGGCGCCTGGTGGGCTTTTTCATTCACGACATGGGAAAGACATCGTGGGAAAAGCCCGATGACGCTGCTTTGATCGACGCCACGAAGGCTATTTACGTCTATGGGCACAACATCGACGGCGTCATGGGCAATGAACCCGCCGCCTTTTCCGACAAAGAGAAGGCCGAGGCCTTCGTCAAGGACCACGGCGGCAGGATTTACGCCTACAAGGACGTGACGCTGGAGCTCCTTGACAAGTAAGCGGCGCGCGTGATGTTCAGAAAGCTCTTTTCCATTTCGCTTGCCGCAGGTCTTGCGTTTGCCGCGGCCGCCGCCCACGCGGCCGTCTGGCGCGTGACGCCTGCTGACGACGTTGCCGAGATCGTGGGCAACGCCGAGGAGGGCGACACGATCATCTTTGCCGCCGGCGTTTACAAGATGAACCTGCTTCTCACCGAGCCGCTCACCATCAAGGGCGAAGACGGCGCGGTGATTGATGCGCAGGGAAAAGGCACCGGCATCACGATCCGCCGCTCGCGCACCTCCATTGACAATCTGACGGTGCAAAACTACGGCCGCGATCTCTACAAGCGCGACAGCGGCGTGCGCGTGATGGACGGCTGCACGGGGGTGCGGCTCACCAACCTCAAGCTCTCGGGCCCGGGCTTTGGCATCCGCGCAGATCGTCTGGACGATCTGGAAATCCGCAACTGCGAGATCACGGGCGTGGCGCGCCGTCACATACTCGACCGCGGCGACGGCGTGTTTTTGAACTATGTGAAGCGCTCGAAGCTCATCAACAACCGCGTGCGCGACGTGCGCGACGGCTTTTACTTTGAAAACACCGACGCCACCGTCTCCTCGGGCAACTTCTTTGACAACACCCAGTACGGCATCCACTGGATGTACACGCGCAACGACGTCGGCCACGACAATGTGACCGTCAACTCCGTGGGCGGCTTTGCGCTCATGAGCAGCAAGCACATCGACTGCCATGACAACACGGCGCGCGACAACGTGGAGTTCGGCATTCTTTTGAACGTCTGCGAAGGCTGCACCGTGCAGGGCAATTTGGTCGAAGGCGTGCACAACCCCAAGGGGCGTGCGGCGCTGGACACCGAGGGCAAGGGGCTTTTCATTTACGGGCCGGGTGCTAGCCGCGTGCTCAACAACGCCTTTACGGGGGCTGACATCGGCATCGGCGTGGCCCTCGGGGGCGAAAAGACCGTTGTGGCGGGCAACGTGTTTGACAAGAACGCGATCCAGGTGCGCTACGTGGGCAAGGCGCCGCTTGAGTGGAGCGAAAACGGGCGCGGCAACTACTGGAGCACCTTCATGAGCTGGGACGCCGACAACGACGGCATCGCCGATACGCCCTACCAGCCCAACGACAGTCTGGACCGTATTTTTTGGATTTATCCGGAAGCGAGGTTTTTGATGCAAAGTCCGGTCACGGCGCTGTTGCGCTGGTTTGCGGCGCGTCTTGAAATCGACCGCGGCAAGGGCGTTACCGACAGCCATCCGCTCATGAGCGCCCCTCAGATCAAGGGGGCAGCGCAATGAGCGAACAAACCATTTGTGTGGAGGGCGTGAGCTTTTTGCGCGGAAAGCGCAAGGTTCTCGACGCGGTGAGCTGCACACTGAAAGCGGGCACCCTCACGGCGCTGATCGGCCACAACGGCGCGGGAAAGTCCACGCTCATCAAAACCATTCTGGGGCTCATCAAGCCTGTGGAGGGGCGCGTCACGGTGCTCGGAAAAGCGCCCGGCAGCGACCCCCTGAGCATCGGGTATCTGCCGGAAAACATCAGCTTTTACGAGCAGATGACCATGCAGGCGCATCTCGCGTACTTCGCCGCGCTCAAGGGCGTGCCGCAGACGCGCGTCGACGAGCTTTTGGAAGCCTTGGGTCTCGCGCACGTGCGCGGCAACCGCATGAACCAGTGCTCCAAGGGGCAGCGCCAGCGGTTGGGCCTGGCGCAGGCGCTTTTAGCCGAACCGCGCATCATGATTCTGGACGAACCCACGGTGGGGCTTGATCCGCAGGCATCCTCCTGGATGTACGCGCAGCTTGCCAAACTCAAGAGCCAGGGCTGCACCGTGATCGTCTGCACGCATGAGCTGAGCCTGATCGAGCCCTTTGCCGACTTTGTGCTGATGCTCTCGGGCGGGCGCCTGCGGGCCAGCGGCTCGGTGGCCGAGCTGCGGCACAAGGCCAACCTTCCGGCCGTCATCACGGGCTTTGACGTCGAGGCCCTCCGCCGCACCGACGCCGCAAAGCATCTTGAGGGCGACGCGCTGCGCGTGCCCGACAAGGACGTTCCCGCGGTGGTGCGCATTCTCACTGAACAAATGAAGGACTTTGACTTTGACGTCCGCCGCGCGGGCTTGACCGACATCTTCCGGGCCTACTGCGTGCTGCAGGGGCAAAAAGAGGAGGGCGCGGCATGAGAAACGTCTGGTTGGTGGCCCGCAAGGAACTGGCCGACTGCCTGCAAAGCCGCTGGCTGTTGTCCGGGGGGCTTCTCTTTGCCATTTTGTCGCTTGCCGTTTTCTACGGCACGGCCGCAATCGGCGGCAGCTTTGCCTTCCCGCCGCTGTCGGTGGTGATGAATTCGCTTGTGAGCCTCACGGTCTTTTTGCTGCCGCTTCTGGCGATCCTGCTGTGCTACGACGCATTTGTGGGCGAACTCGAAGGCGGAATGCTCATCTTGATGCTCACCTATCCCGTGACCCGCACCGCATTTCTGCTGGGCAAGGCCGTGGGGCAGGGGGTGGCGATTTTGATCGTGCTTGCCGCGGGCTTTGCGGTGATGCCGGTTGCCGCGGCCTTTTCGGCGGTGCCCTATCCGGTTGCAGACCTTATCAAAGCGCTTGCCGTGACGGGCGTCTCGGCCTGGCTGCTGGGGATGGTCTTCATGTTTGCCTCCTACTGCGTGAGCCTTTTGGTGCGCACCAAGGCGCAGGCGCTTGCGATCCTCGTGCTGGTGTGGCTTGCGGCGGTGCTTCTCTACGACCTGGGGCTTTTGGTGGCGGCGGTCTCCTTTACCGGGGGACTGCCGAGAGGCGTCTTGAACGCCCTGATGCTCGCCAATCCCGCCAGCGCCTTCAGGCTTTTAAACCAGGCGCTTTTCGGCTCCGTGCAAAGCACCGTGCCGCTGTCGGCCCTGGCGGGCGTGCTGGTGCTCTGGGCGGCGGCGCTTTTTGCCGCGGCGCGGGTGATTTTCGGGGCCAAGCGCTTCTAGCTTCAGCAAGGATGAAGGTTGGCCGGCTAAAGTTGGCGGTTTGAGCGGGCTTTAGACCCGCGCGGGAAATAAGGAAGCTCTCAAGCGTGATTGCAGAATTCGGACATTATTTGCTCTGTCTGGCGGCGGCCTGTGCGCTTTTCGGGTCGGCTGCGGTCCTGGCCGGACTGCTGCGCGACAACAAGGCGCTTGCGGGCTTGTGGCGCGTCTGCACGCCCGTGTCGGCGCTGTGCCTTGCGGCGGCAAGCGCGGTGCTGCTCAACGCATTTCTGACCGACGACTTTTCGATTGCCTACGTCGCCGATCACTCCAACACCCGGCTTGAGACGATCTACAAGGTGGCCGCCTTCTGGGGCAGCCACGAGGGCTCGATGCTCCTGTGGATTCTTTTCATGGCGCTTGCGGCCTGCGCTGCGGCTCTCGCGCAGCGCAGAAACGAAGACTTCAATGCGCGCATCCAGTGCGTGATGCTTGCGATCACGGGCGTCTTCACGAGCTTTGTGCTTGCCGTCTCCAACCCCTTTTTGCGCAACCTTCCGGCCGTGCCCTCCGAGGGGCGTGACCTGAACCCCATCCTGCAGGACATCGGCATGATCCTGCACCCGCCGGTGATCTTTGCTGCGTACGCGGGGCTTGCGGTCATCTTTGCGATGGTGATTACGGTGCTGTGGGTTAAGCGCATGACCCCGCAGGCCTCCTCCTCCATTCAGCGCACCGCGGTCATCACGTGGACTTTTCTCACCGCCGGCAACGCGCTCGGCTCCTGGTGGGCCTACACGGAGCTCGGCTGGGGCGGCTGGTGGTTCTGGGATCCGGTCGAAAACGCCTCCTTCATCCCCTGGCTTGCAGTCGGGGCGATGCTGCATGCGCTCATTCTCTACGAGCGGCGCGGCCGCATGCTCAAGACCGTGGTGATGCTCGGCATCATCTCCTTTGCACTGTGTCTTCTCGGCACCTTCATTGTGCGCAGCGGCCTGATGCAGTCCGTGCACGCCTTTGCAACCGACCCCGAGCGCGGCGCCGTGCTGCTGGTGGCCTGCATGCTGGTGCTCATTCCCGGACTCGTTCTCTATACGCTGCGAATGGGCGCGGTGCAGGAGGCTGAAAGCCGCACGATTGCCGATCCGGACGCCTTTGACATGGCCCTGACGCTTGCGGTCTGCGTGCTCTGCACGGCCTTTGGCGCGGTGCTCGTGGGAACGCTCTATCCGGTCTTCTACGACATGGCGGGCCTGGGCACGCTCACGGTGGGCGCACCCTACTTCAACAGCTTCTTTGCGCCGATGACGCTTTTTGCCGCCGTGGCGGCGGGCGCGGTGCAGATTCTTGCCGTGCGCTCCTTCAAAGTCGCTGCGGCCGTGAGCTTGGTCGTGGCGCTTGCCTGCGGCTCGATTGCGCTTTTCACCGACCCCAAGGAGCCGGTGATGACCTTTGCCGCGTTTGCCGCCTGCGGGTGGCTTGCCGTCACGAGCATTGCACCCTATGTGATGGGCGCACCGCACCGCCCGGCCTTCGGCGCGGTGCTTGCGCACGCCGCCATTGCCGTGGCGGTGATCGGCGCGACCGGCATTGCTCAGTATGAAGAGGAGGCGCTGGTGCGCATGGGGCCTGCTGCGGGCAAGCCCGTGGGAGACGTGATCTTCGTCTACCGCGACACCTACCGCGTCAACACGCACGCCTACTTTGGCGACGCCGCGCACATCGAGGTGCTCAAGGCCTCCGACGAAAGCCACCTCACCGATCTTTTCCCGATGCGCCAGACCTTTGTGTCAAGCGGCATGCAGATGACCGCAGCGGGCATCGACCACGGTTTTTTGCGCGACCTCTACGTGTCGATGGGCAACAAGCTCTCGAACACCGAGTGGCTGGTGCGCCTCTCTGTGAAGCCCATGGCAAGCTGGCTGTGGCTTTCGGCCGCGCTGATGATGATCGCAGGCGTCATTCTGTGCCTGCGCCGCCGCCCCCGGGGAGGCCAATCATGACGAGTCTCAAGAAGCTTCTTTGCGTGCTTGCCTGTGCGGCGATCCTGCCGCTTGCGGGCTTCACCCCTTTTGCTGTCGGCAGCGCAAACGCGCAAAGCACAACGGCCGCACAGCCCTCGGTGCAGCCGGCGGGCAAGCCCCTGACCGGGCGCGAGCTCTACGATGAAGCGATCGCCGTTTCCAAGCTGCTGCGCGACCCGGGTGCGGCCAACAACACGCTCTTTGAGTCCGAGTCGGCCTTGTCGGGCGAACTCAAGGCGCTCATTTATCAACAGCTGCGGCAGGGCTACACGCGCGCGCAGATTCTCGACTTCATGGCCGAGCGCTATGGCGAAGCCGTGCGCTATCAGCCCGACTTCAACGCCTCCACGTTCCTTTTGTGGGCGGCGCCCTGGATTGCCGTGGTGATCGGTGCGGCGGTTTTCTGGCGCAGCACGCGGCGGCGCAAAAAGACGGCGTCCGGCGCATAACCCATTTTTGACAGTGTTTTTGTGAGGATTCTCAAGTGAAACGCCTTCTGCTTACCCTGGCTCTTGCCTTCAGCCTTTCCCTTTCGACTGTTGCAGCCGAGGCCCCTGTGACGGATCACATTCCGGCCTTTCAGACGAAGATCGTTGAAAACGGCGACCCGGTTGCCGGCAAGCCCGGCCAGCTGCGCGACTTTTTGGAAATGCGCCACACCCGCGGCTTTTCCAAGGCGGTGCTGCCGGATCTGAACGGCAAGGAGGTGGCGCTTGACTCCTTTAAGGGCAAGCTGCTGTTGATCGACGTCTGGGCGAGCTGGTGCGAGCCCTGCATCCGCACGATGCCCGCCATGCACGAGTTGCAGCAGAAGTTCAACAAGGATCCCAAGAGCCGCGTGCACGTGCTCTCGGTGTCGGTCGACGACAACGTGAAGAACGTGCAGAAGTTCATCAAGAAGTACGGTCTGGGCGATGACTTTGAAACGTTGGTCGACACCAAGCAGGTGATCGGCGACGATGTGCCGCTTGACGTGGTGCCGAGCTTTTTCATGCTCGACGGCCAGGGCAATCTGATTGGCTTTGTGCGCGGCTATGTGGATTGGACGGGCCCGGAAGTGGCCGCCTACCTCAATAAGCTCGCCGACAAGTACGCCGCCCGCGACTACTAATCCGCTTTAAAGCGTTTGCTTGAAGCCGCAGCATCGTCCTCTGACCGGACGGCTGCGGCTTTTTGCTGGTGCGGACTGCTGTCCTTTTAAGAAGCGCGCCTTAGAAGCTGAAGAAGTCCTTGACGCTCTGCCAGATGCTCTTTTCCTTGGGCTTGGCGGGCTCCACGGTGTTGCCCTGCGCGCGGCGCAGCGCATTGGAGGCGGTCTGCCAGTCAAAGGCCCAGGACGGGGCGGCGCTCTTGCCCGAGAGCTGCGCGTTCAGGTGAATCGAGGGCACGCCCTGCTGCGGCGAGAAGGTGAGCGCGGCGTCGCCCGTGAGCGTGCCGGCGGCCAGATCAAGCGACGCCTCGCCTTTGGCGCGCAGCATCGCACTGCGCACCCGGATGTCCTTGATCAGAAGCGTGTTGCCGTTGATGGTGACGGCAAGCGCCCCTTCATCGAGACCCGTGCGGGCGCCCTGCTTGGTGATGAGCGCCGTGTCGGTGTTTCTGACGAGATGACTGCGCACGGCCGCGGCGTCAAGCCCGATGTAGGAGGGGCGCAGCACGCGCAGCGTTGAGGCGCCAGAGAGGTTTTCCGGCGCAAAGCCCTTGCCAGAGACGGTGAGTTCGCCGTTGGCAACGCCCGCAACGGGCGAGGCGCCCGCCACCGGGGCGATGAGCTTGTCAAGCGCGACGCCGTCGACGCGCCCGGTAAAGAGCCACGAGGTGTCGTCGGAGAATTCAAAGGTGCCGAAGAGCCTGCCGTCGGCGGTGTTGATCACCAGCGAGTCAATGAGGGCCTTGCCGCGCGTGACGGTGAGCGTGCCGCTCAACTGCGTGCCCGAGAGGCCGCCTGCGGCAATGCGTCCGATGCGCACTGAACCGGTGAAGTCGAGGTGGCGCATCCAGGCGAGAAGGTCGTCTGCGGGCAGCGTGTCGCGGTTGATTTCGCCGATCATCAGCTCGCCCTCAAACTGGGGCGCTGCGTAGGTGCCGCTCACCACGCCGTTAAAGGAGATGGGGGCGCCCGCGAAGTTGCCCGAAAGGCCCGCCTGCGCCGTGTTCTGCTTCATGTTGGCCTTGATGAAGCCCGACACCGAGGCGCTGAAGTCGCCCGGCAGCGCCGGATCGCCCTTGATGAGAACGCTTGCGGTGAGGTTGTCAAACTCCGCGGCCTTCTTCTTGAAGTTGATGCGCACCGAGCTTGCCGCCTCGACGGTGCTCACGCGCGCGCCGCGCTCCTCGGTGCGCGAGATGCGCATCTCGGGACTTTCGAGCGTGCCCGGACGCAGCCGGAAGTCCACGGCGCCAAGGTGGATGTCGCCCGTGGTGTCGTCGGGGCGCGAAAGCGAGGCGGTGAGGTTGCTGCCGGTGAGTTCGCTGCCCTTGAAGCGGATGCGGTCGGCCTTGGCCACCGTCGTCCAGGCGTCGCCCTTGTTGCTCACTTCGCCCGAGAAGTTCACGTCCTCGACCATCAGGTAGCGATCGGTTACCGAAAGCGTGAGCGTGCCCTTGGCGGAGATGTCGCCCGCAAGCGCCGACGGATCAAAGGTTAAAAACGGTGCGGCAGCGTCCGTCACCGTGTCCTGCGCGTGGGCGCTGCGGATGAATTCAATATTCCAGGCGCTTGTTTCGCCGGCTTCCAGAGGCATGGCCGGGGAGGCGGGCTCGCTTGGAGCCGGCATTGTCTGCGGGGCTTCTGCGGCCGGGGTTTCGGATTCCGGAGCTGGGCCGGCAGCGGGAGCGGGTGCCTCGTCAGCCGCCTCGGCAGCGGGCGCGGCGGGAGTGCCGGCCGCAGGCTCGGCGGGCAGATAGTTGGGGTTGGAAGCGGGCGTCCCGGCGGGAGTCTGAGCGGGCTCGGCAGCAGGTTCTTCAGCCGGCTGCGCCGGGCTCTCAGGCGCCTTCTGGGCGTCCTGGCTGTTTTCCGGGGCGGGGGCTCCGGCGGCGGCAGCATCCTGCGCCGGTTCGCTCTGTGGTTCAGGCGCCGCTTCCGGTGCTGTTGGAGCAGCCGGTTCTGCGGCAGCGGGTTCTTCAACCGGCGCGGGTTCGGGTGCTGGGTTGCTCGCGGCGCCCTGTGCGGCGCCAGCCGGTTCGGAAGGCGTCGCGGCAGGCAGGGGGGACGCGGCCTCC
>CALXOY010000007.1 GCA_944390145.1 uncultured Duodenibacillus sp.
GTTGCCGGAAGATGACGAGCGGCATCGGAGTGACGAATTTAGGCATGGTCGAAAAGGTTCAAAAACGACGAAAACTGCGCTAAATCCGATCTTATCGAGCTTCAGAGGGGCACCAAAAGGGTCACCAAAAATGCAGGTCCTGTAAGGTTTTGTACGGTTACAAAAGGCTCTGTTTAGTAATTTTGTAAGCGTGTTGCAAAATTTCCACAGACAAAAAAGGCTTGAAACACAATCGCTTCAAGCCTTTAATCCACTGCAGTTTCAAGTGCTTATCACTAATTACAAAACTACAGTTTTTGTAATCATTGGCGGAGAAGGAGGGATTCGAACCCTCGAGACAAGTTTTTTCTCATCTGCACCCTTAGCAGGGGTGTGCCTTCAGCCTCTCGGCCACTTCTCCGACCGTGCAAACTCCAGGATCTGGAGTGCACTTTGGTGAGCGCTGAATATTACAGAAAACTTTTTGTTTGTGCAACCGTCCCTACGGCTCAATATTGGGCCCGAACAGAACCAAAGCCCGAAGAGGCGTTCTCAAAGACGCTTTGCAGCCGCCCGCAAGTGTGTTGCCGCAGTGTGCCGCCTGCTGGAAAAGCCAGGGAGATTTCCTACAATCCGCCTTCCCAACCTTTTGTTCGTGTTGCTGCGATGAACCGCCTCTTTTTCCTCGGCTTTTTTCTGACGGTGATTGCCTCCATTCTCTGGGGCGCCATGGGAACGGCCGTGCAGCATCTGTTTTTGATCAAGAGCGGCTTTTTCGCGCTTGGCCTCGTTGTGATGCGTCAGCTGGCGGCGGGTTTGCTTTTTGTGGCAATCGCCATGCTGGTGATGCCGCGCAAGATGTGCTCAATCTTTCGGGATCGCCAGCTGTTTGCCGACATTGTGATCAGCGGCCTGCTGGTGTTTTGTGCGCACTTCTTCTTTTTTCAGGCAATCGAGTATTCCAATGCCGGCACGGCGGCCATTTTCCTGACGCTCAATCCGCTTCTGGCGGCCGTCTGGCTTGCCCTCACCAAGGGCAGACGCATTGCGCCGGTCGAGTGCTTCTGCATGTTTCTGGCTGCGCTCGGGGTGGCTCTCATTGTCACTGACGGAAACTTCACCGAGCTCAAGTTTTCAATCATGGCTGTGGTCTGGGGCCTGTGCTCGGCAGTTTGCGCAACGGCCTACAGCATGCAGCCGCAGCGGCCGGCAGCAAAGGCGGGGGTCACCGTGGTGGTGGCGTGGTCGTTTCTTTTCGGCGGGCTGATCGGCTCTATCTTCTGCCCGCCCTGGGCGCTGCAGATCCAATGGAGCCAGACGGTGGCGCTTGACTTCGGCTACGTCGTGCTTTTCGGCACGGTGACGGCTTTCTGGCTGTACCTGATGGGACTCAAATACATTTCGCCCGTTGTCTCGGGCCTTGTGGTCTGCCTTGAGCCGCTCTCGGCCATCGTTTTTTCCATGGTGCTTTTAGGCGACATGCTCGGATTCTGGCAAACGGTGGGTGTGGCGTGCGTGCTGGCAAACGTGTGCATTCTGGCGATTGCGCGCGAGCGTTAGGCGGCGTTTTTCCGGGCCTTTCTGAGGGCGAGCTCGGCGGCGCGCTTTAAAGAGTCGCGATGCGAAAACTCGCAGCCGCACCAGGTCTGGTTGTAAAAGCCGTACTGCTTTAAAAGCGCATTGCGCCTGTCCTGCAGGCCGTCCTTGCGCCAGTTTTTGTCCCAGTACTGCACATTGTCATAGGCGCTGGCGGCTTCGAAGCCGGCGGCGTTGACCTGATCAAGCGACTTCCAGCGGCTTGAGGCAAGCGTGGTGGTGAATAGTCCGATGCCGCGCTCGTGGGCCGTGCGGGCCGCCGCCTGCAGGCGCACAAGAAAGCAGACGCTGCAGCGCTTTCCGCGCTCGGGTTCGTTTTCAAGGCCCTTGACGGCGTCAAGCCACGCGTCGTGATCCCAGTCACCGTCGATCACCTCAACGCCCAGGCGCGCGCAGTGCTTGTTGAGCTCGGCCTTTCGCTTTTCATACTCGTCGCGGGGAAAAATGTTCGGATTGTAATAGTAAACGACAGGCTGGTAATCGTGCGCGAGCAGCCACTCGAGAACGGCGGCCGAGCAGGGGGCGCAGCAGCTGTGAAGAAGAACGGTTTGCATAGAGGGTTGAATACTATCTTGAGTCAGTGCACCTGGCGTGCACAGCGTTGATTTTGCGCAAAATTTCCGGACGGCAAGTTTACTTTAGGCCGGTTTTGTGTCAGAATGCGCGTCTCTGAATTTTTTTAGCGCGCTGGATTTGCGCCCGCGTCCGCTCGAGATACGACGGAGCCGGCAGTCCGGTGCGATTTGTCAACAACTCATATACCAGGATTAGGTGCTTATCAATGCCCACCATTCGCGTTAAGGAAAACGAACCCTTTGAGGTTGCGCTTCGTCGTTTCAAGCGCACCATCGAAAAGTCCGGTCTACTGACCGAACTCCGTGCCCGTGAGTTCTACGAAAAGCCCACGGCTGAGCGCAAGCGCAAGAAGGCTGCCGCCATCAAGCGTCACTACAAGCGTCTTCGCAGCATGATGCTGCCCAAGAAGCTGTACTAATAAAAGCGCGTACAGACTGAAGCCGGCTTGAGTAAGACGCCGAAATTAGCTTGATAAGCCAAACTGAAACGGCCGTCTCGGAGGTGAGAAGCGGCCGTTTTTCGTATTTTGGAGAAAAAACAATGACGATCAAGGAACGCATCACAGAAGACATGAAAAACGCCATGCGCGCGCACGACACGGCGCGCCTGTCGGCCTTGCGTCTGCTGCTTGCAGCAATCAAGCAGCGTGAAGTCGACGACCGCGTGCAAGCCACCGACGAGCTTGTCACCGGCGTCATCGGCAAACTTATCAAGCAGCGCCGCGACTCCGTGAAGCAGTACTCCGACGCCGGCCGCGACGACCTCGCCCAGAAGGAGCAGTTTGAAATCGACGTGCTCTCGGCCTACATGCCCGCACAGATGAGCGACGATGAAATCAAGGCGATCGTGACGGCGGCCATCGCCGAGACGGGCGCAACCGGCATGGCCGGCATGGGCAAGGTGATGGGGGTTGTCAAGGGCAAGTGCGCGGGCAAGGCCGACATGGGCCGCGTCTCGGCGCTTGTCAAGGCGGCCCTCTCGGCCTAACGCCTTTTTTGGCGGCAGGAAAACCCCCGGGGTTTTCTTTCTGTCCAAGTATGGAGAGCCTGCGCACAAAAAAAACGCCGCCGCGGGCTCTTTTTCCTTTTTTTTCGATGGCTATGATTAAAGCCTCCCGCACGGGATGCTTGGTGTTTGTCGCAGCAGATGATTCCGGAAAGCTTCATTCAAGAACTCTTGAGCCGCATTGACATTGTTGAGGTCATCAACAAGGTCGTGCCCTTGAAGCGCACCGGCAAGAACTTCATGTGCTGCTGCCCGTTTCACAAGGAAAAGACGCCGTCCTTTTCCGTGAGCCAGCAAAAGCAGTTCTTCAAGTGCTTTGGCTGCGGTGCTTCGGGCAACGCGATCGGCTTTGTCATGCGCCACGAGGGGCTCTCCTATCCGGAAGCCATCCGCAAGCTTGCCGAATCCATCGGCATGACGGTGCCCGAGGCGGCCCGCGATCGCGAAGTGCGCACGCGCGTGAAGTCGCTTGCAGGCATGATGCAGGCCGCGGCCGACTACTACAGCTCCAGTCTGCAGTCGAGTCCGCGCGCCGTCGAGTACCTCAAGCGGCGCGGCATCAGCGGAGAAACGGCCGCCCGCTTTGCGCTCGGCTATTCGCCCGACTCCTGGCAGCCCTTGAAGGACGTCTTCGGCGACCAGTACCAAAGCCCCGATCTTGAAGAGGAGAAGGGGTGCGGCCTGGTCATTCACAACGGCGAGAAGCGCTACGACCGCTTCCGCGGCCGCCTGATGTTTCCCATCCGCAATCCTCGCGGCCAGGTGATCGCCTTCGGCGCAAGAACATTAAACGGCGACGAGCATCCCAAGTACCTCAACAGCCCCGAGACGGCGCTCTACCACAAAAGCCGCGAAATCTACGGTCTGTATGAGGCCGGCCCCGCGATCCGCGAAAAGCACCGCGCCATCGTCTGCGAGGGCTACATGGATGTGATCCAGCTCTCGCAGGCGGGGTTCACCGAGGCCTGTGCGGCTCTCGGCACGGCCGTCACCGCCGAGCATGTGCAAAAGCTGCTGCGTGCGGTCGATACGGTCTACTTCAGCTTTGACGGCGACAGCGCGGGCCAGCACGCCCTGCGGCGTGCGCTGGAGGCGGCGCTGCCCGTGGTCGGAGACGATCAGGAAATCCGCTTTGTGGTGCTGCCGCCCGAGCACGACCCCGACAGCCTCATCAAGGAAAAGGGGGCACACGCGTTTGAAGACGAGCTCAAAAAGAGCCTTACGCTCTCGCAGTATTTTGTGAGGACGGTTTCCGAAGGCAAGGACCTTGCCACGGCCGAGGGCCGCAGCCAGTTTGTGGCTGAAAGCAAGCCCTTGATCGTTTCCATGCGCTCGGCGCCGATTCTGCGCAAGCAGCTTGTCGCCGAGCTTGCCATGCATGCGCGCATGAGTCCCGACGAGTTCGAGCGGCTCTGCGGCATCGCCCCCGTGCGGGCGCTGCCGGCGGTCAATCCCGCAACCGGTATGCATTTTGACGCCCGGCGCGGCCGCCCCTGGGGCTATCAAAAGCGCCCCTTTGCGGCCGCGGGCTCCATGCCCGTGTCGCTTGCGCCGGCCCTTGACATCCGCGAGCGGCTGCTGCAGAACCTTCTCAACTACCCGCAGCTTGCGGTGGATTTTTCCGCGCGCATCGAAGAGGAATTCATCGGCAGCGAATCCGAAGCCGCCCGTGAGATTCTCGAAGTCTGGCGCACGATAACCTCGGGCGAGGAGCCGCTTACGCAGACGCAGCTCATTTTGGAGCGCCTGCAGTCAAGCGCCTCCTACGCGCACTACTGCGATCTGCTCACCCGCGAAATGGTGATTCAGACGCCCGAGCAGGCCGCCCGCGTGGAGGTGGAGCTCACGTTCGACCGGCTCGAGCTGCAGCGCGTGGAAGCCAATCTCGCGCAGATCACCCTGCAAAATGAGCCCGACATCAGCCGGGTGGTCGAGCTTGACGCCAAGCGCAAGGTGCTCATGTCACGCATCGACAAGGTGCAGAAGCACTATGCGCTTTTTCATGACGCCGGCCTTTAGCCGAGCGGATTCATTGCAAGCGTGAGCGCAATCGCCCACATCACGAGAGCGATCACGGCGTCCAACACCCGCCAGGCGGCGGGCTTTTCAAAAAGCGGCTCAAGCAGCCTTGCACCGAAGCCGAGCGAAGAAAACCAGACGGCGCTTGCCGCAATGCCGCCAGCGGCAAACGTCCAGTTGTGGCTGCCGTACTGCGAGGCAATCGAACCGAGCAGCACGACGGTGTCAAGGTAGACGTGGGGATTTAAGAACGTAAAGGCCAGGGCGCTCGTGATGGCTGAAAAAAGCGTGCCCGCCTGCTGCCTGCCCGCTGCAAGGCCTTCTGAGCCCGCAAGGGCGCGCCTGGCGGCAAGCAGTCCGTAGGCCGTCAAAAACAAGGCGCCGCCCCAGCGGAAAATCTCCAGCAGCCAGTCGTTGGTGCGGATGAGCGCCCCCATGCCCGCCACTCCCGCGCAGATGCAGACGACGTCGCCGAGGATGCAGACAAGCACCACGGGCAGCACGTGCTGCCGCAGCAGTCCCTGCCGCAGGACAAACGCATTTTGTGCGCCGATGGCGATGATGAGCCCGGCGCCGGTGCCAAAGCCGGAAAGAAAGGCGGAAAGCATGGTCAACGATTGAGGAGGATGGTTATTCCTGCGCCGCAAACCCGACGGGCTAGGTACGAGTGCTGATCCGAGGCAGGGCGCGTGCACAAAAAGCGTGCCGCGGACGCTGTCGTCCCAAGGGGCGGCAGGAAGGCCTTCACTTTACCGAAATGCAGGGGATTCAAGAGCCCGCCGGGGAGTTTGTGAGGGTTTTCCCGTTTGATTTTGCCTTTTTGGCACGATCTTTGCTTAAAGGGTGATGGATCGCAGTCAAACATGCGAAATCAAACATCAGGGAGAACCAACAATGAAATACATCGTCGCAATCATCAAGCCGTTTAAGCTCGATGAAGTGCGTGAGGCCCTTGCCGAGGCAGGCGTCAACGGCCTTACCGTGATTGAAGCCAAGGGGTTCGGGCGGCAGAAGGGTCACACCGAGCTCTATCGGGGGGCGGAATACGTCGTGGATTTCCTGCCCAAGATCAAGCTGGAAATTGCAGCGGCCGACGACATCGCCGAGGCCGTTGTCGACACGATTCAGAAGACCGCCTACACCGGAAAAATCGGCGACGGCAAGATTTTTGTTTTTGAGCTCTCGGGCGCGGTGCGCATCCGCACGGGCGAGCGCGACGACGAGGCGCTGTGATGGCAGCCGCTAAAGGAAGAAAGGGAGACGAAAAAATGAAAATCATGATGATCAAGGCGGCCGCCGCAGGACTTCTTGGTTTGGCTGCAGCCGCCGCCGGTGCAGCTGAAGCCACGCCCATGGACAAGGCCGATGTGGGCTGGATGCTGGTGGCGACAACCCTCGTGCTCTTCATGTCGATTCCGGGCATCGCGCTTTTTTACGGCGGCATGGCCCGCAAGAAGAACGTGCTCTCGGTGCTTGCGCAGACCACAGTGATCTGCTGCGCCTTGACGCTGGTGTGGTTTGCCGTGGGCTATTCGCTCGCGTTTACGCCCGGCAACCCCTTTATCGGCGACTTGAGCCAGGCGTTTCTCTCGGGCATCGGCATCAAGTCGATGACCGGCAGCATTCCGACGCTGCTTTTTGTGATGTTTCAGATGACCTTTGCGGTGTTGACCGCAGCGCTCATGACGGGCTCCTTTGCCGGCCGCATGAAGTTTTCCGCGATGCTGCTCTTCATGATCCTCTGGTCGATCCTGGTCTATGCGCCCATCTGCCACTGGGTGTGGTGCGAAGGCGGCTTTTTCTTTGAGATGGGGGCGCTTGACTACGCGGGCGGCACCGTCGTGCACATCAACGCGGGCATCGCGGGCCTGGTGGGCTGCATTGTGATCGGACGGCGCTTGGGCTACGGGCGCGAACCGATGAGCCCGCACAATCTGGCGCTTGCGATGATCGGCGCGAGCATTCTCTGGATCGGCTGGTTCGGCTTTAACGGCGGCTCGGGGCTTGCTGCCAACGAACGCGCCGTGATGGCGGTGGTGGTAAGCCAGATCGCCGCAGCCGCCGCAGGCTGCAGCTGGATGGCCTGCGAATGGGTGCTGCGCGGAAAGCCTTCGCTTCTGGGCATGATTTCCGGCGCTGTCGGCGGCCTGGTGGTGATCACGCCCGCTTCGGGCTTTGTGGAGCCGTTGCCGGCGCTGTTCATGGGGCTAGTGGGCGGCGCGGCATGCTTCTGGGGCGCCACGGCGTTAAAGCGCCGCATGGGCTGGGATGACTCGCTTGACGCCTTCGGCGTGCACGGTGTGGGCGGCATCGCCGGCGCCCTTTTAACCGGTGTGTTTGCCTCAAGCGCCGTCACGGGGGCGCCCACTCTTCCGGTGCTCGAGCAGGTCGGCATCCAGGCGATGAGCATTGCCGCCACGCTCATCTACGGCGGTCTTGTGAGCTTCATTCTCTACAAGATCGTCGACAAGCTGGTCGGCCTGCGCGTTGAGGCCGACGAAGAGCGTCAGGGTCTTGACCTGTCGCTGCACGGCGAGCGCATCGAATAGGACTGGTGAAGCCTCAAAGACAACCCGCGGGTTTGCACGAATAGGTCTGGACGGAAAATGCCGATCAGCTTAAAATGCGAAACTCGTGTGGTTGTCTTTTGAAACCGGCAAAAGACCGCCCAGGAGATGAGAGCAATCCATCGGAGGCGAACGGCACGAAGAGATTTGCAGCGAACCCGCCGACATCGGCCGGTCCGGCGCAAGACAGGGTCTTGTACGCCGGCGGCATGTGCAATCCGCTCAAGGCGCACTTTTATGGGTCGCAGTTTCTGGCGGCGACGGAAACGCGTTTTTCCGACCGCGCAGGACGTTAAAAAAGGCAACCGGTTAAGGCAGGGCGCGCCCGGAAGGTGCGCTTTGAGGTAAACATTCGACGAGAAAAGAGAAGGCTGCGTCAGTTTGCAATCCCCGCAAAGATAAATGAGAAGTCCGCCGCGTTTCCGGTCTGTCCGGGAAGCCGCGGATTTTGTCGTGCGCATCGCTTTTGTGAAGCGGGGCGCGCCGCCCATCTTTTCCCTGACCGAGCGGAAGTTCAAAACTTGGTTATGACAAAGAAAATCGAGAAAATTGTCGACGATGTGGTCTTTCCCGACCTGAAGGCCATTGAGTGGATCGCCAGCGCGCCCGTCATCCGCGTCGCCGGCGATGTGACGGTGACCGCCGACGAGTCCGAAAGCCGCCTCGCGGAGAAAAAGCCCACCAAGAGCCGCAAGAAGACGGATGCAGCCGCCAAGGCTGCCAAGCCCAAGGCGCCGCGCAAGTCCGCGCGCAAGGCCGCAGAGGGCGACGAACCGGAGGTGCTCACCGATGACGATGTGATTGATCTGGACATCGATGATGAAGAGGGCGACGGCGAAGACCTCTCCGAACTCGAGGAGCTTGACCGTCCCGCAGAAGCCGCCGATGCCGCGGCCGAGTCCGAGGAGCACGTCACCAACGGCTACAGCTCGCTGGTGCGCCTTGGCCGTCAGCGCGGCTGGGTGACCGTCTCCGAAATCAACGACTATCTGCCCGACAACGTTGTGCGCAGCGAAGAGGCGCTCGGCGAAATCACCGAGCAGCTGCTGCGCCTGTCGATTCAGGTGTTTGAAGCGCCGCCGAGCGAAGACGACATCCTGATGAATGAGCCGGTGAGCGACGATGAGGACATCAGCGAGGAAGACGCCGCCGCAATGCTCACCCCCGAGGAGAGCGCGGGGCTCTCGAAGGATCCGCTGCGCGCCTATCTGCGCGGCGTGGGCTCGCACAAGCTTTTGACGCGCGCCGGTGAAATTGAAGTCGCCAAGCAGATCGAGATGTACACCGCCAAGCTTCTGTCGGCCATCATCCAGCACCCGATGGCCGTTGAAAAGCTTGTGGAGATCGCCGAGGGCCTCAAGGACGACGATGCGGCCATCGACCAGGTGATCGACGGATTCACCGACAACCAGGCGCTCGCTGAGATGGGCGAAAACGACGAGGTGGGCAGCGACGAAGTGGCCACCGACATCGGCGCCGCGGCCATGACCACCGAGCAGTTGGAGGAGATGAAGCAGCGCGCGCTCGAAATGTTTGCCGACTGCAGCAGCTATCTCGATCAGATCCGCGCCACCTTCGGCAAGCCCTCCAAGATCCAGGCCTACAAGGACGCCCGTGCGGCGATCGCCCACGAGCTTGCGCCCGTGCGCTTTGCCGTGAAGACCGTGACGGCTTTGACCGAGCACATCACGCATCACATGGAGGCGGTCAACACCACCATCCGCCAGATGAAGGCCCTGATGGTCGACCGCTGCGGCTATCCGCTCAAGCCCTTCCTTGAAGAGATCAACACCCGCCTCACCGATCCCAAGTGGATCGATGAGGCGATCGACGCCAATCAGCCCTACAGCAAGCGCGTGGCGGACAACAAGCCCTTGCTGCTGCACCTGCAGGATCAGCTCAAGGTCTTTGAGAAGACCGCGCTGCTGTCGATTGCCGATCAGCGCGATCTGGCGCGCCAGGTGAAGCTTGCGCAGACCAATCTGGCCAACGCCAAGGCCAAGATGATCGAGGCGAACCTGCGCCTGGTGATCTCCATTGCCAAGGGCTATGTGAACCGCGGTCTGGCGATGACCGACCTGATTCAGGAAGGCAATCTCGGCCTGATGAAGGCGGTCGACAAGTTCGAATACCGCCGCGGCTACAAGTTCTCGACCTACGCGACCTGGTGGGTGCGCCAGTCGGTGACCCGTGCGGTGGCCGACTACGGCAACACCATCCGCATCCCGGTGCACATGACCGAGTCCTACAACAAGATCCGCCGCGTGCGCCAGAAGATTCTGCAGGAGCGCGGCCGCAACCCGACCGATGCGGAGCTCTCCGAGCTTTCCGGCGTGCCGCTTGCCAAGGTGCAGCTCCTGACGCAGGCCATGCGCGGCGTGGAATCCATCGACGCGCCCATTGGCGACGATGAGGATGCAAGCCGTCTGGACTTCGTCAAGGGCGACGACTCGGACGATCCGCAGCGCAAGTTCCTGCGCATGGCGATGGAAGAGGAGATCAAGCGCTCCTTGAATGAACTGATGCCGCGCGAAGCGCAGGTTCTGCGCCTGCGCTACGGCATTGGCACCAATCACGACCATACGCTCGAAGAGGTCGGCCAGGCGATGGGGCTTACGCGCGAGCGCGTGCGCCAGATCGAAAGCGCCGCCATCCGCAAGCTGCGCAGCCCGGACTTCCAGGAACGTCTGCGCGACTACCTGCAGGTGGCCAATTCGCTGGATTGATGCCGCCGGCATCCGTCTGAGGCAAAGGGGAGGGTCCGTTCGGATGCCTCCCTTTTTTCGCACCGCTCAAAATGCATTGAAAAGCGGCTCAAATGTGTTCAAAAAACAGGCAAAAGCCTGAAAAATGCCGTGCTCTGCCGCTATGATTGAGCCAAACGGACGCACCGGTCTGCGCCCGGACTTCACGACCGCACTTTCAGCAGCTTTTCCCAGATGGATCACACCCTTCCGCTTCTTTTCACGCTGGCTATCGCGTTTGTTTTCGCGCTCATTTTCGGTTGCATTGCTGAAAAGCTCAAGTGCCCGGCTCTGGTGGGGTTCCTCTTTGCCGGCATCCTCTGCAGCAGCCATACGCCGGGGCCTGCGGCCGACATGGACATCGCCATGCAGCTCTCCGAGGTGGGCGTCATTCTCCTGATGTTCGGGGTGGGGCTGCATTTTTCCATTGACGACCTTCTGAAGGTCAAAGGCATCGCCGTGCCCGGGGCGGTTTTGCAGATGACGATCGCCACCGTGCTGGGGCTTCTTTTTGCCATGTATGTGTGGGACTGGAGCATCTCCTCGGCCCTGATCTTCGGCCTGTGCCTGTCGTGCGCCTCGACCGTGGTGCTGTTGAAGGCCCTGGAAATGCACGGGCACCTCAACACGGTCGACGGACGCATCTCGGTGGGGTGGCTTGTGGTCGAAGACATCGCCACGGTGCTCATTTTGGTGCTGCTGCCGCCGCTAGCTCAGATTCTCGGCGTTTCGGCCGACGGCAAGCCCGTGGAGCCCATGACGGCAAGCCGCGTGGCCTACGTGATCGCCTCGACGCTGCTGCACGTCGTGGCCTTTGTGGCCCTGATGCTGGTGGTCGGGCGCAAGTTCATCCCGTGGGTGCTCTGGCAGATTGCCAAGACC
>CALXOY010000008.1 GCA_944390145.1 uncultured Duodenibacillus sp.
TCCCTTCGGCATCGCGGCAGCATGACGCCATTCGGCTGACTGCTTCATCTGGTCGATGAGACCGAAAGCGCTGTTGAGCGTGGCGTTGTAGAGCTGACGGCCATACTCCAGCTTTCGCCAAAGCACCCGATCATCGAGGCTGTCAACTCGAAGCGGGAGCTCAAGAACAAAGGTCGGAGTAATGGATCTTGCAGTCATGCGGGAACTCTACAGAACAAACGGCCCAAGCTTTTCGTTTTCTTGAGAATCCTTGCGCTGCCGCAAAAGTCGTGCAACGCAGATGATTTTTAATCGTCATGCCTTGCCGAGGGCGATGAGACAGACGCATTCCTCCTCAGGGTTGAAACCCGAGGCTTCCTGCGGCATCGTTGTGAGGTGCACGGCAATGGCGGCCGACACGGTGCCGATCAAAATGCCAAAGGCAACGTCCGTAGGCCAGTGCACGAAGAGGTAGAGCCGCGACCAGGCAATCAGCACGGCAAGCGTCAGAAGCGCCGCGCCCGAGCGCGGGAAAAAGGCCGAAAAGGCAAGCGCCGCGGCAAAGGAGGCGGTGGTGTGGCCGGACGGAAAGGAGGCGTCCGGCGGGCACGCGTAGATGAGCTCTTCGGGATGCACCTCGCAGGGCCGCAGGCGGTCGAACAGGGGCTTGAGCGTGACGTTGCAGATCAAAAAGCCCGTGAAAAGCGCCGTGCCGATCGCGCAGGATGCATGCCGGAAGCCCTTGAAGCAGGCGAGAAAGAGCCCGAAGGCAATCCAGAACACGCCGCCGTCGCCCAGGCGCGTCACGGCCGTCCAGGCCGCAAGCGCCCCGCCGCCCTCAAAGAGGCTGCGAATCGACAAAAGGAGGCTGACTTCAGACATGCAAACGGGCGGAAAAGTGGTTTTCGAGAGTCGATGTTAGAGGCCCAGACATGGATGAAGCTTAGGCCTGACGCTTTGGATACAATTTGAGCGCTTTGAACACACCACGCCCTGCGCGTGAGCCGGAGGAATTGAACGCATGCCCAGCAAATACGCCGCACAGTACATCGAGCGCGCCAAAAAAGAGGTCGAAAACTTCGACTGGGCTTGCCGCGTGCTGCGCTTTGATCCGGACAATCCCGCGCAGCAGGATGCGCTCGTCAAAGCCCTCAAGGGAATCGGCGCGCACGGCACGATCCGGCTTGCCCGGCGCTTTCCCTTTGTCACCAACGAAACGGAGTTTTTGATGGTGGCCGACGTCGGCCTGCACTTTTACTGGCTTACGCTCGACTTCTGGCAGGAAAAGCGCGCCGCAGAGGGCGCGCCTGAAATCTTCTAGCGTTTCGCCGCGTTCCTATTCGATGTTCTGCAGCTGCTCGCGCATCTGATCGATGCAAAGCTTCAGACCCACCGCGGCGTCGGTCATTTCGATCGCGGCGGACTTGCTGCCGAGCGTATTGGCTTCGCGGTTCATTTCCTGCGTCACAAAGTCAAGACGCCGTCCGGCAGGTCCCCCCGCGTCCAGAATGCGGCGCACTTCGGCGACGTGCGTTCTCAGGCGGTTGATTTCTTCTGCCACATCCATCTTGAGCGCATAGAAGGTGATCTCCTGACGGATCCGGTCGTTGAGCTCTTCGCGCGAGATGCCGCAGGCCTCGGTGAGCGTCTGCCCGAGTGCGTCTTCAAGCCGCTGCTCGAGCTTTTCCTTGAGGCTCTGATGAATCTCGGGAATGCGCTTTTCAACGTCGTTCACAATCTCTTCGATGCGGCTGCAGTTGCCCGAGAGCACCTTTGCGAGAGCCGCCCCCTCGCGCTCGCGCGTGGCGCCGAAGGCGGCAAGCGCGTCGGCTGCGACGGCCTGCACGGCGCGCGTGAGTTCATCGGGGTCGACGTCGGGCGGCAGCAGAATGCCCGGCACGGCAAGAATGTCTGCCATCGTGAGCGGCGCGGCCGCGGGAAAGTGCTTTTGCACTTCGCTTTGTAATTTGATGAGCTGCTCGAGCGCGGCCGGATTGACGCTGCTTGCGGCGGCGTTTTCGGTCTGCTTGAGGCTTACGCGGACATCAAGCTTGCCGCGCTTGACGGCGGCTGTCACGGCTTCGCGCACCACGGGCTCCATCTGCCGCAGCTCTTCGCACACGCGCATGGAAATGTCGAGGAAGCGGGAGTTGACGCTTTTGATTTCAAGCGTCATCAAGCCCAGGGGGGTCTGGCCTTGCGCAATCGCAAAGCCCGTCATGGAACGAATGCCGGACATGGGAATCAACAGGGAAAAAGAAAGGGAAATTCGAAGCGCACGCCGCAGCGCCGCGGCGCTAATTGTAGAGGCGCACTTTAAAATGAGCGAAGCCATACGCAAGAACCGACAGGATAGGGTGAACATGCAGGAAATCAAGAAAGCACGGCACGACGGACGTGCCTTTGACCAGATGCGGCCTTTGAGCTTTGTGCGGCGCTTTACGTGCTACGCCGAAGGCAGCGTGCTCGTTTCAGTGGGGCGCACCAAGGTGCTGTGCACGGCAAGCGTCTCGCCCACCGTGCCGAAGTTCTTAAGCGAGAAAAATGAGGGCTGGGTGACGGCCGAATACGGGCTGCTGCCGCGCTCCACGGGCACGCGCACCGACCGCGAGGCCGCCCGCGGCAAGCAAAGCGGCCGCACGCAGGAAATCCAGCGCCTGATCGGCCGCAGCCTGCGCGGCGTCGTGGACCGCGTCAAGCTCGGCCGCCACACGATCACGCTTGACTGCGATGTGCTGCAGGCCGACGGCGGCACGCGCTGCGCCTCGATTACGGGCGCCTATGTGGCGCTGGTCGACGCCGTGCACTACATGCTTGAAAACGGCATGATCGAGGAAAATCCGATCCGCGAAGCCGTCTGCGCGATCAGCGTCGGCATGACCGAAGCAGGCCCCGTGCTTGACCTGGACTATGTTGAAGACAGCACGAGCGACACCGACATGAACGTGGTGATGACTTCAAGTGGGCGCTTTATTGAACTGCAGGGAACCGCCGAGGGCGAGCCCTTCTCAAGCGAAGACCTCACGGCGATGCTTGCGCTTGCTGCGAAGGGCTGCCGCGAAATCCTCGCTGCGCAGCAAGAGGCGCTCAAGGCATAGGGAGAAAAAGAATGAAGCTTGTTCTAGCCTCCGACAACAAGGGGAAGCTGCGCGAATTCGCCGCGCTTTTTGCGGGCCACGGCATTGAGGTGGTTTCGCAAGGGTCGCTCGGGGTTTCCCCCTGCGAGGAGCCCTACGGCACGTTTTTGGAAAATGCGCTTGCCAAGGCCCGCAATGCGGCCCGCGCAACGGGGCTGCCGGCGGTGGCAGACGACTCGGGCATCACCGCGCACGCGCTTGTGACCGAACCGGGCGTGCACTCGGCCCGCTACAGCGGTGAAAAGAGCAATGACGCGGCCAACAACGCCAAACTGGTGGCACGCCTTGCGGACTTTGCCGACAAGTCGGCGCACTACACCTGCGTGCTGGTGGCGGTGCGCTCGGCCGACGACCCCGATCCGATCGTCTGCGAAGGCTGCTGGTACGGACAGATCACCGACAAGCCCGCGGGCGACGGCGTCTTTGGCTACGACCCGTACTTTTATCTGCCCGAAAAAGGCTGCACGGCCGCCCAACTGAGCGCCGAGGAGAAAAACCGGCTCAGCCACCGCGGCAAGGCGCTGCGGCTTCTTTTGACCGAACTGCAGGAGCGCTGGGGTGCCGGCTGCTGATCAAAACCCGATTGCGCTTTACGTGCACTGGCCCTGGTGCGTGCGCAAGTGCCCGTATTGCGACTTCAATTCGCATGCGGCAGGTCCCGGGCTCGACGAAAAGCGCTACCTCGAGACCCTTTTGGCCGATCTGGACGCCTCGATTGAAATCGCGGGCAGAAGGCCCTTGTCGAGCATTTTCTTTGGCGGCGGCACGCCGAGCCTGATGAGCGTGAAGGGCTTTGAATTTCTGATGCAGGGCATCGCCCGGCGCCTGCCCTTTGCCGAGGGCATTGAAATCACGCTCGAAGCCAACCCCGGAACGCTCGAGGCCTCGCGCTTTGCGGGGTACGCCGCAAACGGCGTCAACCGCTTTTCGATCGGCGTGCAGAGCTTTGACGACACGCACTTGAAAACGCTCGGGCGCATCCACAACCGCGCGCAGGCGCTCGAGGCGGTGCAGACCGCGGCGCGGCTTGTGGACAACTTCAACCTCGACGTGATGTATGCGCTGCCCCGCCAGACGATGGACGAGCTTGAAAGCGACCTGCGCATGGCCGTCGAAAGCGGCGCCACGCACCTCTCCTTTTACGAACTCACGATTGAGGAGGGCACGGTCTTTTACAAGCGCGAGCCCGCGGGGCTGCCCGACAGCGACACCGCCGCGCAGATGGGCGACCTCGTGCAGGAGCGGCTAGCGGCTGCAGGCTTTGAGCACTACGAAGTCTCGGGCTACGCGAGGCCCGGCAGGCGCTGCAGGCATAATCTCAACTACTGGATGTTCGGCGACTACATCGGCATCGGGGCGGGCGCGCACGGCAAGATCACCACCGCGGGCGGCATTCTGCGCACCGAGCGCAGGGGCAATCCCGTGCTCTACATGGACGACGGTGCGAACCATCGCTTTGGCACGCAGCTGAGCTTTGTGCTGGTCGATTCGCTGCCCTTTGAGTTCATGCTCAACGTGCTGCGGCTCTCCGAGGGCGTTCCCGCGTCGCTTTGGAGTGAAACAACGGGGCTTTCCTTTGAAGTGATCCGCCCCAAGGTCGACGAACTGCGCCGCGAGGGGCTGCTCGTCAAGGACGAGTCAAGGCTTGCCTGCACGCCCCTGGGCCGCAATTGGCTGAGCACCGTGCAGGAGCGGTTTTTGACGGACTTTGAGGCATAAAAGGATGAAGACGATTCGGCAACGGCGTTTCTTGGGGGCGGCGCTTCTGGCGGCTGCAGTGCTTGCGGGCTGCACGAGTGCGCCCGAAAGGCCCGCGCCTGTTGTCGTTGAGCCCGCTGAGCCCGCAGGAGAGCCGCAAACGCCTCCCGCGCAGGCGCCCGAGCAGTACGCCGCTCAGGGATTGACGCTGCGCAAGACAACTTTTCAGGCGCTTCCGGCCACGCGCGACGTTGACTGGGACCGTGCGCTCAAAGCCTTTCAGACGTCCTGCACGACGGGGATGGCCGCGCAGCCTGCCTGGAAGACGGCCTGCAGCAATGCCGCGGGCATTCCGAAAGGGTTGGGACGGGCTTTCTTCGAGGGCAATTTCGAGCCCTGGCAGGTGCTTGCCGTCAATGCGCAGGGCGCGGCCTCCGACACGGGCCTCATGACGGGCTACTTCGAGCCGATTTTGCGCGCCAGCCGCACGCGGCACGGCATCTACCAGCATCCGGTCTACGGCGTTCCGAAGGACCTCATCCAGGTCGACTTGAGCAGCATCCATCCGCAACTAAAGGGCCTGCGGCTGCGCGGCAAGCTCGTGGGCAACAAGCTTGTGCCCTATGAGGACCGTGCCGGCATTGCCCAGGAAACCGAGGACAGAAGCGCGCAGGTGATCTGCTGGGCCGATGATCCGGTGGAGGTGTTCTTCCTGCAGATTCAAGGGTCCGGACGCGTGCTCCTTGACAGCGGGGAGCTCATCCGCATCGGCTACGCCGATCAAAACGGACATCCCTACCGCAGCCTCGGCGCCTGGCTCATTGAAAACGCGGGCCTGTCGCGCAGCGAAATGAGCATGCAGCGCATCAAGCAGTGGGTGCGCGAGCATCCCGAGCGGCGCCAGGAGCTCCTAAACGCCAACCCCAACTTTGTGTTTTTTGAAGAGCGCAAGGGCTACTCGGACGATCAGGGTCCGGTCGGGGCGCAGGGCGTGCCGATTGAGCCGCTTGCCTCGGTGGCCGTCGACCGGCGCTTTTGGAATCTCGGCGTGCCCTTTGTGACGCAGGCCTCCCAGGTCAATCCCAACATGGCCTTCACGCGGACCGTGATCGCGCAGGACACGGGAGGCGCCATCAAGGGGGCGATCCGCTTCGACTACTTCTGGGGGCTGGGAGACCAGGCCGGTCAGCGGGCCGGCAGCCAGAAAAGCGATGTGCGCGCCTGGGTGCTGGTGCCCAGGGGCAATTCCGCTGCGGCAGTGCTCTCGAACCCTTGAAAAAGGCGCGGTGCGCCTTCATCAACCAATACATAACGGCCGCTATAATGGCGGAACTTTACGATTAAAGCGCGGCAACCCGTTGATTTGACGCGCTTTTCACCGGAGATTAAGACACGTATGACTGAAGAGAACAAGGATCTGCAGAATCCCTCCCCGGATGAAGCTCCGGCGCCTCTGATCTTTACAGACGCCTGTGTGGCCAAGGTGAAGGAACTGCTCGCCGCTGAGGAAAATCCCGAGATGCCCCTGCGCGTGTTTGTGCAGGGCGGCGGCTGCCAGGGCTTTCAGTACGGCTTTCAGTTTGAGGAAAAGCCCGCTGAAGACGATGAAATCATCAAGCGCGACGGCGTGACGTTCCTGGTCGACTCGCTTTCCATGCAGTACCTCGTGGGCGCTGAGATCGACTACAAGGAGGATCTCGAAGGCTCGCAGTTTGTGATCCGCAACCCCAATGCGGTGACCTCCTGCTCCTGCGGCTCTTCCTTCTCGGTTTAAGAGCGGCGCGTTTTGCGCAAGGCTCCCGGCTGGACGGCCCGTTTTGCGGGCCGTGTGCCGGCGGGGGCTTTTCTTTTAGCCGCCTTGTTTTGGGTGGCAAAGAACGCCCCAGCCCAGCTCCACATGAA
>CALXOY010000009.1 GCA_944390145.1 uncultured Duodenibacillus sp.
GACAGTGAAACGCTCCAGGGCCGATGATAGTTGGTTGTATTTCCAGTGAAAGTAGGTCACTGCCAGGCTAAATCATTTACGAACCCCCGTTGGACATCCTCCTTCGGGGGTTTCGTTTATCTGCGCCCGGCTCACCCAAATACCGGTCTTCCCGATAAGATTGTGCCGTCTTTGGTTCCTTCCTCGAAAGAATCGCCATGCCCAACGCATCAGCCCCCAGTCCCCGCCAGTACAAACGCACCCAGGAGCGCCGTCAGGAAATTCTCGTGGCGGCGGTTGAACTGCTTTCGACGCCCTCCTGCTGCAGCCTGACGACCAAGGAAATCGCAAAGTTTCTGGGAATCGCCGACGGCGCGCTGTACCGGCACTTTTCGGGAAAAACGGAAATTCTTGCCGAATTGGTCGGCTTCTGCCGCAACGCCTTTGACAATATGTTCGAAACGATCAACGCCGAAAGCGGCGTGCCGCTGCTTGAAAAGGCAAAGGTGAAGGCCCGCGCACTGTTGCTTTTTGCTGAGGCCAACCCGGGATTGACGCGCCTGCTGACGGGAGAGGCGCTTTTTGCCGAAGACGACTCTGTCAAGGCCGCCATGCAGGAGACGCTCGGCAGGGTGGAAAAGGCGCTTGCCGGTACGCTTGAACTTGCCGCCATGCACCATGAAATCCGCAGCGATGTGGAAGCCGGGCAGCGTGCGGCGCTCATCATGAGCTTTGTGGAGGGCGGCTGGGTCCGCTTCGCCGCCTCGGGCTTCACGCAGAAACCCTCGGATGGCTGGCAGCAGGCGCAGGACGTTCTCTTTTCAGGCCTGCAGCCTTAATCTCTCCATAATAGTTGTTAATGGCCCTGTTACAAGTGAAACGAAGATGATGGAATGCCGGAGAGCCCCGGCATTTCTGTTGGGAATATGTGCAACCCATTGATTTCATTGCGTTTTTGTGGAAATTCGGGGCTCCGCAAGCAGGGCCGCGGCTTAAGGTGCATCTAAGAGATGCTTGCAAACGCCCGTTTTGGGAGGTTTTTCGTTTACAAACAGTTTCTTGCAAGCAAGTTTCTTTGCACCCAAGACAAATATCCATATGTACCATTCACAGCACATCGATCTCCTTTCGTTTGGTACAGATCAACGACCAAATGTTGCAGGGCCAGAGCTCAGAAACTCTGGTCTTTTTTTATCCCGTCCATTGAGGCACAATCCCCCTATTGACGTTTTTGGGATTGACGGACGGATGTCTTTTTGCCATCCTTTGAAAAGGCTGCGGCCAGCGGCGCTTGTGCTGAGTCTTTTGGCGTTGTTGCTCGCGGCAATCCCGGGTGCTCATGCTGCGGCAGATGCAAGCCGCGCTCACGAAAAGCCCCTGCGCATTGCCATCGTCAACACCTACGGTCAGATTCTCTCGGACATGTACTACGGCGAATCGCTGCGGCGCATTCGCGAGGCGATCGCACCGCGCGCCCTGCAAGTCAACATCTACGGTCCGGACACTTTTCTTGACGCTGCAGCGGCCAATCAGTTCGACATGGCCATCGCCTCCTACGGTCTCACGAGCATCATGCTGCGGAAAACGGGCGGCGCCCGCGTGCTCACTGCGGTCAACCGACGCGCCCTGGATCCCTATGCCGGAAACGGGGCGGCGATCATCACGCGGGCCGACCGGCGCGACATCAACACCGTTGAGGATCTGCCGGGCAAGACGCTGGCAGCAATGAGCATCACGGCGTTTGCCGGCTGGCAGGTGCCGATGGCCGAGCTCACCGCCCGCGGCATCGACGTCAAACGAGGTTTCCGGAACATCAAAATCACGGGCGAACCGATGACGCAGATTCTCGACATGGTGCAGTCGGGCGAGGCCGACATCGGCTTTGTCGTCAATTGTCTTCTGGAGGATGCCGAAGCTCTCGGACGCTACAAGCTCGAAGACTTCAAGGTGATCGAAGACCGCTCGGCGGAATCCGGCAGCCTTTGCCGGCACTCCACAAGGCTTTATCCCAACTGGTCCTTTTCCATCAAGCCGCAGCTGAGCCCCGATGAGGCAAAGGCCGTGGTGATGGCGCTGCTTGCCATTGAGCCTTCCAAGAGCATTTCCATGCACTGGACGCTCACGCCAGACGGAACGGGCGCCGACGAGGTGTTTCAACGGCTGAACCTTCCCTACGCCGAATCGTTCGGGCTGCGCGACCTGCTGCTTGAGTATTCGGGGGAGGCCTTCGGTGTGCTGGCCGTCGTGCTGGTGCTGATCGTCAACATCATTGTTTTGACGGCGGCCGTGAGAATCCGCACGAAGCAGACCGAAAAGGCGCTTGCCGCCAAGATGCAGTCGGATCTGGATGCCCGCAGGGCGGCATTAAAGCTCAAGACGATGGAGAAGGTGAGCGCCGTGGGCACGCTCTCGAGCATGGCCGCGCACGAGCTCAAGCAGCCGCTGACCGTCATCAACAACTATGCCGGCAGTCTGCGGCGCCGTCTGCTGCGCGGCGGCGAGGTTCCGCGTGAAACGCTGATCGAGGCGCTCTCCGAGATTGAGGAGTCGGGGCTCAAGGCCGCCGATGTGATCAATCTGGTCCGCGGATATGCGAGCAACAAGGACAGGACGTTTGTGCGCGTAGACTTGTCTGCCGCAGCGCGGCACGCACTGGAGCGCAACCGCAAGATCGCGCGGATTGTGTACGCGGACTTTGAGCCCAACGTCTATGTTCAGGCTGACGCCATTGAATTGGAGTTGATTCTCATTAACATTCTTAAAAATGCAGCGGCGGCCGTGTCCGATGTCGAAGATCCTCTGGTGCGCTTCAAAATCTGGAGCGATGCCGACTATGCCTACGCTAGCATTTCAGACAACGGCAAGGCGCTCACCGACGAGCAGTTTGCGCAGATCGGACAGATCGGCCGCACGACCAAAACGAACGGTTTGGGCCTTGGCCTGGCCATTGTGGAGAGCCTGCTTGAAGCCCACGGCGGGGCGCTTAGAATGGAAAGGCTCGAGCCGTGCGGGATTCGTTCCACGATCCGTCTTCCGCTTGACAAGAAGGGAAGTCCGGCGTCGGATCCTGCAGGAAAAGAAAAAAGGAAGGAATAAAAGAATATGGCCGACGAGATGTCAAGACGGGCAAATGCCGCCAGTGATGAGAAGCAGGAGCTTGCCGCCGCCGTGGTGCGCGTGGTCGACGACGACGACAAGGTGCGGCGCTCCTGGCAGTTCGTTCTCGAAGGGGAAGGTTGGCAGGTGCAGGCCTACGAGAGCGCCGTGCGGTTTCTGGAAGAGGACGATCCGTCCGTCCCGGGCTGCGTTGTCTGCGATGTGCGCATGCCCATGATGAGCGGCATTGAACTGCAGGCTGAGATGAAGCGCAGGGGCAACGCCATGCCGATCGTGCTCATTTCCGCGCACGCCGATCTGGTGATGGCTGTCAAGGCCGTCAAGGACGGCGCCTTTGACTTTCTGCTCAAGCCCGTGGAGACCGAGCACTTGATTCAGACAGTGTCGGAGGCGCTGATGCTCGATCAGACGCATCGGGCCGAGCAGGCGCAGATCGACAAGGTGCTTCGAAGCTGGGATCTGTTGAGTGCGCGTGAAAAAGAGGTGGCCCGGGGTGTGGCCGACGGCAAGCTCAACAAACAGATTGCCTACGACCTCAACATTTCCGAGAAGACGGTGATCGCCCACCGCAGTTCGCTGTGCCGCAAGCTCGGCATCCGGTCGGCGGCCGACATCACGCGCATGCTGCTCATTGTCGAGCAGCAGGAAAAGAACGCCCGCGCGGCTTGATTTCCTCCGTCCGGGCAAGGATTGCCGCCCGGACGGCTGCAGGCGGCGGAATCAGGATTTGCCGAAGACTTCGTTTAACTGCTGCGTGACGCGCACGAACGTTGTGCGCATCGTGAGCTCTTTGAGCTTGCGGGCACCCACATAGGTGCAGGCGCTTCGGACGCCGCCCAGGATGTCCTGGCAGGTCTGATCCACGGGGCCTCTGTCCTGCAGGTAGACGATCTTGCCTTCGGCTGCGCGGTAGCGGGCAACGCCCCCCGCATACTTGTCCATGGCGGCCTTTGAGCTCATGCCGTAGAAGGCGCGCATCTTGACGCCGTCCTTGACCACCACTTCGCCGCCCGACTCATCGTGGCCGGCGAACATTCCGCCGAGCATCACGAAGTCCGCACCGCCGCCGAACGCCTTGGCGATGTCGCCGGGCTGCGTGCAGCCGCCGTCCGAGCAGATGCGTCCGCCCAGTCCGTGCGCGGCATCGGCGCACTCGATGACGGCCGAGAGCTGCGGATAGCCCACGCCGGTCATCTTGCGCGTGGTGCACACCGATCCCGGACCGATTCCCACCTTGACGATATCGGCGCCGGCAAGAATCAGCTCTTCGGTCATGTCGCCCGTGACGACATTGCCCGCCATGATCACGATGTCGGGGAAGTTTTCGCGCATCTTTTTCACGAAGCTCACAAAGGCCTCGGTGTAGCCGTTTGCCACATCGATGCAGACGTAGCGCACGGCGCCGGGGATGGCGCGCATCACCGAGCAGAATTGCTCGTACTCGGCGTCTCCGATGCCAAGCGAGTAGAACGCATCGGACTTGTTTTCGAGTTGCCCGAAGAAGTCGATGTACTCCCGGGCGCTGTAGTGCTTGTGCAGCGCCGTCATCATGCCGTGGCGGCCCAGGGCCCTGGCCATGGCAAAGGTGCCGGTGGTGTCCATGTTGGCGGCGATCACGGGAATGGCGTGGAAGTGCTCCGGCGACCAGCGGAACTTGATTTCGCGGGT
>CALXOY010000010.1 GCA_944390145.1 uncultured Duodenibacillus sp.
TGTCATGGCATCCTCCGGTTGAAAAGATGCTCGTACTCCTCGTCATCAGTTTAGCGGTTACGGGTTTGGTCACAGCACGTTATGAGAGATTTGGGAGGTTTTTATCCAACTAGTTAAAACCCTTTTCATTGACGACGCGTTTGCCGTTCTTGTCAACCATGATGGCGCCGAGCGACAGGGAGCGGGCGTTGCCCGTGAGCGTGGACTTGGCAATGCCTGGCGCCACCTCCAGACCGTTGTAGTAGACCTTGGCGTACTGCATGAGCTGCATGCCGGCGCCCGCCTTCAGGCCATCTTGTGGCCGTCGCCCGTGGAGGAAACCGGACCGTAGTAGAGCGTTTTCTTGAGGCTGCCGCCGAGCATGTCGCGGTTGGCGCCGTAGCCGCCGGTGGCAAGAATCACCGACTTCGCCTTGACCGTGTAGAGCGTGCCGTTGCCTTCGGCCTTCACACCCGTCACGGCGCCGTTTTCAACAATGAGCTCCTTGGCGCGCGTGCCAAGCAGCACCTCGGTCGGCGTTTTGGCAAGCAGTTCACGCAAGGTCTGTGCGTAGCCCGGGCAGCCGCCCTGCAGATTCAGAAGCCGCGGGACCTGGTATTCAGCGCGGCTCTGTACGCCGTCCTTTGTCACCAGCTTGATCCCCTTGCCGACAAGCCAGTCAACGGTCGGGCCCACATTGCGGGCATAGACCTCGAGCATCTTCTTGTTGTTGAGGTTTTTGCCGTTGCGCAGCATGTCTGCGACGAATTTCTCCGGTGTGTCGTCGACAACGCCAAGGTCCTTCTGCAGCTTGGAGCCTTCAATCAACATGCCGCCCGCGCAAATTGAGGAGGCGCCGCCTAGAAACTCCATCTTCTCGAGCAGCAGCACTTTGGCGCCCTGCTCGGAAGCGTTGATGGCGGAGATCATGCCCGCTCCGCCGCCGCCCAAAATCAAAACGTCGGTGGTGAGCGTTTTTTCCGCGAGGGCGGCCTTCTGCACGGGCTTCTTGTTCCAGGCCTTGAGATCAACGCCCGCCTTGGCAAGCGCCTCGCATGCGGCCGTCTTCACCGCATTGCTTGTCACCGTGGCGCCCGAGACGCCGTCAACGGCAAACGACTGCGCCTCAAAAATGCGCTGCGCCACCTTGGGGGCGGCGGCCGCGCCGATGCCGACGGTTTCCTTGTTCTGACCGACCTCCATCTTGACGACCTTGCCGTTTTACACGGTCACCGACACCGGAACGGGACCGGCCTGTCCCTGGGCTGAAGCCGTGAAGGTGCCGTCGGCGGCAGCGGCTGCGGCGGAAAAGACGGAGGCCGTCATGACGGCGGCAAGCGTTCGGACAAACATCTGCAAATCTCCTTTGAAAAGATTTCCCCGCGCGGACCGGGCGGGCACCTTTTCATTGCGTCTCATTTGTAGAAGACAAAGAAGACGGCGAGCACCAGGCAGACGAAGGCGGCGAGATGGTTCCACCCAAGGTGGTTTTGAAATACCAGGACCGAGAAAATGGCAAAGACCGTGAGCGTGATGCATTCCTGGATGATCTTGAGCTGCACGAGATTGAAGGGCCCGCCGTTGCCCTCAAAGCCGATGCGGTTGGCGGGCACCATGAAGCTGTACTCCAAAAGCGCAATCGACCAGGAGAACAGCACGACCATGTAGATGGGCCAGGACGAGAAGTTGATGACGCGCAGCGTCTGCAGCTTCAAGTGCAGGTACCAGGCGCAGGTCATGAAGATGTTGGAGACGCAGAGTAGGCCGATGGTGAGAAGTCCTTTGCTTAACATGGCTTTGCAGTGGGAAATGAGGTTGAAACAGCCGGTCGGTTCCGGGTACGGGCGATTGTATTCCGCTCAAAGCCCCTCAAGCGGGGGCGTGCAGCTGTTAAGCTTTGCCAAACCGCACCGGGCGCGCCTTGGCCGCAAAGACGGGCGGTGAAGAGAAGGAAACCATCGAAATGGCAGGATCGAGCATCGGAAAATATTTTGTCGTCACAAACTTCGGGGAAAGCCACGGGCCGGCCATCGGCTGCGTCATCGACGGCTGTCCCCCGGGCCTGGCGCTTTCCACTGTAGACATTCAGCATGACCTGGACCGCCGGCGTCCGGGGCAAAGCAAGTTTGTGACGCAGAGAAACGAAGCCGATGCCGTCAAAATTCTCTCGGGCGTCTACGAAGGCGTGACCACCGGCACGCCGGTTGCGCTTTTGATTGAAAACACCGATCAGCGCAGCCGCGACTATTCCGACGTGGTCCGTCAGTTCCGGCCGTCGCACGCCGACTGGAGCTACTGGCAGAAGTTTGGCGTCAGAGACCCCCGAGGGGGCGGCAGAAGCTCGGCGCGGCTGACGGCCCCGACGGTTGCCGCCGGCGCCGTCGCCCGCAAGTGGCTCAAGGAAGCGCTTGGCGTGACGATCCGCGCGCGGGTGGAAGCGATCGGCACGCTCGAGCTTCCCTTTGAAGACTGGGAGGAGGTCGACAAAAACCCCTTTTTCGCCGCCAACGCGAGCGCCATTGAAAAAGCCTCGGCCTATCTCATGGAGCTGCGCAAAGCGGGCAACAGCATCGGCGCCCGGGTGCAGTTTGAGGCGGTGGGCGTGCCGGCCGGTCTCGGAGACCCCGTCTACAACCGGCTTGACGCGGCGCTTGCCTACGCCCTGATGGGGCTGAACGCCGTCAAGGCCGTGGAAATCGGCAGTGGCGTTGAAGCCTCCCGCATGAACGGCGTCGCGGCAAACGACCAGATGAGCGCCAAAGGGTTTCTCTCCAACAACGCGGGCGGCATCCTGGGCGGTATCTCAAGCGGCGCTCCCGTGACCGGGCGCGTGAGCATCAAGCCCACGCCGTCGATCGTGACGCCGCTAAAAAGCCTTGACATTGACGGCAATGAAATCGAAGTGGTGACGCGCGGCCGCCACGACCCCTGCGTGGGCATCCGCGCGGTGCCGGTGGTGGAGGCGCTCGTTGCGCTGGTGCTCATGGATGCGGCGCTCTCCCAGCGCGCGCAGTGCGGCAACCTCGGCGTTCCCGCGCAGGCGCTTTTTTCCTGATTTGATCCGAACGTGAAAAAAGCCCGCCAACGACTGGAATCGTTGTGCGGGCTTTGATCGACCGGCCATGACGGGCTTTAGGAGGCGGCGGCCACCTTGAGCGCCTGCCAGCGATGGTAGCGGGCGTTGCTGGTGGTGGGCAGGAGACTGCCGATCACCATGCCGGCGCCGGCGGCGAGAAACCCGCCCAGAACCGACGGGAAGATTTCGCCGAGCGGCGTGCAGGTGAGAACGGCCCACACCGTGCCGCCCACGATGATCGAGGTCCATGCGCCCTGCGTGGTGGCGCGCTTCCAGTAAAGACCCATCACGAGCGGCCAGAAGGCGCCCACGACCGGGAACTGGTAGGCCATGGCGACCATGTCGTAAATGGCGGTGCCTTCAAACCAGAGGCTGTAGGTGAGAACCGCGACGGCAAAGACCACAAGCGTCATGCGCATGAAGGCCAGTTCGCGGCCTTCGATTTTCACGAAGTTGCGCAGCACGTTTTCCACAAAGGTGGTGGCCGGGGCAAGCATCGTGGCCGAAGCCGTGGACATCACGGCGCTCAACACCGCGCCGAAAAAGAGCACGCGTAGCCACCAGGGCATGTAGTCGCGGATCAGCGTCGGCAGCAGCCGCTGCGGATCGGTGTTCAAAAGCGTCTCGCCAACGCCCGGCATCGCGAGCACCGCGGCGCACACGATGAACATCGGCACGAAGGCAAAGAAGATGTAGAAGACGCCGCCCAGGATCGGACCGCGCACGGCGGTCTTGGCGTCCTTGGCGCTCATCACGCGCTGAAAGACGTCCTGCTGCGGAATCGAGCCGATCATCATCGTGATCGCCGCCGAAATCCAGAAGAGCCAGCCGCTCACCGACATTTCCGGCCACGGATTGAAGAGGTCGCGGCTTGCGGCGAATTCGGTGACCTTCGTAAAGCCGCCCGCCATGTCGCCCGCGCACACCGCCACGGCGATGAGGCCCGCAACGATGATGATCATCTGGAAGAAGTCTGTGACCGCCACCGACCACATGCCGCCGTAGACCGTGTAGAAGAGCACCACAAAGGTGCCGATCGTCATGCCGAGCGAAACGCTCACGGCGCCTTCGGTGATGAGGTTGAGCACAAGCCCAAGGGCGGCCACCTGCGCACCCACCCAGCCAAGATACGACAGGATGATGAAGACCGAGCAGGCGAGCTCGATCTTCTTGCCGTAGCGCTTGCGGTAGAAGTCGCCGATGGTCAGAAGATCCATCTTGTAGAGCTTACGGGCAAAGAACATGCCCATGAGCACGAGCGCCATGCCGGAGCCGAAGGGTTCTTCGATCACGCCGGCGATGCCGCCTTCAATAAAACGGCCCGGAAGGCCCAAAACGGTTTCACTGCCAAACCAGGTGGCGAAAGTGGCCGTAATCACCATGACAAGCGGTAAAGAACGACCTGCCAATGCAAAATCGGCGGTATTGCGAACGCGGCGAGCCGCCCACAACCCGATTCCGATCGAAACCAGCATGTACATGCAGACCAGTACGATCAGCTGCGTCATTGCACCTCTCCTTAAAAAGCGTAACGACGATGGATATGTAGGAAGTTCTGCAACCATCCACGGTTTTCGTTTTCAAGTTTCGGCCGCTTCGTTTTTTGCAGTGCGCGCAGTATATGGATCACTCGAAAAAAATGTGTCCCCCGCAAAAAAATTTTTTTCGAGAAATCGGCCAAAGTTTCATCTAGATCAAACTTTGCTCCTCAGAGGCCTTTTTTGTTAGTCTCTTTCCCTTAAGGGTACGGGTCTACTTGTTGCATAAAAGCCGCATGGCGCATGGCAAGGAGCGCGATCGGGCGCCTGCGCGGGCGTCTGCCGCACAAGGGGCTTTTTCGCAAAGGACAAAATTGAAAATGTCTATGAAAAACCCGCCCCGGGCGGTGTGCCGGGGGCGGGTTTCAGGCTGGCTTGAAGTCAGAGGCTATGCCTTGTACTTCGGATCGGTTTCGATCTGGGTGAGCGGACCCTCATCGACCACCGTCACGACCGGGCGCGGACGTCCGGCAACGGGCTTGGCGTCGTAGGAAAGCGGCGTCACAAGCGACGCGTCGGTTTCGACCTGCTCGAGCCCCGCCTTGGCGAGGTTTTCCGCAAGTCCCCGGGCGATGTCGGGCACCGGCGCGTTTTCTTCAGCGGCGGGTTCGGGCGCCGCCTCAACGGCTGAAGCCTCTGCAGCGGCGGGAGCTTCGACCTTAACCTCAGCCTCTCCGGCAGCAGCGGGTGCTTCCGGCGCCTGCGTTTCAACCTGCGTGAGGGCGGGGGCCTCAATCTTCTCGGCGGCGGCCTCCGGAGCGGGGGCGGCTTCGGAGGCCTGCACCTCCTCTTTCACCTCGCCCTTGGTTTCCACGGCTTCAGCCCGCGCGGGCGCAGCCTTTTCGGCGCTCTCGTCGGCAAGCGGCACCGTCTCCATGTTCTTGGTCGGACGACGGCGGCGGCGCGGACGACGGCGGCGGCTTTCGCTTTCAATCACCGGCGCGGCGTCGGACTCGGGCGCATCGGTGCGCTCGGTTTCCACGCGCAGGATGTCCTCCTGCATGGCAAGCACGGCCTCGGGCACGGGCGGCACTTCGTCGGGCACGACGCCTGCGCGGATCGCTTCAAAGGAGTGATCGGCTTCGGGCGCAGCCTCCTGGGCGCGCGGCTGACGCGGTTTGCGGGTGCGGCGCGGCTTCTTTTCCTCTTCAGCCGCGGCAGCGGGCGCTGCGGCCTCCGCCTGCGGCTCTTCAACCGTCGTGTCCTGCACTTGTTGCACTTCAGCCGACGCGGCTGCTGCAGAGGCAGCGGCCGCAGGCGTCTGCGGTGCGGCAGGAGCCTGAGCTTCGGGAGCCTGCGTCTTCACGGGTTCAGCGGCCTGCACGGGGGCAGCCGCCTCTTCGCGGACTTCCTGTGCGGGAATCTCTTCGCGGCGCGGACGGCGGGTGCGGCGCGAACGGCGCTCCTCCGCTGCCGGTTCCTGAGCGGCGGCGGGCTGCGCCTGCACCGGACTCTGGGCCTGCGTCTTCACTTCCTCGGGCGCGGGCTGCTCGCGCTTGGCTCCGCGGCGCTCGCCCCGCGTCTTGCCGCGCTCGCGCAGGCTGCGCTGCTCGTGCGACTGGCGTTCGCGCTCGCGCATCTCCTTGAGTTCCTTCGTTTTTGCCGACGGACGGCGCGGCTTGCGGCGGCGGTCGTCCTTGGCTTCAGGCGCGGGCTGCTCGGGCTTGGCGGGCTCCTCGGCCTTGCCGATGCCAAAGAACGCCATCACCTTGGCAAGGAATCCCTTGGGTTCGGCAGCCGCGGGCTTCTGGACCGGTTCGCTTCTCTGAGCGCTCTTGGCGGGCTTCTTTTCCTCGCGCGGCGTGTGCGCCGGAGCCACTTCGCGGGCCGGAATGTTCTTGATCACCGGCACCTGCTTGGGACGCTGCTGCTCCTCCTTTTCATGTGCAGACTTGAGCGCATAGGGGTCGTCGGCCACCGGCGAGAGATCCTCGGCGCGCTTGTAGCTTGCCAGATCATCGTCCAAGCGCTCGTCGTCCAGGCGCAGGCGCTCGATGTGGTAGTGCGGCGTCTCAAGCGACGTGTTCGGGATGAGCACCACGGGCACGCGGTAGCGCTGCTCGATCTTGGAGATTTCGCTGCGCTTTTCGTTCAACACATAGGTGGCGACATCCACCGGCACCTGTGCGTGCAGGGCGCCCGTGCCTTCCTTGGAGGCCTCCTCCTGCAGGATGCGCAGCACCTGGATCGCGCAGCTTTCGGTGTCGCGGATGACGCCCACGCCGTTGCAGCGCGGGCAGGTGATGTGGCTGCCTTCCGACAAGGACGGACGCAGGCGCTGGCGCGAGAGCTCCATCAGGCCGAAGCGGCTGATGCGGCCGGTCTGCACGCGGGCGCGGTCCGGACGGATCGCCTCCTTCAAGCGCTGCTCGATCTGGCGCTGGTTCTTCACCTCGGCCATGTCGATGAAGTCGATCACGATGAGGCCGCCCAGGTCGCGCAGACGCATCTGGCGGGCCACTTCGTCGGCTGCCTCCATATTGGTGCGCAGGGCCGTCTCCTCGATGTCGGCGCCGCGGGTGGCGCGCGCCGAGTTCACGTCCACGGCGACCAGCGCCTCGGTGTGGTCAATCACGATCGCGCCGCCCGAGGGCAGGGGAACCGTGCGCGAGTAGGCGGTTTCAATCTGGTGCTCGATCTGAAAGCGCGAGAAAAGCGGCGTTTCCTCGCGATAGCGCTTGACGCGGGAAACCATGTCGGGCATCACGTGCGCCATGAACTGGCGCGCCTGATCGTAGATGTCGTCGGTGTCGACGAGGATTTCGCCGATGTCGGGCTGGAAGTAGTCGCGGATGGCGCGGATCACCAGGTTGCTTTCCTCAACGATGAGGAAGGGGGCCGGGTTGGCGCGGCGCAGGGGCTTGCCGTCGCGCGTGGCTTCCGTCGTGTAGTGCGTTTCGGTGCGGTTGCCGT
Source organism: uncultured Duodenibacillus sp. (assembly GCA_944390145.1). Classification (GTDB taxonomy): domain Bacteria; phylum Pseudomonadota; class Gammaproteobacteria; order Burkholderiales; family Burkholderiaceae_F; genus Duodenibacillus. The sequence goes on from CALXOY010000010.1 coordinate 7,507, forward strand.
TTTTGACGGTGTACTCGTACTGCGGCTGGGCGGCCTCGCTGATGGCGCTCCAGAGTTTGAGCAGGTAGTCAAGGTCCCACTGCAGCTCTTCGACCGTGCGGCCGATGCCGGCGGTGCGGGCAATGGTGCTCATGCCGGCGGGAAGGTTGAGCTGCTCCATCGCGGCGCGCAGCTCCTGGCGCTCTTCGCCCTCGATGCGGCGCGAGACGCCGCCGCCGCGCGGGTTGTTGGGCATGAGAACGAGGTAGCGGCCAGCAAGGCTGATGAAGGTGGTGAGAGCCGCGCCCTTGTTGCCGCGTTCTTCCTTTTCGACCTGAACGATCAGCTCCTGGCCTTCGGTGAGGGCTTCGCGGATGGTGGCGGTGCGCACGTCCACGCCTTCCTGGAAGTACATGCGGGAGACTTCCTTGAAGGGCAGGAACCCGTGGCGCTCTTCGCCGTAGTTCACGAAGCACGCTTCAAGCGAGGGCTCGATGCGGGTGATCACGCCCTTGTAGATGTTGGATTTGCGTTGTTCACGGCCGGCCACCTCGATGTCGATGTCGATCAACTTCTGGCCGTCGACGATCGCCACGCGGGTTTCCTCGGCGTGGGTCGCGTTAAATAGCATGCGTTTCAATTTTCACACTCCGTTGCCTGGAGGCGTCGCTCACGCGGACGCCCTTTGCTGCGGGCGCGTGCCGAAACGGTGGTGAAAGCTTGCAAAACGACGGATGAGCGCATGCGGGCGGCGCCCGCTGCGGCGGTCTTCTTTATGGCGCGGAAAAGCTCAGGGCGCGCTCCCCCGGTTCGGGATCGGCGCCGTGCGGCGGGGAAAAGAAGAAAAGGAGCACGGATTGTGTTGGCCTCACCGCTGCTGAAGCGGGGCGCGATGGGGAGAGCACGCGGCGCAGCGCAGACGGCGCGCCCTTCGCAGCCGTTTTGGCGGCGGCGACAGCTCGATCCCTCACAAAGCCGTCGGATCCTCGAAAAACCGGGCGCGCGAAAACATCCCTGCAGACCCCGAAGACGGGGGCAAGGAGCGTCAGCATCAGTTGAACGCACATTTCGCAGCGCACAGCCAAAAAATCCTTGGTCGTTTTGAAGTCTTTCACAACTTCCCGGTCCGGCAGGCGTCTTTTGCAAGACGCTTGTCAGCCCTTGCCTTCCGAAAAAGCGATCCTTCTGCCTGCGCTGCGCCCTGCAGCCGTCAGGAGCACGCACCCGATTATTCGACTGTTCCCCGGTGTCTTTGCTGCAAACAGCTCGCCGGGGCGGGGCGGCTCAACTGAGCTCAAGGCGCGCGGCAGGACGCAGAACGGTCTCTGCAGTCCGGAAAGCGCATTAAAAAATCAGTCCAACCGTCTTAACCTGCACCCGAAGGCGCCCGGGACGGCAAAAAGCCCGCGGCCGGCACAAAGCGCCGCCGCAGACAATGCAGGGCGCACGCGCGCGGGTTTTTTATAATGAAGCTCCCGCACGGCATGCGCCGCACAAATTCGCCGCGCAGAAAAATGCCTGCATCCATCTGCGCGGTGCACAAGTATAACTTTTCTTCAGCCGTCATGCCTTTTGTCAGGGCGCCGGCTCAAAAGACCGTCCAATGCCAGAACTTCAGCAAGAACAACCCGACGCCGGCCAAAAGAGCATTGCCGTGATCGATGAATCACAGGCGCGGGACTTCTCCCGCGTCAACTATGTGCGCGTGGGCGAGCGCAGCGCCGGGCAGCGCCTCGACAACTTCCTTTTGCGCATCTTGAAGGGCGTGCCCAAAAGCCACGTCTACCGCATCGTGCGAAACGGCGAGGTGCGCATCAACAAAAAGCGCGCCGACTGCCAGAGCAAGATTGCCGTGGGGGACGTGATCCGCATTCCGCCCGTGCGCACCGCCGCAGCCGACGCGGTCAAGGCCGCCGCCCCCAAGCCCATTGCCGCGGGCGAACTGCCGGTTCTCTTCGAGGACCGCGACCTCATTGTCGTCAACAAGCCCGCGGGGCTTGCCTGCCACGGCGGCTCGGGCGTCGCCTTCGGGCTCATCGAGCGCCTGAGGGCCTCGCGCACCGACGCGCCCTTTCTGGAGCTTGCGCACCGCCTTGACCGGGACACCTCGGGCGCACTTATCGTCTGCAAAACCCGCAAGGCGCTTGTGCGGCTGCATGAAATGCAGCGGGAGGGGGGCTTGGAGAAGCACTACCGGCTTTTGGTGCAGGGCGATTGGGTGAACGACCGCGAGCATGTACGAAAGCCTCTGGCCAAATACACGCTTGCAAGCGGCGAACGGCGCGTGCGCATCGATGAGGAAAACGGGCTCAAAGCCCACACGATCTTTACGCTCATCAGGCGCTTCGGGGACGTGTCCTATCTGGACGCGGAGCTCAAAACCGGCCGCACCCATCAGATCCGCGTGCATGCCGCAAGCTGCGGGCACCCGCTTGTAGGGGACGCCAAGTACGGCGACTATGCCTTTAATGATGCGGTGAAGCACGGCTCGCTTGGACTGCCCTTCTCGCGGATGTTCCTGCACGCCTTCAAGCTTGCCTTCACCCATCCGGTAACCCGCAAGCCGGTCTGCATCGAGGCGCCCCTGGAAAGGAGCCTTTCGGATTTGATCGACTTTCTCGAGCGTCGGACCTGAGAAAGGGATCGTCAGGCCGCCAGCCGCGGCTAGCGCTTTTTTGCACCGTAATTGATGGTTTTGAGGATGTGCAGCCGCATGGCGGCGCGCGCCTCTTCGGCGTGACCGCTGATGATCGCCTGAACGATCTGTTCGTGCTCAATCTTTTTGGTGTGGTAGTAGTCGGCCGGTCGTCCTTCATAGGCACGGGCCACCACTTCCATGGAGGATAGAAGTTGGTCGCGGACGATTTCGATGGCCTGAACGAAGAATTTGTTGTGGCTTGCCTTGGCAATCTGGCAGTGAAACTGAAAGTCCGCCTCCCAGAACTCCTGCAGCTTTTCAGGACCCATGCTCATCGAGTGCTCGTAGGCGCGCATCAAGTCCACCCTGTCGCCTGCGGTGCAGTTCAAGGCCGCCAGGTGCGCCGCATCGCCTTCAAAGCTCAACCGGAATTGGCCGCACTCCAGAAAGTCCTCGCCGCTGGTGACGATGTTGGGAATGAGCAGCACGTCAACCGATGAACGCTCCACGAAGCTGCCCAGTCCTTTGACGGAACGCAGCAGTCCTTTTTCGCGCAGCTTGAATAAGGCCGACCGGACGACGACTCTTGAGACGTTGAAAGTCTTGCAGAGCTCTTGTTCGGAAGGCAGCTTTTGGCCCGTCCGGTATTGATGCGTGAGAATTTGTCTGTACAGTTCTCCGTAGACAAACTCAGTGAGCTTTCCTGTTCTTGCAGGGCTAAAGTCGGCTGCTTGCATGGCTCTGAATTCAAAATGTAAGCCGCCCGCCGGCATGGACGGGCGGCCGGATCAACAATGCAGTTAAACAATACCCGTCATTTGGACGCCGAAGGCAAGGATGGCGCACATCAGAACGCCGGCAAGATGATTGGGACGCTGGAAACGGTTGGCTGTCGCCAGATCGGCGCCGGGCGCCACGGGAATCAGAATCGGCAGGTTGCCGACCGGACCGCCCGTGAGGAAGTGCTGCATGATGGCGCCGCACCCGCAGCCGCACAAACAGGCTGCAAGAGGATTGGCGCCGGCGGCGATCACAACCTGAAGCATGGGCAGCGTCAGGGCGACCGAGGCCGAATAGGACTGGGTGACGCCTGCTGCAAGCACCGACACGATGAGCATCACGCCAAGCGGGGAGACGGAAAGCGCAGGTTCAATGGCCGTCTTGACCACTTCGGTCAGACCGATGGCGTTGATCACCGAACCCATGAACACGAAGCCGATTGTGGCAACCAGCGGAATGGCCATGCTCGTCAGACCTTTGAGCATGTAGCTCTCGCCCGTCGAAGGGGAGATTCTGGCAAGGATGATCGTGAGCGTGCCGCAGGCAAGGCCGACGACAAAGATCGGCAGGCCGGTGATGAAGCCCGCAACCAAAGCGGCAAACAGCAGAAACGCGATCCAGGGATTGATGCCTTTGCTCTCTGTGTCCATCGCTGCGAGCGTTTTCTGAAGTTCTTCGGCCGGCAGCGGGTGCCGTTTGCTGTGCAGGTAAAGGCGGAAGGTGGCCACGGCGATGACCGTCAGGGCGACAATGATGCCGAGAACGTTGATCCGTCCGAAGCCGATGCCCGCTGCGCCGATCAAGGCGACCTGCGTCGGATGCGTAAAGCCGCCGCCGTTGCCGAGAATGCCGGAATGACCGGCCGCGCCAGCCGCCTCATTGGGGTCGACGCCGAGTTTGATGGCTGCCGGAATCGCCACGGCTCCGGTCACAATCGGTGGCGCAAAACCGGTGAACATTCCGATGATGCCGGCCATGACAGCGCCCGCGGCAGAGACACCCGGGCCTCCGCCCACGCGCATGCCGAACCGGATGACGGCGCGCACGATGCAGTCGAGAAAGCCGGTTGCCTGCATCACGCCGATGAAGCAAAAGACGCCGGTCATGTCGGCAATCACGCTGATCAGGCCGGAATTCACCAGCTTTGCAACGGTTGTGCCTTCCGTGCCGGACATGGGAAAGCCCGCGATGATGCAGACCAGGGCGGATCCGAGGATGGCGGTGAGGTACAGGGGCGTTTTCCCGCTGACCATGAGAAGCAGGACAATACCCATCACGATTTGGGCGAACACCATGGATGACATATTCCCACTCCTTTATTGATAATGTGAATCGATTTCAATCAAGCTCAGGCAAAGCAGCGCCAGTCTTTCCACCAAAGACTCCGTGTCCAGATATTCAAGCGCCGTGTGGAGGTTCCCGCCGACCGGCCCCATGCCGCACAGCGTGGGGATTCCCATGCAGGAGGCAATGCCGCAGTCTGCCGGGCCCCGCACATCCGAAGACGTGAGGCTGAGGTTTAATTTGTCGGCGGCTTTGCGAACCAAATCAAGGAGGGCTTGATTGGCCGGCGTCTTGTCCATGGGCAGAAAGCCGACGGGCTTGCTCATGGTGATTTTTATCCCCGGCTTTTCATGGGACTCGATGATGGACCGACAGGACTGCAGCAGGAAATCCCGTTGCTGCAGCGTGGTGAAGCGGGTGGAAATGGCGGCCCGGGCGTAGTCGGGAACGATGTAGACGCCGGAACCTCCGGATATCAGGCCGACATTGAGGTTGTAGCCCTCCGGATCGTTGGAGAGCTTTGCAAGATCGGCGATGATTTCAGCCAGGCAATTGATGGCTGAGACGCCGTCCAGAAATTGGTTCCCCGAATGGGCGGCCTTGCCGAAAACCTCGATTTCAAACAGACTGCCCCCGTTCCTGGAGGCCACGACGCTGCCGTCGGGACGGGCCGGCTCCAGAAAAAGCGCCGCCTTGGCGTTGGCGCATCGGTGACCGATGAAGCCGGCTGATCCCGGAGAGCCGATCTCTTCGTCCGACGAGATGACGATTTCAATGGGAATCCGGTTGAACGGTTCGCCGAGGGCCTGCAGAATCTGCGGCGCAAAAAGGCCGATGGTGATGCCTCCTTTCATGTCTGCGCAGCCGGGGCCGTGACAGCGGTTTGCATCGGCTTGAAACGGTCTTTTGACGGTCGTTCCATGGGGAAAGACGGTGTCGCGGTGGCAGCCGAGCACAATACGCCTTGTCTTGTCATAGGGGGTGCAGTGAAAGGAAATTGACATGGGGTAGCCTGTTTCCGTTGTCTCTCCCTTTAACACGCTGCCGCCGATTTGCTGCGCGTATCCGGCCAGATAGTCTCCCAGAGCGTTGACGTCGTCAACATCGCGGCTGCCGCTTTCCATCATGACGATTTTTTCCAGGAAAGTGAGTAAGTCCTGTTTGCGGCTCTGGCAGGTTTTGAGCACCTCTGCTGCGTTTATCTGCATGGCTTCCTCCCGGTTGACAAGCTGAACACGGAGATGAGCTTATGAGTGCACCGCTGCGCGAGGATAGAGTTGTCATATCGTGATGACAGGATTTGACGGTGTGGACGGCAACACGGAACAATGAAGCCGTCCATCGTTCATATCCTGTGGAGGCTTTCCATGACTTTGTCTTTTCCCATCATTGAAGTGAGCGGTCCGGCACTGCAAAGAGGCATTCAATACGGGCGGCAGGCCCGGGAGAGAATCGAAAAAGCCAGGGTTTTCTATGCAGGCATGTTTTTGCACAACGCAGGGCTTGATTGGGAAAAGGCCAAAAATTGCGCCCGGCTCTTTGAACCCAGCATCCAGTCCTACTGTCCCGAGCTCATTGAGGAGATGAGGGGCATTGCTCAAGGGGCGGGATGCAGCTATGAAGACATTCTGGCGATCAATTGCCGCAGCGAAATTCTGTTCGCCCTACCCGACGGCTGCACTTGTTTCGGAGCCTTGCCCGAGCAAAGCGAAAATCACCACACCTTGCTGGGACAAAATTGGGACTGGCTGGCGGGGTCGCGCGACTGCGTTGTGATTGTCAGGCTGCAGGACGAAGCGGGTCATAAGCTGCTTTTCGTCGCCGAAGCGGGAATGGTGGGCGGCAAGGGGCTTAATGACGAAGGCATCGGCGTTTGTCTGAATGCTACGAGCGCCGGCAGGGGCCGCATCGGTGTTCCCCTGCACATCATGTACAGGCAGATTCTGAACCGCCCGACAATCAGCAATGCCATGGAGGCTGTCATTGCAGCCAATCGAGCGGGAACGGGGACGTTCAACATCGGCAGCGCCGAGGGCTTTCTGTGCTCCCTGGAGTTCACGCCGGAGAACTTTGATGCGTTGATGGCCGACGACTTTCCGCTGTGCCACACAAACCACTATCTCTCCCCCCTGTTCCGGGAAAAGGACGCATTGAAGTCCCAGCTCGTGGACACTTTCATCCGGTACAACCGCATCAGGCGGCTTGCTCGCGAAAAGGGTGGGGATTTCAACATCCGGGGAATTTTCTCCATGCTCTCGGACCACAAGAATTTTCCGGATTCCGTCTGCAGCCACGAGGATCCCTTTGATCCCGTCTACAAGCGCTTTTGCACCGTTTATTCCGTGGTGATGGATCTCGATGACAGAAAACTGGTGGTGTCGGACGCCAATCCATGCGCCTGCCAGGCAAGCCTCTGCGAGCTCACGCTGTGAGCGGTCCTTGCCCGGTAAAATAGAGCCCCTTTCCGGGTTCAACGGCTGCCTTTGCGCAGGCGACCTTCTTTTTGACTGCACATGAATCAAGCTTCCTACGGGCTCTACGTCTTTGACTGGGACGGCACGGTGATGGATACGACCGGCCTCATCGCGCGGGGAATGCAGTACGCCTGCAGCGTGATGGGCGGCGACAGGCCGGATCTCAACGCCTGCCGGGAGACCATCGGACTGCCCTTTGCCGAATCCTTTGCCCGCGTCTCACCAAATTTCCGATATGAAAAGCTCGACGCCTATCTTGAGGCCTACCGCAGCTGGTATCTGCAGCGCGAGGCAAAAGTGGAGGTGGTCGAGGGGCTTGAAGATCTTTTTGAGCGCATGACGCAGGCGGGCCTGCGGCTTGCGGTTGCCACAGGCAAATCTCGTGCAGGATTGATCCGCGTTTTCGAGCGCACGGGCCTTGCGCACTACTTTGAAGCCACGGTGACGGCCGACGAGAGCTTTCCCAAGCCCAACCCGGCGATGTTGGAGAAGTTGTCGGACGAAACCGGCGTCGACGTGCGCGACATGGTGATGATCGGCGACTCGATTCACGACCTGCAGCTCGCGCAAAACGCCCGGTGCGACGCCGTGGCGGTTCTCTGGGGCGCGGCGCGCCGTGAGGAGCTTGAAGCGCTTGCAGCGGTGGATTACGTTTCCGACGCCAGGGGACTTGTAAAGGCGCTTGGCCTCGAGCGCCTCTACGCGTAAATCAATGCTTTAAGCGTCCCTTTGCCTGGGACGCACGGGCGGGCTTTTGGCCTGCAGCGCCCGCAGCGGGCTGCGCCATCACGGCAAAGACGGTGGGCAGCTTCGGCAGCGCATAGCCCTTTTTGCGCCATGCTGCGGCGGTGAGCGTCGTGATGGCCTCCGAGGGCCCCGTGAGGTCCGTGGCGGCCGTGATGCGCGCAGTCGGGGCAAGCGTTTCGGCAAGCGCCTGCAGCAGACGGTTGTTGCGGTAAGGCGTTTCGATGAAAAGCTCTGTTTCGCCCGTTTTCCGGCTTTCGTTTTGCAGATCAAGGATGGCTTTGCGCCGTTCGTCCTCGTGCACGGGCAGGTAGCCCAGAAAGCGAAAGCGCTGGCCGTTCATGCCGCTTGCCATTAACGTGAGCAGAATCGAGCAGGGGCCCGGATGCGGGATGACTGCAATGCCTTTTTCCTGCGCGGCGCGCACAAGCCCCGCCCCGGGGTCGGCCACGGCCGGGCACCCCGACTCGGAAATGATGGCGGTGTCAACGCCCGCGGCAACCGGCGCAAGCCACTCGTCAAAGAGCGCCGGATCCGGCTCGTGCCCGATTTCAATGATGGTGAGGTCGCTGATCGGGCTCGGATGCCCCATGGCCTTTAAGGCGGCGCGGGCGCTTTTGGCGTTTTCAGCAAGAAACCGGCTGCAGGCGTGTGCCGCCAGCAGCGTGGAAGCGGGCAGCGTCAACGCCGGATCGCCCTCGGCAATCGGAACGGGCACAAGATGCAGTTGACCGCTTGCCACGGTTACTCTCCGAGACCGTCGATCACTTCGATGCCGGCTGCGAGCAGCATGTCGGTGACGCGCATCAGGGGGAGTCCGATCAGGCTCGTGGGGTCGTCGGACTTCACGGACTTCATGAGCGCAATGCCAAGCTTTTCGATCTTGGCGCTGCCCGCGCAGTCATAGGGCTCTTCACGGCGCACATAGGCGTCGATCGCCTTGTCGGAGAGCGCACGCATCTCAATTTCGGTGTCGCTCACGCAGGTCTGTTCGACGCCTTTGGCATCAATCACGCACACGGCGGTGTGAAAGACAAGGGTTTTGCCCTGCATCGCCTTGAGCTGGCGCACGGCTCCTTCATAGTTGTGGGGCTTGCCGAGCGCCTGCGGGCCCAATGCGCAGACCTGGTCGGAGCCGATCACCACGGCGCCGGAATTTTTCGCGGCAACGGCGCGCGCCTTGGCAATGGCAAGCCGCAGGGCAAGCGCAGCGGGCGATTCGCCTGCAAGCGGCGTCTCGTCGACGCTCGAGGCTTTGGTTTCAAAGGGAACGCCCAGGCGCTCCAGGAGCTCGCGCCGGTAGCGCGAAGTCGAGGCCAGAATGAGTTTAAGATTCGCTGTCATGCCGGCAATTGTATCGAGCTTTGCCCGCTTCTCTTTGTTCAAAACACGTGCAAACCATGCAGACCATCGACATTTTCGAATTGTCCCGCTCCAAGTCCGTTGCCGAGGGACGCTTTACGATCGACGACCTTCCGCAGCTGCGGGAAATGCTGCACGGCAGCGACCCGCGCGCCGATGTGGTCTGGAAGGCTGAAGGCACGGGCACGCGCAGGCGTCTGCCGAGTGCGCTGTTGACCATTGAAGCGGTCCTGGTGACCGGCTGCGCGCGCTGCGGCAAGCCCCTGGAGCTTGAAATCACCCGCGAGGTGCCGTTTCTCTTCACCAAAACGGAGGAGGAGGCCGACCGCATGCCCATCGAAGAGGACGAAGACGACGAGGTGGTGGTCGGCTCCACGAAGTTTGACGTCGCGCACTGGGTCGAGGAGGAGCTCATCCTGTCGCTTGATCTTTTCCCCGCGCACGAGGACTGCGAGCCGGATCGCGAGAAGCTGCAAAGCCGCGACGAGGTGGAGATCCCCGAGCGCGTCAATCCCTTTGCGAATCTCGCCGACCTCATGAAAAAAAAGTAAGGCCGGGAACGCTTTTCCCGACGCGGCCCCGTGGACGTCAAGCGGCCGGCTACAGGGCGTTGAGCTTTTTCATCGCCTCGGCGATCTGCGACTCCTCGGGCGTGAGATAGCGGCTGGTGGTGCCGATTGAGGCGTGCCCCATGGCGTTTTGCACGAGGTTGATGTCCATTTTCTTCAGGGCGCTTGTGGCAAACGTGTGCCGCAGCCAGTGGGTGGATCCGGCGCGCAGCTTCGCCGCATCGTTGGCGGACTTCTCCTCGACGTCGGCCGCAGCCGCCTCAAAGAAGTCGCAGAGCGTTCTGTAAAGCCCCGAGCGCGAGATGCCGCCCGCAGGGGTCTTCACGCCGCCCTTTCTGCGCGAAGAGGCCAAAAGGGGCGTTGCGCCGTCGGCAAGCCCCACCGCGGGAAGTCCGCGCGCCGCAAAATAGGCGTTGATGTCGTCCAGCGTTTGCGGTGGCAGCGGCAGGCGCCGCACCTTGTCGCCCTTGCCGACGATTTCAATCATCGTGAGGTCCTCGTCGCCGATGCGGCGTACCGCTATCCAGTCGGCGCGGGCGTTGATCATTTCGGAGGCGCGCATGCCCAGGCCCTTGCCGAGCGCCAGAATGATGCGGATTCTCAGCTTTGCCTCGCCCTCTGGCATCCGCTCGAGATGATCGAGCACGGCCTGCCACTGGCTTGGCGTGAGCGACCGGTCGGCAAAGGCCTTCGGCGCGCCTTCGCCCGGCAGGTAGCGCACCTTGGCGCTGATCTGATCAAAGGGGTTGGCGCGCAGGTATCCGGTCTTGGTGAGAAAGCCAAAGAGGATGCGGATGACAGTCAAGGACGTCTTGCGGCTCGAAATGGAAAGCGGGCCGTTGAAGGGGCGCCACTGCGCCGACAGGCGCGGCGCATTTTTGGGACCGATCCAGGTGTTTTGCGGCAGCTTCCAGCGGGAGGCCCACACGTCGGGCTCCAGGCGCCCGAGCTCTTCAAGCCACTTTGGGTAGAGCGAGGCGTCGGCCGCGGTGATCGAGCTCAAGGCCTTGCCGCGCTCCATCGTGCACCACAAAAGAAAGCGCTCGGCCTCCTTCCGGTATTGCGAAAGCGTATTGGGGTTGACGGCCCGGGCCTGAAGCCACAGGTGCACGGCCGACAGATCGTCGTCAACGCCAAGCGAATTGCCGTCGTGGCTGCGGCTGGCGCCGAACGCGCCCGAGAGTTCCTGCGGCAGGGCGTCCATAACCCGGCTGCCCTCGAGAAGGGGCGCCGTGAGGGGCGCCGCGCCAGCGGTTTCAACTAGTGCACCCTTTTCATCTTTTGCGCCCGGCACGCATCCGGGCGGCCAGAAGCGGTCGGTGACCTCCCCCAACTCCTCCTGATGATCCGCCAGCCACGCCACAAGCTCGAGCGCATCCTCCTTTTTGATCCCCTGAAAGCTTCTGAACCAGTTGCCGCCGACGTTGCCGACGCACTCATAGAGGTCGGAGGCGGTGAGCACCTGCATTTCCTGCAGGGCGCAAAGCGTGCGGCGGGCAAGCTTTGCGGGCAGCACGTCGGCAAGCGGACTGTCAAGATCGACCGGGGTGTTGTTCATGGAGGCATCGGCAGTGGAGGACATGGGAGAATGACGCAAAAGCAGCCGGCGGCGGTTCGTGTATTGTTTGATGCAGGCCGGAAACGGCATCAAACACTTATGTTGCACTGTTGAGGGATTATACGGCGGCAAACGTTTGCCACGGCGCGGCTCTTGGCGGAAAATTGCGGCAATGCGCCCGCCGTCGGCGCGAATCAAGTAATAGGGAGAGAGAAATTGACGCTAGCGGTCTTCAATGTGGACTTCCGGGGACTGCCTCATCGCGAGGCGACGTCGGCCAACCCAGCTGTGGCGCATGCCGTGATCGGCATCGACACGCTTCTCACCGAAGCCTCCAAAACGCTTTTCGGACAGGTGGTCGAGCCCGAGATTGATGTGCGCGCCGGAGAGGGCACCGGAGACTTTGAAGTGGATCTGGGCTTTCGCGTGGATGCGGGCAAGGCCCGCTGCGCGGCGTTGACCGGCAGGGGCTTTTTTGCGAACCCCCGTCCAGAAGTAGTGCTCAAGGCCCTGGGCTTTGTCAATGTCGACCGCACGCCCGAAGAGGAGGCGGCGCTGCCCGAGGGCTGGTGCGACGGCCTGGTGGAGCTTCTCATGCATCTGGACGGCCGGTGCCCGGTCAAGGTTTATCTGACCGGCAAAAACGTCGACGTCGACGCCGGACACGAGGAGCGCTATGTGGCAAGCAACCCCGCCTATCAGCTTTACAAGAACCGCCGCGTGCGCCAGGGGCTGCAGGCGTTGGCCGACGCCCTTCGCAACAACGAAATTGCGGAAATCGCCGTCTCCGAGCGCGACACCGGCCGCGAAGTCTTTGTCTTGAAGGCAAGCCACATCAACGCCTTTGCGCTTTCCGAACCCGACGACGTGCTGCTGGTGGAAAAAGTGCAGACGATGGCGCTCACCTTAAACGCGCCGGTTTTCCGCAACACCGAGTATTGGTTCTTCAACAACGGCCTACAGAACGTCAAGGCCAGAATGTGCGACAAGAATTTCCTGTCGGTGATCGACAGCGGGATTTTCGAGCTGCAGCCGGGCGACGTGCTCGTTGCGAACGTCCTCGTCAAGACGCATCACACGCGCGAGGCGGGCCTCGTGAGCACGTACGAAGTCGTGGGGGTGCTTGACACCCGGCGCGCCGCCACGGACATCCTCGTGCCCGGAATCTGACCGTCATGCGCTTTGCCCGCTGCCTTCTTGCCGCTGCGCTTTGCGCGGCCTGTCTTTTTCCGCAGCTATCGAGCGCGGAGTCCTACTCGCTTGTGCCGAGCAACAGCGTGACGCAGGCCACGGGCCGCAATCCCGCCGCCGCGCAGGTGCCGCCGCCCGCTTCGGAGCCCTTGAACGCCACCGCCAAGCATGCGATTGACGGATCGGTGAGCGGCTACAACCTCTCGCGGCCGGCGCGAATCGGCGTGCAGGCTGAGTTCGTCAACTACCTGGACGGCGGCCCCTGGGAGCAGACGCGCATGCAGCTTGTCAAAAGCCTGGGCGAGAAGAACCTTCAGTTTCATGTGCTCGAAAGCCCGGTTTTAAACGAGGCGATCCGTAGCGGCGCGATCGACATGGCTATCACGGACGCGGGCAGCTTCATTGCCTTTGAGATGACCGACCAGCTGGTCGGCCTTTCGAGCCTGTGGCCGGTGGCAACCTCCGACCCTTCCTACGCCGACGGCATCTTGTTTTTGAAGCGCGCCGAAAACACCGAGTTCAAGCACCTTGTGGATGCCAGAAACCGTTTGATTGCCGCCTCCTACCCGACAAGCTTTTACGGCTGGCTCATCGGCTTGCGGGAGTTTCAAAAAAAGGGCCTAAATCTGGACGTGATCCAGGAGAACACGCGCTTTTACGGCACCGACACAGCGAACATTCTGCGGGCGCTCGAGCAGGGAAAGGTGGATGTCGCGGTGCTTCCCACCTGCACGTATGAATCGATGACGCACCGCGGCGTCTTTGACGAAAAGAAGTTCGCGTTTCTGGAACTCAACGACAGGGACTATTCGGCCTGCAAGCACTCCGGGGACCTCTACCCGAGCTTCATTGTGTCGTCGCTTTCCGGCACCGACCAGGTCTTCAGCCGCGCCGTGATGGCTTCGCTGCAGCACATGACGGGCGCCTCCACGGGCGTGGACTGGGGCCCCGTGGCCTCCATGCGAACCGTACACGACCTCTACTACGCGCTCAAGGTCGGCCCCTACGAACACCTGCAGGCCTTCCGGCTCTCGAACTTTTTGCGCGAGCAGTCGGCGGGCGTGACAATCACGCTGGGGATCGTTTTTTTAATCCTTCTTTATGCGAGCTCGCTTTCGGTGATGGTGCGCCGCCGCACGGCGCTTCTCAACAAGGCCCTTGAAGACCGCAAGCGCATTGAAGCCGAGGCCGCCGCAAGCCGCGACCATATTGCGCATCTTGAGCGCACGGGCATCGTGGGCCAGATGTCGACGATGATCGCCCATGAGCTCAAGCAGCCGCTCGGAGCCATTACGAACTTTGCCAACGGCCTTCTGCGGCGCTTGAAGCGCGGTGCGGTCGACCCCAAGGTGTTTGCCGAGGCGCTCGAGGAAATCGTCGAGCAGGGAACGCGCGCAAGCGAAATCGTCAACCGCGTGCGCTCGTATGCCAAGCAGCAGCAGCCCGTGCTCGAACTCACCGACATGCAGGAGGTGGTGCGCAGCGCCAT
>CALXOY010000011.1 GCA_944390145.1 uncultured Duodenibacillus sp.
ACCTCGGGCTCCATGCGCGCCGAGAAGGTGCCGGGCGCTAAGGTGCGCAACTTCAACACGATCAACGAGGCCTACATCGAGCTCAAGAACAAGGGCTGCGCCGCCGTGATCAGCGACCGTCCGGTGACCGCGTACTTCCTTGCCACCAAGGAGGGCGCACAGAAGGACTACTACCATCTGCCGGTGACGCTCAACACCGAGGCCTTCGGCTTTCCGGTCAAAAAGGGCAACACCGAGCTCATGAAGCAGTTGGACGGCGCCATCGACAAGGCGCGCGCCAACGGCGAATTCACGAAGATGTACGTGAAGTGGTTTGGCGAGGAGCCGCCCAAGGAACTGCTCAAATAATCCCTCCAACCCGCCGGCTGCGGCCTAAAAGCGGTGCCGCAGCCCGGCTGCCATCTGCGTCGTCCGGTTGTTGAGCTCTTTTGCTGAACCGCCATCCATGACGACCGACTTCCATGCCACCCCCGCGTAAAGCGCCGTCTGTTTGGAAAGCGGATGCGTGTAGGCGGCAACAAGGTTCCAGTGCCGCGTTTTGGCCGCAGCATCCTTGTTTTGCTTCAAGCGCCCGTGATAGGCCGCTAGCTGCACGTCGCCTGCCGCCGCACGAAAGCTCACGCCGAGATGCGCGTTAAAGCCGTCGGCGTCATCCATCACGCCGCCTCTCCGATCCCGGAAAAGTGCTTCGCCGTTGTAGGCCGCGCGCTGATGGCGCACGATCTGGCCCGCGGCAAAAAGCTTGAAGGCGGACAAGTTCCAGCTGCCGCCGAAGCTCACGACGCGGCCGTCGGAGGCGCCCGATGCGTCGCCCTTTTTGTGCTTGTAGAGCGTGCTGTCAAAGACGAGTGCAAGGCTCACCGGGCCGTTGTCGTAGGTGATCGCCGCTCCGGCATACCGGCTGCGGCTGCGCTCGTTGGGGAGCCCATCGTCGTCGCCGGCGAGCACATCATTGCCAAACGCATACTGCAGGTGCAAGGCAAGGCCGTTGGCCGCGGCAGTGGAGTAGTGCAGCAGATTGTCGACGCGCATCGACTGGTGCGCAAAGTTGCCGATGTTGAAGATCCCGCTCCAGCCGCCCGGCAGCGCATCGGTGCGTGAGGCGAAGACTTCCAGCGAGCCGCTGCCGGACGTGAGCACGCCGGCCCGCCCGGCGCTCAAGGTGCCGAAAGGGGTTGACAGACTCACGAGCGCCTCGCGCCCGAAAAGCCGTCCGCCCTGGTTGAGCGTGCCCGCGTCGGCGGCAAAGCCGTTTTCCAGACGCACGGAAACCTGATAGCCCGGCGCCAGGTCCTCATGAGCCTTGAAGCCGAAGCGCGAGCCGCTGCTAAAGCCCGAAGTCTCCTCGAACGTGTGCGTCGTGGACGCATCCAGACTCTCCCGGACGATGCAGGCCGCCCCGAGGTCCACGACGCCGTAGACCGTCACGTCTGCGGCAGCGGCGCAGGAGACGGCGGCAAACGCAGAGCAGGCGATGACGGGCGGGCGGAGGCGGTGCATGACGGTGACTTTTGTTCGGGTTCCCATGAATCATACGAAAAATAAAATCATCATACAAACCGCCCCGGAGCACAAAAAAACCGCCCGGAAAAGACAGCGGGCGGATTGGAAACACCAAAGAAAAAAAGACTTTGTTTTTACGCGAAAACCTTGTCGATGATCTTGCCGACCGCCTTCAAAGCCGGCGTGTCGTCGGGCAGATCAAAGAGGGGCTTGCCTTCGGCGTCAAAGTTCTGCACCGTGGCATCGTAGGGGATGATGCCCAGCACGGGCAGGCCCACGAGCGCCTGCAGCTCTTCGAGCGTGCGGTTGTCGCCCTGGATGCGGTTGAAGACCACGCCCACCATCTCGCACGAATCGATGGCACCGTTTTTGACCATCTCCTCGATGTGGTGCACGGTCTGCACACCGCGGTAGGACGAGTCGGTGACGAGAATGAGCGTGTTGATGCGGTCGACCACCTGGCGGTTGATCTGCTCGATGCCTGCTTCGCCGTCAATCAGAATCGTGTCGAACTTTTCAACGAGTTCGCCCAGGGCGTCGCGCAAGAGGCCGTTCACGGAGCAGAAGCACCCCTTGGCGTCCATGTGGCCCATGGCGATCACCGAGTAGTCCTTCTCTTCGATCAGAGAGCTCGTGATGAGGTAGTCAAGCTCATTGGCGACTTCCGCGCGGGCGCCCGCATTGCCGCTTTCGGCGGCCTGCAGCACCTTGTCGCGCACCGCGCCGATCGTCTTGTCGCTTTGCACGTTCAAGGCGTACATCAGCCCCAGGGCGGGGTCGGCGTCGACGACGAGAAAGTGCCCCGTGGAGGGACGGCCGCGCAGCTCGCGCGTCATCATGGCGGTGACGGCGGTTTTGCCCACGCCGCCCTTGCCGCAAACAGCAACAATCTTCTGCATGTCTATTGTTCCTTCTTACTTTGTTCCTTGCGCAAAAGCTTCACGCGGGCTTCGATGCTTCTCACGGAAGCGCAGGTCTTTTTGTCCGAGCAGCTGCCGCAGTGTCCGCTCAATTCGCACGACTCGTAGTCAAAGCCGCGGTCCTTCCACACGCCCGTCTTCACCTGGCGCAGCACCGTGCGGCACTCTTCGGCGGGAGCCTGCAGCTTTTCAATCAGGGCCTCGTCGCCGTTGATGAAGAAAAGCTCCACGCCCCCGACCTTGTCAAAGGCCGCATGAATGCGCTGCGTCAGGACGGCCGCCGCGCGCGGCAGGGCCTCCCCGGGCGCATCGCGCCCCACGCGCACCCAGATGCGGGTCTTGTCGATCTTCACCATCCAGCCCGGGTGGTCGGCAAGCCGCGGAAAGCGCAGCGTGATCTGATAAAAGGTCTCGGCGTCGAGCTCTTTGCCGGAGATGACCGCCACAAGCCCGAAAGAGCCGGTTTCAAGCTTTTCGCCGCCCACCACGTACGCCGCGTCGCGGTGCACGTCGTTGGTGTAGACGAGGGCGAGAACCGACTCGGTGCCGGGCGCTCCGAGCTCGGAGGCGGCTTCGCTTTGAAGAATGAGGCCGGCGCGGGCGTTGGCGGCGGGCATTTCGCCCGCGTACGGGGCCAGGGGCGCTGCTCCCGAAGCCTTGAGCACGCCGCGCATGACTGCGGTTTGCGCTTCAAAAAGACTCATTGCTTTGCATTCTCCAGCGCAAAGAGTGCTGCGCCGACGGCGCCCATCAGCTGGGGATTTTCCGGCAGCGTCGCGAGCTTGCATCCAAAGAGGTTTTCAAGGGCCTTCACAAGCGCCACGTTCTGCGCGCAGCCGCCCGTGAGCACCACTTCCGGCTCCATCCCCACCTTCATCACCATGCCGTTGATGCGGCGGGCGATGGAGTCGTGAATGCCCGCGCAGATGTCTTCGAGCGGGATGTTGTTGTTCACAAGCGAAATCACCTCGCTTTCGGCAAAGACCGAGCACTGCTTGGAAATCTGACAGGGGTGGGTGGACTTGAGCGCCTCCTGCGCGAGCTGCTCAAACGTGCAGTCAAGCACGCGGGTCATCACTTCAAAGAAGCGCCCCGTGCCGGCCGAGCACTTGTCGTTCATCTGGAAGTCGGCGACGCGGCCGGACTTCGTGATGGAAATCACCTTGCAGTCCTGTCCGCCGATGTCGATCACGGTGCGCACGTCGGGGCGGAAATGCGCGACGCCGCGGGCGTGGCAGGAGATTTCCGAGATGTCCTCGTTCATGCCCTTGATGTTTGTGCGGCCGTAGCCGGTGGAGACGAGGTAGTCGATCTTGACGCCGGGCTCGAGACCCGCCTTTTCAAGGGCAAGCTTCATCGCATTGTCGGCCGTGGCCTGCGGGCCGTGCGAGGAGCGCACAATCGAGGAGCCGAGAATATTTTGGTTTTCGTCGATCAGCACGACCTTGCCGGTGGTTGAGCCGATGTCGCAGCCAGCATAGATTGGCATGATGTGTTTACTCCTAATGTCGAAGCCGGCAAAAGGAGGCGAACCTCCCTTTGCCGGGGTTTGCGTCAGCCGGTTAGTGCTTTGCGCGCTTGAAGCCTGCAGCCGAGAAGAAGTTCGAGAGATCGTTCTCGACCTTGTCAAGCGGCGTGTAGCGCTCGTCAAAGAGGCTCGTCGTGAGGCTGATCAGCGGCACATCCATGTCGCGGCAGATCTTCTTCAAGAAGTAGCCGGCGCCGGACTGGTCTTTGTGGCCCATGTGGCCCGGGAAGACGACGGCGTTGATGTTGAATTCGTTGATCATCGAGGTGACGTCCTCTTCAAACACGTCGACCCAGCCGCGGCCCTGACGGATCATGGGCACCTCGGCGACATTGCGGCGGGCAAGGCCGAAGAACATCGCGTCCTCGTTGCTCGTGTCGATGTCCGTGTAGGGCGTGCCGCCTTGGAAGGTCTGCACGACGACGGCGTTCCATTCGCTGGCAAGCCATGCGCCGAGCTTGTCGCCCCAAAGCGGATTGAGGTCGGGCCAGAGGATGCGGATCTGTTCGTCCATGACGGGGCCCACATGCTTCTGAACGTTCTGCTTGGCGATCTCAAGCGTCATTTCCATGATCTTGGTCGCCTCCGGGTCGCCTGCGGGCAGGTGCTGCGTGAGGGCCCAGAAGGCGTCCGGCACGGAGAAGGAGGGCAGCGGGCAGGGGCTGGCGCGCAGCTGTTCGTTCACCTGCGCCCAGATGCGGTACTGCTTGTTGGTTTCCTGCACGAGTTCGGCAACGCGCCCGAAGTCGTACTTCGCGCCGGTCGCCTTTTCGAGGAAGGGCACGAGTTCCTCCTTGAGCTGGCGGGCCACGTACTCGAAGTCCTTGTCGGAATGACCGTAGCTCGGGTCAAAGCCGAAGTAGGGGACGTCCTTCAACCAATCGCTTCTCTTGAAGGCCTGGTGCAGCATCAGCTGCCCGTCGCAGGGCTCGAGCATGCACACAAAGGCGTCGGGCTTCGGATGCACGCGGTTTTCCATCGACCAGACGGCGTAGCGCACCAGCGAGCAGATCTTGTCGTCGAGCGGGAACTGGTCGCACTCCTTGGCGTCGGCATAGTCGGTGAACTGCAGGTGAAACATCAGGTCCATCACCGGGTTGTAGTACTTGATGCCCATGCCGGCCATGATTTCCTGGGCGTTGCCGTACCACGTGCACACAAGCGGCTTGTGGTTTTGCGCCGCATCAATGAGGCCTTCGTTGTAGGCACGCATGCGGTCGATCAGCGCGATCTGAATGGGGTTCTGCTGTTCGGGCGGCAGGCCGTGAAGCATCTGGCTGATGCCGGCAAGACGTTCGCGGTATTCAAGGCGCCGCTCCAAACCCGTTACATATTTCGGCATATTCGTTTCTCCTCAAATCATTTGGCGCTGCGGCGCGGCAGGTTTTCCACAAAGGCCTGGACGCGGGTGCGGATCTGACCGGCGCTGTCCATCAGGTAGTTGGTTTCGAGCTGCAGCAGCGGGATGTCCTTTTCGCGCAGCAGGTTCATCAGCATGTACTGCTCAAAGGCCCAGAGGTCGCACATCGTGACGCGGGCGGTGATGATGCCGTCGGCGCGGTACTCGTCAAAGAGCTTCAGATAGGCGTCAAAGCGGCGGTCCTGCGTGCCGAAGGCGCGCGGCATCGGAGTCTTCACATTGAAGTAGAAGTCGCAGATCGCTTCAAACGGGTCGCCCTCTTCGCTGATGTCCTTTTCGCACATGCGCAGGCCGTTGCTTGCGTCATCAATCACGATGAGCGCGCCCTGGCTTTCAAGGGCTTCAAGGAGCTCCGGCGTGCTTGCGTGGCCCGAAAGCAACATCAGGCGGCGGCGCGGCACAACGGTTTCGTTGTTGGCCTTGAGTTCAGCGATGAGTTCGGTCAAAAGGGCGTTGTATTCGGCGCGCGGCATCGATTCGCCGGCCGTGAGAACGTCCATGATTTCAGCGCCGTCGATGTAAACCGCATCATCCTTTCTCAAGGCATAGAGTTCGCGCACAAGCTTGTGCGTCTTGTTGCTTTCGACGATGGCATCGTGCAGCTTTTCCTTGGTGATTTCCACGCCGTAGGTCTTGGCCACGGAATCCATCAGCGCCTTGAGCTCTTCGCAGTAGCGTGGATAGGTCGCGGCATCCCAGCGCTTGGGGATGTAGAGGAAGTGGAAGTTCTTGGGGTTGGGCAGAGCCTTCCAGTTGTCGTCGATGCGGCGCATATGGTCGCAGCAGTTGTAGACGACGGCGCCGTCCAGAAATTCATACTCGCCGCGCACGAGCTCATTGAACATCGAGCGCGTGAAGTCGCAGGTGAGCTGCTTGAAGTACTTGTCGGCGTATTCCGTGCTTTGAGCGCCCGTGCCGCGCAGACCGAAGGGCATGAGGCCCGCGGCCTCGAGAATTTCAAACGGAACCTCCGGGTCGAACGTACCGACGACCTTGCCGCCCGCATCCTTGAATGCGCGCACCGAATCGTTTTCCAATGTCTTTGCATAGCGCCTTGCTTTTTCAAGTGCGGCAATCGGTTTGCTTCTATTCATCAGATCACTCTCCTGACAGTGTCTTGTTCTTGCACGCCGCCGTCAGCGTTTTGGGGCCAACTCACGGCGGTGTGCATGTGTTGTTGCCTTACTTGATCGCTTCGACGGCGTTCAAGGCGGCATGACGGCCCGAGTAGGCGGCAAAGCCGAAGGCCCAGCCGGAGGTCCAGGTGGTGTAGGTGTGGCCCACCATCTTAGAGACTTCCAGGCCGGTGGCATAGAGCCCCTTCATCGGCTTGTTGTTCTTGTCGAGCACCTGGAAGTCGCGGTTGACCACAAGGCCGCCGAAGGCCGAGAAGAAGTAGGCGCCCAGACGGATGGCGTAGAGCTTTCTCGTGTTGATCGGACGCATGTACTTCACGTCCTTGAAGAAGAGCCCGTCGTGGCCCACCTTGCAGGCTTCGTTGTAGTTTTCGATCGCCTGATCGAGGTTCTTGTAGGGAACGCCGATCTTCTTGGCGAGTTCGCGCACGGAGCTTGCGGCCTTGAAGCCGTCGCTGTTGACTTCGAGCGCCTTCTTGATTTCGTCCTTGAGCTTGGTGAGCTTGCGGCCGACAGGCACGATCACGCCCACGCCCGAGTCGACGCCGCGGTTGATCATGTATTCGACCTGGCTCTCATCGAAGATCGACCAGGCGTGATGACCGTACTGCGTGTAGATGATGTTCGCGGACTGGCTGAAGGAGAGCGAAACGTCCTCGTTCACAAAGCGATGGCCGTCGGAGTTGACCCAGATCGCAGAGGGCTGCCAGCTTGTGGTGTAGAGCTCGCTTGCAAAGCCGATGCCCTTGCCTTCGGTGCCGAGGTGCCCGATGAAGCTCACCGGACCGCGCTGGGCGCCCTTGTCAAGGGCCATCAGGATGCCGTCGCCGGTCTTATTGATCGGCAGCGACGCCTTCCAGCTTTCGGGATCGCGCCCGGCCCATTCACGCACGAGCTTCTTGTTTTCGCCGAAGCTGCCCGAGGAGAGGATCACGGCCTTGGCCTTGATCGTGATGTTCTGTTCGTCGTCTTCGCTGTAGGCGGTGACGCCCACGATGTCGCCCTTGTCATTGGAAATGAGGGCTTTTGCCGGGGTCGAGACGAGGGTGGTGACGCCAAGCTTGTCGGCGTGATCCTTCAAGGCCTTCACGAGGGCCGAGCCGTGCATCGTGCCCTTGTATTCGAGAATTTCGTGCCAGGTGGCTTCCTCCCACGGGGTCATTCGAACGACGCGGAAGTTGATGTCGTGCTTGTGCAGCCAGTCGATGTTTTCCGCGGAACCGTAGATGAAGTCGCGCGCAAGGATCGGATCGACTTCATACTGATGGCGTTCGAGGAACTGGCGGAAGGCGCCTTCGCGGGTCTGGGGATCGCTGCGCAGACGCTGATATTCGGATTCAACGGCAAAAAGACCTTCAGCGTGCTGGGAGTTGCCGCCCACGAAGGCGTTCTTTTCCAGCAGTATGACCTTGGCGCCCTTTTCAGCAGCCTGCACGGCGGCGGCAAGGCCCGCCGAGCCTGCGCCCACCACGACAATGTCGGCCGTCATCGTCTTGTCCGCAGCGGCAAAGGCCGGGCCGATGCCGATAACAGCAAGCGTTGCGCCGGCCGCGGCGGTGCGCAAAAGTGTTCTGCGAGTGATCATCTTTACTCTCCTTATGCCCCGCTTCAGGGGCTTTCTTTACCTGAAATTGAATCTAGGTTCATCAAAGGGGGCAAAGCGTTTATTGAAAAACGGTTTTGGGGTTTGTACCTACCTTTGCCGTGCGCCGGGGCAACAGTGCAAAGCGCCGCAGGAGAACCGCCGAAGGCGGCTGCAAGGAGAAAAAAGCCGGCCGTTTGTGCCGGTGAATTTCATTTTTGCCGGGTTCAGGGTAGTCGACCGATATAATCCAAAAGCAATGCAGAGCCGCCAAAGAAGATGAGCCGTCGCATTCGCGCTGATTCAGTATTGAAAAACAAGAAGGAGAAAACAAGTGAGACAGGTGTTTCGTGCGCGTCCGTGGGTGCTTCCTCCAGAGCCTTCCCGTCTGGCGGAACTCTTCAAAGGAGGGCGGGTGGTGGAAATGAAGGCGGGGGCCACGTTTTCCCACGGCGGCCTGGAAGGCCATGTGGCGCTGCTGCTCGAGGGCCTTGTCACCTTCTCCTTCATCGACATCAAGGACATCTACCGCACGTTTGCCCTGGTGCTGCCCGGGCGCACGATCGGCGACCTGGACGCGCTCAACCCCGACCGCACCACGGTCATTGCCGAGTGCATCCGTCCGAGCCGGGCACTGTTGATTCCCAATACTCAGTACCGCCGGAAATTGCGCACTTCGGTTGAGCTCATGGAGATGTACGCCGACATGTCGATTTTGAAGGAGGAGGCGGTCCTTGAAGGCGCCATCGCCAACTTCACCCTTGATCTCGACAGCCGGCTGCGGCTGCTGCTCCTCTCCTTTTTCCTCGAAGGCGGCGGGAGGGGGCAAATCGACCCGGATGGATTCAACGTTTGTCCCGTAAATCTGTCGGTGACCGAGATCGCCCGCATTGTGGCCGGCACCCGCTCCTGGGTGAGCACCCGCCTTTCGGAATGGACCCGCGAGGGGCTGCTGCAGAAGTCCGGCCGGACGCTGGCCGTACGCAGGGAGCTTTTTGAGTCCGTCAAGGACTGGCTGCCGCCGCTCGAGACGCCGGAGCCCAAAAGCGTCGAAATCCCGTAGCATCAGATCTCTTCGCACAATGGGCGAAAAAAAACGCCGCTTTCCCGAAGGAAGGCGGCGGAAGGAGAAACGCTAGACGAAGCAGGGATTAGAACTTATGGTTGATGCCCATGAAGAACTGACCCTGGGTCTGGCCGAATTCGTTGGCATAGTGCAGTGAGCTGTCCGGGCCGGCTTCGACTGAGTACTTGGCCTTGTCGTCGTTAAAGACGGCTTCGTAGCCCACGTAGATCTTGGTGCGCTTGGAAAGCGGGTAGTCGTAGCGGGTTCCGAAGGAATAGGCGTCGGCGTCGCTTTCGGTCTCATTGGAGAGCATGGCGGCGGAAACCGACCAGCGGCCGCCGAACATCGGCGTGGCGGCGCCTAGCTGGGCCACCCAGAAGTCCGGAACAGCCTCCGTGTCCTCGCCGTCCTTGTACATGAAGGCGCCCGAGAGCTTCGTCACGCCGAAGTCATAGGTGACGCCCAGGTTGTAGTACATGCCGTGACCGTTGGTTTGATTGGCACCAGGCTTGTCGCTTGTATGGTCGAGCACATAGCCTTTGTTGGTTGCCTGGTTGCCGGAGTAGTCCTGATACAGGACGCTGAACATTGCAAACAGCGGGCCGTTGGTGTAGTTGGCGGCGATGTTGTAGACGTTGCCGTCTTCGCTGCCGGTGATCTGGCCGTTTCCATCCGTTTCCTCGCCGAGGGCGGCGTAGGCAAAGAGCTGAACGCCCGCCATGCGCGGCGAGACATAGAGGATGGAGTTGTCGTGACGCACCAGGCTGTCGGTCACTTCACCGTTGACGCCCGTGGGCATCGGGAAGAAGAAGGGCGAGTAGGCCGAACCAAGGCTCAGGTCGGTCGGATCGGTCATGGCCCAGGTGAGGAAGTGCGGGGTGTACTGACGGCCGAAGGAGATCGTGCCCCAAGTGTTGCTCTGCAGGCCAACCCAGGCTTCACGCGAGAAGATGCCGTTTTCGCCGGCGCCGTCAGGATATGAACCGGTGTCGGTCAGGAAGGCGCTTTCAAGCTTGAAGACCGCCTTCAAGTCGGAATTGATGTCTTCAACACCCTTGATGCCCCAGAAGGAGGCGGAGGCGCCGCCGCTGCGCAGCGACGTGCTTGTCTTGCCGCCCTGGTGGTTGACGGCGATGTAGGTGTCCACCGTCCCGTAGAGCTCGACTTCAGCAGCTGTTGCAGCTCCGGCCATGGCGGTGAGGCAGGCCATGGCGATCAGACTTTTTTTCATGATTTTTCCCCCTTGATTTGGCGCAGAAGTCACGTCAAAAAAAGTTCTTATTACCGTTTCAGGCTTTTCGATCTTATGGGGAGGGGGAAAATCAAAGTGTTTGCCACTTGACAGTTGCGCGCGAAAGGAATCTGAAATAAGGGTTTACCCGTGTGAAATCCTGCAACACCAAGCGGTTTCAAGCGGTCATTACGCCCCGGGCCGCAGGTAGATGCCGTACTGCCTTCCTGTTTCTGTTGATACGCCGCCGCTGCCGTGCGGATTGCCGTCGACGAGGCTTGCATGCCGGGCGCGGTTTTTCATCATCGGCAGGATGCCCGCCCAGTAGCGCTCGGACGTCTTCCAGCCGGCGGCCAGTGCTGCGCCATAGGCTTGCGGCAGTTTGTTATAGCGGCCTTTCTGCGCGATGGCCTGCAGGTCGGCCACGTCGGGCATCGCGGCATTGCGGCTTTGGCAGAAGGCAAGGTGCTCCTTGTAGGACACCGGGCTGCTCGAGGGCTTCATAAAGCGCGAAAGCGGTCCCTTGCCGAATTCCACTGTCGTGCAGGCGCCGCCGCGCACGCCGTCGCTCATGACGGAGGCGCAGACCGTGACGGTGCGCTCGCCCAGAATGTCAAAAAGCTGTGCCGTGGAAGAGGCGCTTTCATCGGTGCGGGTCCAAAGGCCTTCCACGGGCGTCGTACGGCTGCTCACAGGCGCTGACCAGGACAGGCCCGAAGGCATCGTCTCCCAGCCGGGGGCGACGGAGCCGCGGTTGCGGGCTTCTCGCACCTCCCAGACAACATCCAGATCACGCCCGGCCATTTGTGCGGAAGAAAGGCGTAGGGCGCCGCCCGCTGCCTTGACGTCCTTCACATGCGCCGTCAGCCGGCAGGAGGCAAAGCCCACAGTCACAAAATCCTGCGGTGAGCTGCAATCGACTTTAATGCCAAGCTGCACCTTTGCCTGCGGCGGGTTCACGCCGGGCATGGCATGAACGGCGGTCGTTGCAAGTGCGAGAAGGGTGAAAAGCGTCAGGCGGCGGAGGCAGGGACGGGCATATGCGGTCTTTTCTCTATATATGTAGTGAGAGCCGCAATCCTACGGCCGCGGTCTTGCTTGAGCCTGAAGGGACGGTCGGATGCAATGTTGCGGTGCTTTGGTCTATGATCCACCGCATTCCAGCAGACCGCAGGTGTCCTGCCCGCGGATCTTTTGTTTTCAGCATTCAAAAAACCGGTTTTTCCTTCATGTCCGAGCCGTCAGCAAAACAGAGCACGGCCCTTGCCGGGGCCGCGTTGTTGGCAGCCGCCGTTGCCATTTGCATTGCCTCCATGCTGATGCGCGCGCCGGTGACCTGCATCGGTCCCATCGCCGACGAAATCATGCGGTATTTCGGCGTGAGCCACACGGAGTACGGCGTGCTTGCCGCGCTGCCGATCGCAGCCTTCGGCGTCTTCTCCTTTTTCGCCGCGCCGCTGGGTGCAAGATGCGGCATCAAGTACGCCATTCTCGTTTCACTGCTCATTCTGGCCGTGGGCGCCGCCGCGCGCCCCGTCAACAGCTGGACGGTGTTTCTGCTGGCAAGTCTGGTCGTCGGGGCGGGGATTGCACTTTTAAACGTCATTGTGCCGGTGGCGATTAAAAGCTGGTTTGGCCCGCACACGGCCGCGATGATGGGGCTTTACACGGGGCTTGTCGGACTCTCCGGCTCGATCGGGGGACTCACCGCCGTGCCGATCATGCATGCGGCGGACGGCCTGCACGGCACGCTTCTTGCATGGGCCGCGGCGGCTGTGCTGGCAGCCCTTCTCTGGTTTGTTCTTGCGCCCGGAAAGCTCACGGCCAAGGCCGCCCGAACCGCCAACTCCGCAGCTCCGACGCCCGCCCGCCGCCTTTTAAAAAGCCCCACGGCCGTGGCGCTCATTTTCGTGATGGGGCTGCAGTCGATGCTCATCTACACCGTAAGCGCCTGGCTGCCGCCTTTTTTGACTGCGGGCGGCATGCCTGAGCAGCAAGCCGGCTTCTGGCTCTTTATTTATCTTGTGAGCGGCCTTCCGGCCTCCATCTTCACGCCCGCACTCATGCGCTTTTTAAATAGCGAGGTGCGCACAGCGCTGCTTTTGGGGGCGCTTTATCTGGCTGGCGTTGCCGGGTGGCTCGCGGGCGGGGTCTGGCTGCTGCCCGCCAGTATTTCAGCCGGCGCAAGCCAGGGTGCGATGCTCTCGGTTGCGATGCTCCTGATGGCCCGCAAGTCGGCCAATTCAGGCGAAATGCTCGCCATCTCGGCCCTTGCCCAGGGGCTGGGCTACATCGGCGCCTGCTTCGGCCCCGTGGTCTTCGGCACGCTTCTGGAAGCGTCCTCCTGGTTTGCAGGCTTTTCTTTTGTTGACGTGATCATTGCCGCCTGGTCGGCGGCGGGCCTTGCCGCTTCGCGGTCGAGCCATTTGCTCTGAGCGACGTTTTGAATACGCATTCGATGGCGGCTTTGGAAATGACGGAAAAGCCTGAGAACGTTGGTTTTGCAAAGATTTTGACCGGGGCTTAAAACTAGATCAAAAGAGTTAAGTGCTAACCCCTAGCCGGCGGTTGATTCACTTTATAATGACACGCCTATACTCATCAGAAAAAGAGGCGGTCGGACGTCTGCCGGCGAGCCTTGTCGGCATGCGGCCGTCCGGGTTCATTCGTGTCTTGTGTGTGATTGAGGAGACAATCATGAGCATGAGTTTTCGCAAAGTCTGCATGGCCTGTGCCGCGGCCATTTTTGCCGCGAGCGCTGCAACGGCGGTAAGCGCCGCGGATGCAGCCAAGACGGCGCCCTCCACCTTCAAGCCCGGCACCTATACGGCAACGGTCAACGGCCACAATGCGCCGATCACCATCAAGGTGACGGTGAGCAAGAACCGCATCGAGAGCATCGACACCTCGAAGAACCTTGAGACGATCGGCGTGGGCCGCGTGGCCCTGAAGCTGATGACCGACAAGATTCTGAAGTATCAGTCGCTCGGCGTGGACGCCATCACAGGCGCTTCGATTTCGAGCTTTGCCGTTTTGAGCGGCGTTGAAAAGTGCTTGAAGGAGGCGGGCGGCGACATCGATAAGTTGACCGAGCAGGTCGAACAGCATCCGGCCGGCACCGCCACCTATGACGCCGACGTTGTTGTGATCGGCGGCGGCGGTTCGGGTCTGGCTTCGGCCATTGCCGCCAACCAGGCTGGCGCCAAGAAAGTGATCGTGATCGAGAAGCTCGGCTACCTGGGCGGTTCGACGAATGTCTCCGAAGGCGCTCTGAATGCTGTTGATCCGGTTCGTCAGGGCAAGCAGGGCATCGTCGACAGCATCGAGAAGTTCTACG
The DNA here is from genome assembly GCA_944390145.1 of uncultured Duodenibacillus sp. Lineage (GTDB taxonomy): Bacteria > Pseudomonadota > Gammaproteobacteria > Burkholderiales > Burkholderiaceae_F > Duodenibacillus. The sequence continues at coordinate 13,724 of CALXOY010000011.1, forward strand.
ACCAGACGATGAAGGGCGGCCACAACAAGGGCAATCCGGAACTGGTGCATTACCTCACCGAGAACTCCATGAAGTCCGTGAAGTGGTTGGAGAGCATGGGCGTGAAGTTCAAGGATGAGATCGGCACGGCCACCGGCGCTCTCTGGCAGCGCAGCCACTACCCGGCCACGCCTTCGGGCAACACCTATATCCGCACCTTTGAAAAGGTTGTGAACGGCACCCACGGCGCCATCCAGGTGCTCACTGACACCCAGGCCACCGACCTGCTGCAGCAAAAGGACGGCCGCGTGACGGGCGTTGTCGCCAAGCACTTCGGCCAGAAGGTGATTCTTAACGCCAAGGACGGCGTTGTGATCGCCACGGGCGGCTTCGGCGCCAATGTGAAGCTGCGTCAGAAAGTGAACACGGGCGTCTGGAAGAGCGTGAAGCTTGACAACTCGATCGGCTGCACGAATATTCAGAAGGCCGCTCAGGGCGAGGGCATGATGATCGCCAAGAAGCATGGCGCACAGCTCATCAACCTCGACGACATTCAGATTCACCCGTGCGGCACCCCGGGCACCGGCTTGATGGAAAACATTCGCACCTCCGGTCGCAACCGCATCTTCGTGAATCTTGAAGGCGACCGCTTCGTGAACGAAGGCGCTGCGCGCGACGTGCTCGCGGGCGCCATCTTCAAGCAGCCCCAGAGCACCTACTATGTGGTGGTGAACAAGGTCCGCTATCCGAGCCGCGACTGGGTTGACGCCAACGGCGCCACCATCCGCGACATGGTGGCCCTCGGCTCGGTTGTCGAAGCCAATACGCTTGATGAACTTGCCAAGAAGACCGGCATGAACCCCGCCAAGTTGAAGGCAAGCGTCGACAACTACAACAAGATCGTCAAGGGCGAGATGAAGGATCCGCTGGGCTTCAAGGCTGACAACAAGGCCGACACGATGCTCACCGAAGGTCCGTGGTACGCCTGCAAGAAGGTCCCGACCGTTCACCACACGATGGGCGGCATCAAGATCAACGTGCATGCGCAGGTGATTGACGTCAACGGCAAGGTGATTCCGGGCTTGTATGCCGCAGGCGAAGTGACGGGCGGCATCCATGGCTCCAACCGCCTGGGCGGCAACGCCATTGCCGATGTGATGACCTTCGGCCGCACGGCTGGCACCAACGTCGTCAACATGAAGTAACGACCTTCAAGCCGCCGCTTGCCGCAGCGGCTTGAGGCCGACGCCTTATCCTCATCATCCGGGCCGGCCTCGCGCCGGCCCGCTTCATATTCCGGTTCGGAAAAAATCAGAGAGCCGGCGCCTTCCTCCCGATAGCCCGCCGCCGATTGGCTAAAAAGCAGAGCAACTAAGGAATTTGTCTCAAGACGCCGCCCGCGGCGGCTCCTAAAATCAGAAAAATGCCTTTCCGGCAAAAACGGCGCAGCCCTCCGTCAGAAAAGAAAGGGCAGCGTCACCAAAAAAACGGGAGAAAATCTTTATGAAATCGCTCGCTGCGTTAAGTCAGTTTGTGAACAAAACCTTCGCCCTCTGGGTGTTGGTTTTTGCAGTTGTGGCCTATATGGCGCCGGCCACATTCAAGCCCCTTTCCGCATGGATTTCACCGCTGCTCGGCCTGGTGATGTTCGGCATGGGCCTCACGCTGTCGGTCAACGACTTCAAAATGGTGCTTTCCAAGCCCATGGACGTTTTGATCGGCATTCTGGCGCAGTTCATCATCATGCCGACGCTTGCGTACCTGCTCTGCATCCTGCTGCAGCTGCCGCCTGAAATCGCCGTGGGCGTCATTCTGGTGGGCTGCTGCCCGGGCGGCACCTCTTCGAACGTGATGACCTTCCTTGCCCGCGGCGACACGGCGCTTTCCGTGACGATCACCAGCTGCACGACGCTGCTCGCCCCGATCGTGACGCCCGCCCTGATCTGGCTCTTTGCGCATCAGTGGATTGAAATCGATCCGCTGGGCATGTTCTGGTCGATCTGCCAGATCGTGCTGATCCCGATTGCCATCGGCGTGCTGATCCACACGCTTGTCGGCCAGGAGAAGATCTCGGTTGCTGCAACCTGCCTGCCGCTCATCTCGGTTGTCTCGATCGTGCTCATCGTGATGGCCGTAGTGGCGGGCAGCCAGCCCAACATCGCTTCGGCCGGTCCGCTCGTCTTCGCCGTGGTTGTGCTGCACAACGGTCTGGGCTATGTGGTGGGTTACCTTGCCGCCAAGCTCTTCAAGATGAATCTTGCCAAGAGAAAGTGCCTTGCCATTGAAGTGGGCATGCAGAATTCGGGTCTGGGTGTGGCTCTTGCGACCGTGCACTTTGCCACGATGCCGCTTGCGGCGCTGCCGTCTGCCATCTTCAGCTTCTGGCACAACATCTCGGGCCCGATCGTGGCGACGATCTTCCATCGCTGGACGGAAGACAACACCAAGAACTAATCGGGTTCTGATCACCGGCGCTTCCTAGTGAGCGCCCTCAAGCCGGCGGAAAAGGCGTTTGAAAAAACGCCTTTTCCGCCGGTTTCGCTTTATATTGAAAGCCCGATCCACTACCGCCCGTCCTTCACATGAACTTTCGCGTCCTCAAGGCCTTTCTCGCCGTCTGCCGCTTCGGCAGCATGACGGCCGCCTCCGCCCATCTGCATTTGTCTCAGCCCGCGCTGAGCCGGCAGATCGCCGAACTCGAAAGCGAGCTTGACACGCTGCTTTTCGAGCGCAGCACGCGGCGGCTGACGCTCACGGCCGCGGGTCTCTTGTTTGAAGCGCGCGCCCGCGAGCTCGTGGCCTTGATGGAGCTCACCGAGCGCGAGCTGCTGGAGGAAAAGGGGGCCGTCACCGGACTCATCCGGCTTGGCTGCGTCGAGTCCTCCGTGATCAACTTCGTCGTGGAGGAGTTCAGACGGACCAACGCCAACCATCCGCAGATCACCTTTGAGCTCTATTCGGCCGACGGCGACGATATCCGTGCGGCGCTCGACCGCGGGCGGCTTGACCTGGGCATCCTGCTTGAGCCTGTGGAGGCGACCAAGTACGACGCCGTCAGCCTGCCTTACTCCGGCCGCTGGGGCGTGGTGGTGTCGGAAAATTCCGCCGCCGCGCAGCTCGATGCCTTTCCGGTGGAAAAGCTCCCCGAGCTTCCCGTTTGCTAAAAGCTGCCAAATCTTCCATCCGCGCAGTTTTCAGCATTTATTCGTTCTGACTCCTGCGGATTTCTCCTGCAGGGCAGTCCGGCGCCCAACGGTACTTTCGATTCCAACGGCGCCATTTTCGGCTCCTTGC
>CALXOY010000012.1 GCA_944390145.1 uncultured Duodenibacillus sp.
CGCCTGGACGCAATGCGCCGCGACTTTGTCGCCAACGTCTCGCACGAACTGCGCACGCCGCTGACCGTGCTCACGGGTTTTCTCGACATGGCGCTGCACGGCATTGATGAAAAGGCGCCCAGCAAGCTTGAACTACAGGCTTCGCACCTGCAGCTCATGCGCGAGCAGGCCGGCCGCATGCAGCGCCTGATCAACGACCTGCTCACGCTCTCGCGGCTCGAAAACGAAGACAGCGCCAAGCCCGCCGAAATTATCAACCTCACGGCCATGCTCACCACCATTTCGGAGGAAATCCGCGTCATGGCTTCCGGCACGCACAAGGTGGAAACCGACGTTGCGCCGCACGTCTCGATGCGCGGCTGGCCCGATGAACTGCGAAGCGCCGTTGTGAACCTCATGACAAACGCCGTGCGCTACTCGCCTTCGGGCGGCTTGATTCAGCTTAAAAGCACCGTGCGCGAAAACGGCGCGATTGCGATCAGCGTCACCGACCACGGCATCGGCATTGCGGAAAAAGACATTCCGCGGCTCACCGAGCGCTTTTATCGCGTGGACAAGTCCCGCTCGCGCGACACGGGCGGCACGGGGCTGGGGCTCGCGATCGTCAAGCACGTGCTCATCCACCATAACGCGACAATGCATATTGAAAGCAAGCTCGGAGAGGGCTCGACCTTCACAATGGTGTTTCCAGCTTCGTTGAATGTGTCGGGAGCGATGTGAGAAGCACAACGAGAAAATGCAGGCAGGACCTTCAAGCCTTCTCCTGCATCCATTACCATCAATGTGCACGCGCTCGATCTGAATAAGGGTTCGGGAAACCCAGCTCCTTCATGATGACGCGCTCGCGCGCTTCCATCTCTTCGGCCTCTTGGTCTGTCTCATGGTCCCACCCCTGCGCGTGCAGCGTGGAGTGAATGAGAAGGTGTGCAAGATGCGCGCGAAATGACTTGTTCTGCTCTTTTGCTTCCCGCTCCAGCACCGGCGTGCAGATCACGATGTCAGCTTGTGCGACCGGTTCGTGCTGGTAGTCAAAGGTGAGCACATTGGTGGCGTAGTCGCGCTCGCGGTAAGTTTTGTTGAGAGAATGCCCCTCTTCTTCACCGACAAAACGCACGCAGAGTTCTGCAGGAACGTCTAGCGCCGCTTCCATCCAAGCTGACATTTCCGCGCGCGTTGGAAGCCGTTTTTCTGCACCGTCGGCGCGTTCAAAGCTGACTGTGAGCTTCTTCTTTGCCATCGCTTTCTCCTTTTGCCCTGCGAGAGACTTCTCGCTTAGCCTGCTCTTCTTCTTCTGCCGCTTTTTCTGCTTTCTCGTAAGCACGCACAATGGCTCCCACCAGGGGGTGACGCACAACATCCTCGGTCGTAAAGTGCACGATGCTGATGCCTCTGACGTCTTCCAGCACCTTGCAGGCATGCGCCAGACCGCTTTTCACACCTTTGGGCAAGTCCACCTGCGTGGCGTCGCCCGTGATCACCGCCCGTGTGCCGAAGCCGATGCGGGTTAAGAACATCTTCATCTGTTCGGGCGTTGTGTTTTGCGCTTCGTCGAGAATCACAAAGGCGTTGTTGAGCGTTCTGCCGCGCATGAACGCCAGCGGTGCGATTTCAATGATCTGCTTTTCGATCAGGCGCTGCGTTTTCTCAAAGCCGAACAGATCAAAGAGCGCGTCGTAAAGCGGCCTCAGATAGGGATCGACTTTCTGCACCAGATCGCCCGGTAGAAAGCCCAGACGCTCCCCGGCCTCAATTGCCGGACGCGTGAGAATGATGCGCTCGACAGCATCCCGCTCATAGGCGTCCACCGCGGCGGCCACGGCAAGGTATGTTTTGCCGGTGCCAGCCGGTCCCACGCCAAAGACAACATCCGTCTGCATGATGGCCTGCAGGTACTTTTTCTGGTTTGGGGTTCTCGGTTGCAGCCCTGCTCGGCGGGTTTTCAGAATGAACGCTTCATCGTCATCCAGATCTGCTCCGCTTTGCTCGCTTAACACCGCCATTTGCACGTCGTTGACAGTGATTTCTTCTCCGGCGTGCACGCGTGCCGCACAGGCCTGCAACACAGCAAAAGCCTTCGGGGCTTCCTTGCCTGAAATCTGAAAATGACTTCCCCGACGGGTGATCTTGGCATCAAATGCTGTTTCAATTTGCCGCAGATTCTCGTCAAGCGGCCCCACAAGCATGGCGAGTTCACCCGCTGTGGAGTCAAAGACGTACACAAAATCCTTCAGGTCTTTTTTCATTACCTTGTCTGCAAAATTAAAAGAACGCACAACCTGTTGAAGATACAGAATCAACTGACAAATGCATAATCGCGAACCGTTTTATGATTTTCACTATTCTGTTCATATCCAACTTTCGGCGACATCTAAAACGATTCATTGCCTTTATGCAGAGTTTGCAAAATCTTGTCGACCACAGAATTTATCTTTATAGAGAATGGCCTTATCTCATACTGTTTAACAGCATCCTCAGTAAGGGCAATCCAATGCTTTGGATATTCCCCCTCACTCCAATTTCCTCTGCCTCTGCCAAAATGTGCAACCGCTAGATACAGAAGGACGGCATTTACGCAAAATTTTTCCAGCGCTTCGTCTGACCAAGTGACAGCTGTGCCATTGAGTTCCTTCTTGTGGTTATAAGCCACGGCAAGCCCTGCCCCTCCGAGCGCCCCAACAACAGCGCCAATCAACGTTCCCAGCCCCAAAGACAAACCACCTGTGGCCAGGTCACTGGCTAAGCCGCCAGCCGCGCCCGTGCCGATGGCTCCTGCAACAGCGGCTGGAGCTGCAGGGACAGAACTGCTGACGTTCCAATCCGTCTGCAGCCGATTCAGCAGTTCCTTTCTAACGCCCTTGCCCTTCAGTTCGTTGATGGCGATCAGCTTGTCCGTCAAGGCGCAAAAATCATCCGCTGCACGGGAAGCAAGCGCTGTCTGAGCGGCACTGATCGGATCATGAAGCGTTTCGTGCTTAAACAATCCCAAACGCTTGCCGAAGAATTTGATTTGATCCATCAAGGAGGCGTTTTCTGCCACTTCCCGATCATTGGCTAATTTCTCAAGGTAGTGCGACAGAGCCTCAATGCTGGAGTTGTATTGAGCCAGTCTCTTGCGCTTCCAGACGTCTCTTAAAGCCTGCATCGTGCTCTGCAAATCCTCCGGCAGAGCCTTGGCGATGGCGTCAAAGAGCGCAAATTCTTGCACCCAGCATCGTGCAAACGCATCCATGGAAAGAACGGAGCTCACAATGGGGTACGCTGACATCGCGTTCTTCCACCGGTCCACGTCTGCTTTCTCGGCTTCGGGCGTCTTGGGCTGTCCGATCTGGTTGAGCAAAACAATCACTGGTTTGCCAATCCACTCCAGAATCTTCATTTCAGCGCTGACGTAGGGCGCGGTATCAGGCAGCTCCGTTGCATTGACAAGATAGAGAACAACGCTCGAAACGTCCTTTACATGCTTTAACGCCTTCTGGTTGAGCCAGAGGGCTTTATTCGCCACGCGATCCCACACTTCCGACAAAAACCAGCCGACGGGGTTGGAGCGCCCTTCGAGGCGCTTGGCCAGGGCAACCGAATTCCCAAACCCCGGCGTATCCCACAGAATGAGCTCCCCGCCCTCGGGCGTGCGGGCCAAAACATAGTCGTCCGTTGTTTCCGTGACGTGCGCCCGGTCGGCGATCTCTCCAACATCCCGGGACAACAAGGTGCGTGCAAGGGTGGTTTTGCCGATATTAGTGTGACTGACAAGACTTAAATGAATTCGCAACGGATCGTTAGGCATTATTAATTCCTTCATGTCACTACGACTGATTGAATGTGATGCTGTAAATTGCACAGCCAAAAAGTGTTTTTCATTGTGGCTCGTAGGTTTTGCCTTATCACTCTTCACGCAAAGGCGTGATGTGAATTACTCTGCATTCAATCAATTCCAGACGCGCTAGAAATTACACCCTTGTGAGACGAGGCTGTTTTTTTGGCAGATATCCAATTTTGCGCACTCCTTCAGGAATTTATCCAGGTCAGTTCCCCACCAAGTGTATGGGGATACACCTCCGTAATACGGATGTTGGCCATCTGCCCAATCAACGACTCATCCCCCTTGAAATTCACAACGCGATTGTTGTCTGTGCGTGCAGACAAAAGCCCTTCGCCTTTTTTTGCCTTTCCAAAAACAAGGCAGCGCTCGATATTGCCCACCATTGATTGCGAAATTTCCGTCGCCTTCGCATCAATCACCGCCTGCAGGTGCTGCAAACGTTTGAGCTTGACATCCTGCGGCGTGTCGTCCTTGTAGGATGCGGCGGGTGTTCCGGGTCTCGGAGAAAATACAAAGGAAAAGCTTGCGTCAAACCCAACTTCTCGGATCAACCGCATTGTTTCTTCAAAGTCCTCTTCGGTTTCACCAGGAAAACCAACAATGAAGTCCGTGGCAATGCTGATGTCAGGACGCACAGCACGTAACTTGGCTATTCGATCCAAATACCAGTCATGTGTGTAGCCGCGCTTCATGGTGCTCAAGATCTTGTCAGAGCCGCTTTGGACAGGAAGATGCACGTGATTGGCAAGCTTCGGGAGCTTTCCATAGGCTTCGATCAAGCGGTCTGAGAATTCCTTTGGATGGCTTGTTGTGTAGCGGATGCGTTCAATTCCGGGAATCTCGTGGACATATTCCAGCAGTGCTGCAAAATCAACAGGATTTCCGTCAGGTCCTCTGCCGCGATAGGCATTGACATTTTGTCCAAGCAAAGTGAGTTCCTTCACTCCCTGTGAAGCAAGGTGAGCGCATTCGACCAGCACGTCCATCAGGGGTCGGCTGATTTCCTCGCCGCGGGTATAGGGAACAACGCAGTATGAGCAGTACTTGCTGCAGCCCTCCATGACGGAGACAAAGGCTGTTGCCCCAGTTGCTGTCGGAGGCGGCAGGCAGTCAAATTTTTCAATTTCAGGAAACGCAATATCAACCTGAGCTTTTCCTGTGCGCTCGCGTTCCTTCAAGAGTTGAGGGAGTCGATGCAGGGTCTGAGGACCAAAAACCGCGTCAACCCAAGGCGAACGGGAAAGGATTCTTCTTCCTTCCTGACTGGCAACACAGCCGCCCACTGCGATCCGCATCGTGGGCTTTTCCTTTTTAAGCTCACGCAGCCGTCCCAAGTCAGAAAAGGTTTTTTCCTGTGCTTTTTCACGGATGGAGCATGTCACGACCACAAGAAGATCTGCATCTTCAGGTGTAGCCGTACGTTCGTACCCCTCTTCACGCATCAAATCAATGATGCGTGCGGAGTCATAGTCATTCATTTGGCAGCCGAAGCTGCGAAGATAGATTTTTTTTGCGTTCACGGTTTACGTCCGGTGGCGTTATTAATTTATTTATTCAAAACATTGATCCATTAAAAGGACATTGTTTCTAGCACATGTATTATTTTAATTTCGCTTATCTCTTTAATTTGATAAATTCCAGAAGTTGTCTAGTCAAATATATTTGACTATTGATATTAACATCACATTTTTAGATATATACATAGCTACAAAATCATTCCTAATTGTCCATTGATCATTTGTGGGGCATCACTCATGGCTTAATTTAAGCCCCCTAATTTTTTCACACTCACTGTTTAGAAAATGGACTGTTGCTAAGAAGCGCTATTTCTCAAACGAGCAATAAATAAAAAGTCACGGTCTATTTTGCATTTGTGCAGCTTGCTCAAACACAGGATCCAACCATGAAGCGTGATCTCTCGCCCAATTCCGCAAAATGTGATCCTCATCGCGATACGCCCTAAGATCACAATGACCTTGTGGGCAGACTTTTGAGGCGCTTTCTATCAACTGAACTCGGCTTGGTAAAAACTTTTTTATTTTTTCGTTGCCATCTTTCCATGTTGATTCCTTAGGCAACGGAGAAATGATTGGTATTTGCTTCCATTCATTCCAAGGAACAGCATTTCCTTCCCATAATGCTTTTCTAAAATAATTTCTCTTCCGAAATTCGTCTGATCCTTTTTTTACCCATGGAATATCCATTAATACAAAAACTTTTCCACCACGTGCAATAAATTCATCTAATATTTTCTTTAACTTTTCGCCACGTCGACTTCCGTTTTCATCTCCTAAACCAGAGTACATTCCCCATTTTTGTCCGAGAAGTAGCACTTTAATTTCTTTGGATTCTAACAGTTTATGAAATTTGGTCGCGGCATTTAAACAAGAATTAGTAACATTATTTGGATCGCTTTCCGCACCGTCAGTTATAAAACACGCTCCAGAATACAGCAATACCGAATTTATCCCAAGTTTTTTTGAAGATTCTATAACTCTATCAAAATACATTCCTACGTGAGAGTCTCCAGCAACAAGTATTGTAGGTTTAGGATTTGTACCAGAGACAGATACATCCGCTCCGTTGATTGTCATAGTAGGATATGAGCTTGGGCTCCAACTCGGGTTTTTATTTAACGAATTAGTTGTACTCTGATCTAACCAAACTGGAGGAAAAACACCTTTCCTAATTCCATACGGCAGAGATACACAAATTACGAGCATCAAAAAAAGAATAGGGACAATCAATTTTGAGTTATTTCTGCGCAATGGCACTTCAATCAAAAAATACGACAAAATTGATACAAGTAAAACAAGAAATAGAACTCCCATCCTAGCTAAGAAAGTAGCTTCGCCAAAAATTAGATTAAAATAACAAATAAATGGCCAATGCCACAAATATAGCGAATAACTTATCAACCCGATGAATGCAATCGGACGCCAAGAAAGAATATTCCGATTTACAAACGAGTCAGAATTAGCTGTAATCAGTATTACAGCCCCTGTAACTGCAAGCAAAGTGATCCAATTAGGAATTAAGGAATTCGATGAGTAGAAAACGATAGACCCAATTATGAGTGCGATGCCAATAAGTGACAAGAAACTTCTAAATCCCTTACTTAATACGCTATCCATCCGAAATAAAAACAATTCGGTGTATGCCAAAATGATACCAAGTCCCAACTCCCAAAAACGGGTCAACGGAAAGTAAAACCTATACACTTGGTTTATTGTCAATACACAACTACCAAAAGATAAAAAAGTAAATAGAATTACAAATCCACCCAGATATTTATAATTCTTTTTACATATCTTCCAAATCAGTACACATAATAAAGGAAACAAGAGATAAAATTGTTCCTCTATTGAAAGACTCCAAACATGAAGTAAAGGGAGGGAACTAGTGTCAGTTGCAAAGTAATCGTTGGCATGGCTAATTAGTCGAAAATTCATAAAGAAGAAAGCACTACCAGCTATATACTTTGTGATTGATTCGAATTCTTCTTTAAATAAAACTGCCCAACCAACAACAATAATAAAAACCAGAACAGCTATTAGGTTTGGAATAATTCTTTTAATTCTTTTAGTATAAAAATCTTTGAAGCTAAAATTATCTGCAATTAGCCCTCTAAAAATGATTCCAGAAATCAAGTACCCCGAAATCACAAAAAAGATATCTACACCTAAAAAGCCCCCAGGAAGGGCATTAGGAAATGCATGAAAAATAAGAACTGGAAGTACTGCTATCGCTCGAAGCCCTGTAATATCCTGACGCCATAGATGTTTTTTAGCCAATGACTGCTTCACGAGTTACCCCCAATCCGTTCAGTTTTCCGACCTACGCGCAAAATTTTCGACAAAAGCACGCCCTCGGTATTTATCAATTGCCTAAGAAATGTTGAAAAAAGGCCTACGAGGCATGAGCAATCAACACTCAACTATGTTGACTGCTAATCCGCCCCTGCTTGTTTCGCGGTACTTGGACTGCATATCCCGTCCAGTCTCAAACATCGTCTGCATAACGGCATCAAGACTGACGATGTGACTGCCGTCCCCAGCAAGCGCAAGTCGCGCAGCGTTCACGGCTTTCACTGCGGCCACAGCGTTGCGCTCAATGCATGGGATCTGCACTTGTCCCGCAACAGGGTCACAAGTCAACCCAAGGCAGTGCTCCATGCCGATCTCAGCAGCATTTTCCACCTGTCGGGGATTGGCCCCCAAAACAGCGGCTAGAGCACCTGCCGCCATGGAACAAGCAACACCTACTTCGCCCTGGCAGCCGACTTCTGCTCCTGAAATGGAGGCGTTACTCTTGTACAGCAACCCGATAGCGCCAGCAGTCAACAGGAAGTTTCTGATTCCTTCAGGATTTGCTCCCCGAATAAACGTGCGATAGTACCGAAGCACTGCCGGAATAACACCCGCAGCGCCGTTTGTAGGGCTTGTCACGACGCGGCCGCCGCAAGCATTTTCTTCGCTGACGGCAAACGCCCAGGCATTTATCCAATCGAGTGCGCAAAGAGGATCAGGAGCCGAGTTTTTGTTGACGAGGCGCTCTGCCAAGTGCTTTGCCCGACGCTTGACAGCAAAAGGCCCGGGCATGACGCCTTCCGTCTGCAGGCCTCTATTGATACAGTCATTCATCGCCTCCCAGATGAAATCCAACTTTTTGTTGATTTCCTCATCAGTGAGATCAACCCGCTCGTTGGCTCTGGCAATGTCTGCAAATGAAAGCTTTTGCTCTTCAGCAATGCGCAGAAGTTCCGCTCCGTTTTTGTATATGAATGGAAGCTCTTTGACCCTTCCCTTTGCAACAGACTCTGGTTCATTCGGAATATCAGGATTTTGTTCACTGCCGGCTACGATAAAGCCCCCGCCCACGGAGTAATAGCGACGGCTCAGCAGCACCTCTCTGCCGCTGTCCAACGCCGTCAGATCCATGGCATTAGTGTGGAAAGCACACACTTTATCGGCAGAAAAGATGATGTCTTGCGACTCATCAAAGCTAATATTCTTGGTTCCTGCCAAACAAAGCAAATGCTGGGAATCTTCCTGCCTCAGGATGCGGCAGGAATCTGCAGGAGCGATGGTGGCCGGCGCTTTTCCTGAAAGTCCGAAGATAACCGCTTTGTCAGTCGCGTGTCCTCGTCCTGTGGCGCCGAGACTTCCCATCAGCTCGCAGACAACACGCTGCGTTTGCTCTAAAAGCCCCCTCTTCACCAATTCTTGGGAAAACAGCAACGCTGCCCGCATGGGCCCCACGGTGTGGCTTGAGCTTGGTCCAATACCAAGCTTGAACATTTCAAAAATGCTTGCGGCCATTGCGCCCTTTTAGATTTGCTTGTCGATAACCAAAGCCGCGTCGCAATGCGTACGGGGATCCGTCTTGACATCCACCGGCACTTTTTCGCCGATCTTGATGCTGCTCGGCAACCGAACAAGCGCCACAGTAAATGGCCCTTCCGGCACACGTGCAATCGAAGTGCAGGGATAGACGGCATCCCCGACAACCACTCCCGGCACTTCCACAAGAAGCGAGGGATCGAAAGCAACGTCAAAGGCAATCAGCTGCATGCGGTCGTAGTTGCCGGCCTTAAAGCGCGCTTCTGTCAGGGCACGGCCAATGAAGATTCGATCGGGATCGTCAAAATTGAGCGCCTCCTCAAGGCCGGTTTCCAGAGGACTGGCACTTTCGTCAAACTCAAGTCCCGCAGCTGGTTCTCTGGCAAAAATGCGCAAGGCATCCCATCCGGTCTGCTCACCCTTCTTTGCCCCCGCTTTGATGAGGTTGTCGCTCATAGCCTTGATGTTGGCTTCAGGCCCAATGGCAAGGCTCATCCACCCCATGTCAACAAACCGAATGCCTAAGCTTTCAACCATGCGGCCGCGCTCAAGTTGAATGCCGTCGATAGGCAATTTTCCGACAAAGTAGAACCCCGCCTGCGCCTCTACGCCAACATCAGCCTCAAATGCCACGCTCACCTGGCGAATCCAAGCCTGCAGAGCATCGGTTTCCTCGCCCACAAGAATGATTTCATAAGCGTTAGGAGCTGTCCTTGCCACCCAGGGCGTGCCGAGAATACCGCCCGTAGCATTCAGTGCCACGGATCGCTCGACGCCGCCCACGGGAAGCTTTGCGACATCACTTGTCAAAAGACGAGCCAAAAACTTGTCCGCCCCCTGTACTTTGAGAATCGTGACAGGAGTTTCGTTAAAGATCACCAGATCCAAAGCCATTTTTAAGTCTTATCCAGAAAGTTCTTCAATCAGTTCTCGCGCACGCAATCAAGCATGTACTTAATCGTGCCGTCGGGGTTCTTCACTTTAACCAAACCGTGCACATCGCTTTCAAATCCCGGGAAGCGACGCGTGAAGTCACGGGCAAAGCGCAGGTACTCAACGATCTTGGAGTTGACGCGCTCGCCCGGCACCAGAAGCGGAATTCCCGGCGGATAAGGCGTCAAGAGCACAGCTGAGATGCGGCCTTCAAGCGAATCGATCGGAAGACGATCAATTTCGCCATGGGCAAACTTGGCGTATGCATCCGTCGGGCGCATTGCCGGCACCATCTCAGAGGTGTACATCTGCGTCGTGAGGCGTGCAACGTCGTAGGCCTTGTAAACCTCGTGCACGCTCTGGCAGAGATCGCGCAGTCCCAAGCCCTCGTAATGCGGAAATTCCGACAGGAACCGGGGCATGACGCGATACAACGGAGCATTTACGTCATAGGCATCCTTAAACTGCTGCAGTTCAGTCACCATTGTGTTCCAACGGCCCTTGGTGATGCCAATCGTGAACATGATGAAAAATGAGTACAGCCCCGTTTTTTCCACAATAATGCCGTGCTCGGACAAATACTTCGTCACTACGGCGGCAGGGATGCCCGTTTCAGAGAATTCACCCTCAACAGAAAGCCCAGGCGTCACAATCGTCCCCTTAATGGGGTCAAGCATGTTAAAGCCCTCGGCCACATCGCCAAACCCATGCCAGCTTTCATTGGAATGCAGCAGCCAATCCTTTTGTGTGCCGTAGCCCTGCTTTGGCAGCTTATCCGGCCCCCAGACCGTAAACCACCAGTCGTCATAGTTTTTGCCAACTTCCCGCATCGCACGACGAAAGTCGACTGCCTCTATGATCGATTCCTCCACCAAAGCTTTGCCGGCGCGTCCTTCCATCATGGCAGCAGCAACGTCGCAGCTGGCAATGATGGCGTATTGAGGCGACGTCGACGTATGCATCATGAAGGCCTCATTAAAGCTCGAGCGATCCAGTTTTTCAGTTTCGGAGTCCTGGATGCAGATCTGGCTTGCCTGGGAAATACCCGCGAGCAGCTTGTGCGTCGAATGGGTGGCAAACACCATGCTCTTCTTGGTTCTCGGCTTGTTGCGGTCGATGGCGTGCATGTCGTCGTAAAAGCTCGAGAATGCAGCATGCGGCAGCCATGCCTCGTCGAAGTGCAGGATATCCACCCTGCCGTCAAGCTTCTCCTTAATGACTTCGTCGTTGTAGACAATGCCGTCATAGGTTGACTGCGTAAGCGTCATGATGCGCGGCTTGGCATCCTTGTTTTTGATCAGAGGATTTTTCTCAATCTTTTCCCGAATTGTTTCCCAGTCAAACTCAGAACGCGGGATCGGACCGATGATGCCGTAGTGGTTGCGCGTCGGCATCAAGAAAACAGGAATAGCACCCGTAAGCGTGATGGCGTGCAAAATGGATTTGTGGCAGTTGCGGTCCACAATCACAATGTCCCCGGGAGCCACCGTGTAGTTCCAAACAATCTTGTTGGACGTGGACGTGCCGTTTGTCACAAAGAAAAGGTTGTCGCAGCCAAAGATGCGCGCAGCGTTTTGCTCGGACTTCGCAACGGGTCCCGTATGATCAAGGAGCTGTCCTAACTCTTCCACCGCGTTGCACACGTCGGCCCGCAGCATGTTCTCGCCGAAGAACTGGTGAAACATCTGGCCCACAGGACTCTTTAAGAAAGCAACGCCGCCGGAATGTCCCGGGCAATGCCAGGAATAAGAACTGTCCGCCGCATAATGTGTAAGTGCACGGAAAAACGGCGGCGGAAGACTTTCAAGATATTGACGGGCTTCACGCACGATATAGCGCGCCACAAATTCCGGCGTGTCTTCAAACATGTGAATGAAGCCATGCAGCTCACGCAATACATCGTTGGGAATGGACGGAGCGGTCTTCGTCTCACCGTATAGGAAGATCGGAACATCCGGATTGGAACTTCTCACCTGACGGACAAAGGCACGCAGCTCAGCGATTGCTTCGTTTTCTTCGCCAGTGTCTGAAAAATCGTCATCATCCAGACTGACAATGAAAGCAGACGTGCGGCTAGCCTGACGGGCAAGACTTGACAAGTCGGAAAATGTCGTCACGGCGAGAACTTCCTGCCCTTGCGATTCGATCGCTTGGGCAAGATCGCGGATGCCTAGACCAGAAACATTTTCAGAGTGGTAGTCCTCGTCAATGATGACGATGGGGAAGTGGTATTTCATGTCCGGAAATTGTTGAGAAGCAAAAAACATCCTCCGAGGAAAATCCCACGGAAAACGTGAAATGGACGAAAGCTGGAGCCCGCTGCAACTTCAAACGTTGCGGGCAGTGAAAGTATATCGGCAACCCACCCCGCAAGGACTTTTAGAAAATCACAATCCAGTGCGTGCGGTAAACTTCGCCACACTGATGAGGACAAACCAATGACTCCATCCAATTCACACGATGCCCGCCAGCACGCGGGGCGGCTTTTCATGATCACCGCTCCCTCAGGCGCCGGCAAAAGCTCCCTGGTCAAAGCCCTGTTGGAGCACGACCCTGAAATTGAACTCTCCATCTCGCACACCACACGAGATCCGCGTCCTGGCGAAGTCGATGGACGCGAGTACCACTTCGTTTCTGTTGAAGAGTTTGAGGAGCGCAAAGCGCGAAGAGAATTTCTAGAGTCGGCTCTCGTGCACGGCAACTACTACGGTACCAGCCGCGTGTGGATTGAAGAGCGCATGGCTGCCGGCAAGGATGTTCTGTTGGAAATTGACTGGCAGGGTGCCCGTCAGGTACGTGCTCAGTTTGCAGGAACCGTCGGCATCTTCATTCTTCCTCCGTCCATCGACGCACTGGCCTCCCGCCTGCACAAGCGCGGCACGGATAGTGAAGCCACCATCACCCGCAGACTCATGGGCGCTGGCGCGGAAATCGCGCATGCTCCGGAATTTGAGTACGTTATAATTAATGATAATTTTGACGTTGCCCTGTCTCAGCTGATTTCAGTTGTGACGGCTTCGCGGCTGAACTTTTCCAATCAGGCCGCCCGCCACCGCGAGCAATTTATTGCGCTTGGCGTCCCCGTCTGATTTCATCCCCGATTCCCTGTTTTTTGACTTAGAAAATGGCTCGTATTACCGTTGAAGACTGCTTGAAGAAGATTCCGAACCGCTTTGAATTGGTGCTGTGCGCAACGTACCGCGCCCGCCAGCTCAATAACGGCCACGCTCCTCATGTGGATGCCAAGGACAAGAACACCGTGATCGCTCTGCGTGAGATTGCGCAGGGCAGTGTCACCCGCGAGATGCTGGAACGCGTGTCCTAGTCTTCTTCCCCGCTGTGGCGGCAACCGACCGTCATCTGCGAAAATAAACGCTGCCCACTACAACAACAAAATGGGCGGCGTTTTTGTTTTTACTCTACTTCCGGAAAGGTCATATGCTGTTTACCGCCCCTCAAGCAGCCCCGGCTACACCGATTCCCAACCTAATGACACCACAGCACCCTCACGCTGGTCAATCCAATGAGGATGATTACGACGCTGCCTATTTGGATGCCCGAGCGGGCGACATCGTGGGTCAGGAAGCAGACCTTCCCCTTTACTCTCCCGTTGAGAAAGTCACCAAGGTTGTGACCTCTTCTGAACTTCTGGCTCGCTGCAGTCAATTCCTTTCACGAGCCGATGTGGAGCGCATCCGGCAGGCGTTTATGTACGCTGATGATGCGCACTTGGGGCAGTTCAGGAAATCCGGAGAACCCTACATCACGCATCCGCTTGCCGTCGCCAACATTCTTGCCGAGTGGCGGCTTGACGCGACGACCATTTGCGCCGGACTCATGCACGATGTTCTGGAGGACACCAAGGTCGCAAAAATTGAGATGGCCGAGCGCTTCGGCGTCGAAGTCACTGAACTTGTTGACGGGGTGAGCAAACTCGACAAGCTCCGGTTCTCTTCCAACGAGATTGCGCAGGCAGAAAGTTTCCGCAAGATGCTGCTAGCCATGAGCCGGGACGTTCGTGTGATTTTTGTAAAACTCGCCGACCGCCTGCACAATCTGCGCACCCTCGGCGTCATGCGCCCTGAAAAACGCCGGCGCATTGCCAAAGAGACATTGGAAATTTATGTGCCCATCGCACACCGCCTCGGCCTTAACACCGTTTTCCGCGAACTGCAGGAACTCTCCTTTTTCAATCACTATCCACGCCGCTACCAGATTCTGCGAGAAAACGTCATTCTTGCCCGCGGCAACCGCAGGGCTGTTCTAGAAAGGATTCTGCGTGAAACACGCAATGCACTGCCCAAGTGCGGCATCATCGCGCAAGTGCAAGGCCGCGACAAAACGATCTACGGCATCTACAACCGAATGCGCGACACACATGCATCCTTCTCCGACGTTTTGGATATCTACGGCTTTCGCGTCATTGTCCGCACGCGTGAAGAATGTTATTTAGCTCTCTGTGCACTGCACCAACTCTATAAGCCCGTTCACAACCGCTTCAAAGACTTCATCGCCATTCCCAAGTCAAACGGCTACCGGAGTCTGCATACAACGGTGATCGGCCCCTATGGAACGCCTGTGGAGTACCAGATCCGCACCGAAGAAATGCACCGCATCGATGAGATGGGCATTCTCTCGCACTGGATTTACAGCGACAGCATGGACACAAGCGGCATCCAGAACATGGTGAAGTCCTGGCTACAGAGCCTGATGGAAATCCAACGCACCAGCGCAGACAGCAGCGAATTCCTTGAAAACATCAAGATTGATCTTTTCCCGGACCGCGTCTACGTTTTCACGCCGAGAAGCAAGATCATCAGCCTGCCTCAAGGCTCCTGCCCCGTGGACTTTGCCTATCAGATTCATACTGACGTCGGCAACAAGGCCATTGGCTGCCGCATCAATGGAGAACCCCAGCCGCTTTCCACCCAGCTTAAAAACGGCGACATGGTGGAGATCATCACTGCACCTGATGCAGAACCTGATCCGCAGTGGATCAGCTTCGTTCGCAGCGGCAAGGCTCGCGCCGAAGTGCGTCAGTATTTGAGAAGTCGAAATCCCGAAGAATCCGAAGCTCTGGGCAAGAAAGTCCTTGCCAAGGCTGCGCAACAAGCGCAATTGGATCTCGAGGCTATTCCAGATCATGTCTGGAGGACGGTGTTAAGCGATGCCTCCATCGGCAACCGCGAGCAGCTTTTCATGGATGTGGGAATGGGAAGACTTGCGGCTGCCGGCGTCGTTGGGCAGATTAAAAATCTGCTTGAAGAGAAAAAGTCAGAGCATGCTCCTGGCGAAGCCCTGGTGGAAATCCGCGGCACCGAAGGCATGGCCGTTCAACTGGCCACCTGTTGCCACCCGGTTCCAGGCGACAGCATCTGGGGCTTCATGCGCAAGGGGCATGGCTTGTCTGTGCATCGTGCCGACTGTGAGCACGTCGCAAGAGGTCGTCAAAACGCACCGCAGCGCTGGATGTCTCTAGCCTGGCAGTCTGAGAATCCAGAAGACGCACGCTTTGCCGTGCCGCTTGATCTGGAGGTGACTGATGATCGTGCGGCTCTTGCTGAAGTGGCAACAACGCTCAGCACCGCTGGCTCTTCGATCGTCGGAGTGGATGTGGAATCTGTCAAGGGCGGCAACGACAAGATTCACTTGATGATTCATGTCCGCAGCCGCCTGCACCTGATGCACATCATGCGTGCGCTCAATCGAATCCCGACAGTCAAGCGCGTTGCCCGCCGACTCGATGGAGACAAACGGGTGGAACTGCCGTCGGAAGGCTGAGTACGTAAGAAGCCTTCACCGTGAATTAGATTTTGCCGTTGTGATTCTTCAGATAGTAATAGCGGACGTACTTCGTCATTGTGTAAAAATAGTGATTTACTGAGAAAATAAAACCTAACTTTCCATCAAGAAACCCTCTATTTATAAAATACACCTTTATAAAAGCCCACAATGGCCGTAACACAATATCTCGGAAAAAGTAGCAGTTCCGCCCCTCTGACAAATACTTTTCAGCAGAAAGCCTTGTATATTTGTCAAATTTAATAAAATAAGAATCCCACGAACTATACGGGTAGTGAATCAAATGCCCAGTCATTTTTTTTGTCTTAGCTGGAGTCAAAATTCGTGGGTGCACTTTCCCAACAACGGACGCCCCTTTTTTAGGCAAAAGACGAAGAACCCAATCTGGCCTCACTACACCGTGAGACGCCTTGCCTGAAAGAAAATGGTTTTGCCTTTGGACGCTATAAGCATAATCTGGATCATTTTTATCTAAGATAACTTTAATGTTTTTAGCTAATTCAGAAGATACGCGTTCATCTGCATCAAGCAGGAAGATCCAAGGCTGCGTAGCCTGATTAATTCCATAGGTTTGTTGTGCACCCCAGTCGCCATTCATTGGTCTGTGGAAAACTTTTGCCCCCATTTCTGAAGCAATCATCACAGTGTTATCTACACTGGAGTCATCTACCACAACAATTTCTTGAGCAAAATCACAGCTCTTTAAGCAATCTCTGATATTTCTTTCCTCATTACGTGTGAGCAAAACAACAGATAACGGCAATTTGCATGTAGCCATTTCAACCTCTGGATGCGACAGATATTTCACTGCTTTCGTCTCTGGTTCTCTATTACCCATATTGCACAGATATGATTTCCAGGGTCTCCACACGAGCCGGGTGATCAATTGTTGCAGGGGTTGGGAGCTTCACACTGTCGCCCTCTCTTTGCTTCAGAAAAACGCGTGCAATAGGGCTCACCCAGCTAACGTCTCCGTTCTCTGGATCCGCTTCATCAATGCCAACAATGCGGATCGTATGTTCCGTTCCTGTCGTCACATTCTCGTAGGTGACCGTCGCCCCGAAGAACACCTGATCCGTCGGGGGGCGTTTGGCAGGGTCCACCACTTCCGCTCCCTCAATGCGTTTATTTAAGAAGCGGATGCGCCTGTCAATCTCGCGGAGACGGCGCTTTCCGTATTGGTAATCCCCGTTTTCCGAACGATCACCGTTGCTCGCCGCCCAGCTGACAATATTGACAATGCTCGGTCGCTCCACATTGACCAAGTGCTCGCGCTCATCAAGCAGGCGCCGATAGCAGGCCGGCGTCATGTAGTTCTTCGTATTGGGAGGAAGCCCCGGAAGCTTAACTTCCTCACCATCCTCATCTTCCAGTTTCAGATCTTCTGTCATGACTTGATCTTCCTACTGACGGTATTTCCCACGCATCTGCAAATATGCAGGGATATATTTTTTGAGAAAACTGTCGTCAATCTCCTGCCAGTTCAACAGGCTATGTCCTTCCATGGCGCCGCTCATCTTGATCTGCAAAACTTCATTTCCCGCAACGATGGCGTCTTCGTTGTAGCTGCCAACAAAAAAGACTTCTCTTTTCGCGTTGTTGAAAAGATCCTCGCCAACACTAAAGTCTGTGTTGGGATTCCTAACATCCAGCACTCTCTTCATCAACGTTGCACTCACATCGTAGGCTGTCGTCCGGTAGTTGACCTCCTGCGGCTTCATTCCCGGCCAATAAACTTGAAGTGGAATCTTGATTTGAGCCTGGGAAAAGTTGCCGTTGTGTCCCCAGTAATTCAGCTTATTGTCGTTGAACTCTTCTCCGTGATCTGAAGTCACGATCAAGATAGTGTCGTCCAGACGCCCATTTTCTTCCAAAATTTTCCAGACGCGGCCGATCAGCGTATCCACCCAGAAAGCTGAATTTTTATAGCGTGCAAAATAAGGCTTCGGATCAAAATCTGGATCCAGTTCCAGATTGTTGACCTCTTTCCAATAATCTTTGTAGGGAACGTTCAAGCTTTCGGGGAATGCAACACCGTGCACGCTGTCCAAGAAGATAAAGCTGAAGAAATTCTTGCTGTTATCGCGGTTCTTGAGCCATTTCTCAAAGTCATCAATGCTTTCTACATCACGCTCACAAATATTGCGCCCCTTCGTCGACCCTAAACGCAAAGGATTGACCCCTGAGAAAACCGTTGCGTAAAACTCGGGGCGCAGCAACGTCGCAGTGGTAAAAGCAGAAACCTCATATCCCTTCTGTTGAAAGCCTGACACCAGGGCGGATGGGATATTTGTTGCTAGTGCACTGTGCCAGTAGGAAGGAGGGAGCCCGTAAAAGAGACCAAAGACCCCCGCGCGCGTAGCGTTGCCGGCAGAATAGTGATCGTTGAAAGTGATCGTTTTTTCTTTAAGCGCGTAAAGATTGGGCATTGTCACTGGATCAACAACGTCTGCACGCAATGAATCCAGCGCCAGAATGACAACATTCAAATCTGTTCCCTGCCCGAAGGAAAGCTTCTGCAAGGGATAGTGAAAGCTCCCGGAAGCCTCAGCGAGCTTGACTTTGTCAGGCACAACCGGTTTGAGCCCCAGCTTTGCCAAAAAGCGGTTTGCTCTCAGCGGATAGTACAAAGGGATTCTTTCCTTGAGAACAGTAACTGATTTGACATTCTGAGAGACCGCGTAGGCATGCACACCGTTTACGGCCACATATGCAATCAAAATGAGAACGCACGGCACCAATGCACGGGCCCGTCCCTGAATGATCCCAGACACCCAAACCAGCGCAGCAGAAGCCGCAGCAACAAGAAGCACCAGAAAGCCAATCCAGAGCTTCATCCCAGTTGAGAAGGAAAACACATCACTGCCGCCCACAAGCGCCAGGTCAATCATCGGCCAGTTGATGTGGAAGCGATATTGTTGATAGACAAACGTATCTGTGACCAATGCCGTCAGCAGCACGAAAGTCAAAATGAAGGCTGTGCCGCGGGCCGCTTTAGGAAAGCCTAGCCGCTGCAAAGGAAAGACAAGCAGAGTCTGAAGCAGCAGATGCCCGATGAAAAACACCCCCGCAGCTGCCGCCAAAACATAAAGGTACTGCCACCCCTGTGTGTTGGACAACCCCGTCAGATAGCGCAGAGAAATCAGGGCTCCCAACACAGCAAAGAGCACTGATATCCAAACATATCGATTAAATGCTGATTTAGTGGACAGCCTTGAGGTTTGCACCCCAGTTTGACTATCCCTCACTGCACCCAAGCCTTTCATTTCTCAGAGCTCCTGTTCCTTAGAAGAAGCTGCAGTGGGCGACAGCGACTTTTTCATCTTAGGATCGACATAAGCCGCCGTTCCCCAAAGAGGAACGGTGGAAAGGCTGTGCTTGAAGCTGCCGGAAGTCTCTCGAGTGGAGTAGGACAAATACATCAGCGTCTGACTTTCCTCATCAAAAATCCGACGGATCTTCAAGGTTTTCAGAAAGACGCTTTTGGATTTCTCAAAGACCACTTCGCCGGTTTTGCCTTTCTTAATGCGGGCAATCATTTCCGGGAGGATTTCCCCGGTTTGCTTGCAGCTCACCGCGCTGTCGGAAGGATCAGACAAAGACAGATTTGCCTCAATGCTTGCCACGTGGCAGGTGACGCCCGGCACAAGCGGATCCACGAAGCTGTTGAGTTTGATGTCTTTGAGCGTAAAGATCCCCACCGACACATCAGCCACTTCACTTTGGTCTGAACAAGCTGTCAAGCTCGTCACACATGCCAGAATCAGAGCTGGCGCCAACAAATTTTTCCTCACTTTGATCCTTTCCTTTGTGCGAATACGATTTTCCATTTATTTGTCGGCACGAGTTTGATCAACTTTGTTAGTGAACTGAATCGAGTAAAGGTGCTCGTACAGTCCCTTTTGTGCAAGAAGCTCTTCATGTTTGCCGACTTCCTGGATCCTGCCGTCCTTCATCACAACAATCTTGTCAGCGCCGATAATGGTGGAAAGACGGTGGGCAACCACAAAAGTTGTCCTACCCTGCATCAGTTCATCCAGAGACTTCTGGATGTATTTTTCGCTTTCCGTATCAAGTGCACTCGTCGCCTCGTCAAGAAGAAGGATGGGAGCATTTTTAAGCAGAGCCCTGGCAATGGAAATGCGCTGTTTCTGTCCGCCTGAGAGCTTGCTTCCTGCTTCGCCTACGCGGGTATCGAGCCCCTTGGGCAATGTCTCGATAAACGGCATCAGATAAGCAGCCTTGGCTGCGGCTTCAATTTCCTGTCGTGTTGCCGTTTCATTGCCATACGCAATATTGGCAGCAATCGTGTCATCAAAAAGAACAATATCCTGGCTCACCAAAGCAATCTGATCTCTCAGACTTTTTAATGTCACACTGCTTTGAGCAATACCGTCAAAATAAATTTCACCTGCCGTCGGCACCCAAAAGCGGGGGATAAGATTAATCAATGTTGTCTTGCCAGCTCCAGATGCTCCAACCAGAGCAACGGTTTCACCTGCTTTAACGTCGAGAGTGAAATCCGTAACCGAGTTCTTTTCGGCATCAGCATATCGATGCGAAACATGCTCAAACCGAACCTCTCCCTTGATGTTCTTGAGTTCTGTTTTGCCAGGGTCTTCCTCTTCCTTTTGATCCAACATTTCAAAAATACTCTCAGCAGCAACTCGCATGGCAGCAGTCGCTCCGTTAAGAGAAGACAGGTGCCGTATGGGTGTCATAAGGAGCAGCAAAGCGGACAGAAAAGTAATGAAGTCTCCCAAAGAAATCATCCCATGCTGTGCTTGCAACAAGGCCACAATAACCACAATGCTGACAGCGCACATACTGACAAAATGAGTCATTGGCGTGCCAGATGCAGTTACCGCCGTTTGGCGCAACGCCAGTTTTTTCATTGCGCTATTTGACTTGATAAACCGTTTCGTTTCATAGTCGTAGGCATTGTAAATTTTCACCATACGCTGGCCCGTGTAACCTTCATTGATAACATTGGACAAATCTGCCAGCGAATTCTGAAATCCTTTTGAGTAATGACGCGAGCGCTTTCCAACCCAACGAATAATGAGCCACAAGAAAGGAGCAACAATGAAAGAAACTAGGGAAAGCTGCCAATTGTGATAAAACAAGACACACAACAGCGCAACAATCTGCAAACTATCCCTAAAGATTGTGGCCATAATGCTCATTGCATTCCCAAGAGCCACACCCGCCTGATTCAAGAATGTCGTCAATACCTTGCCGGATGTGTACTTTTGGTAAGTATCTTCCGGCCAGCAAATGACACGTGAAAACAACTCATTTCTGAATTTGAACAGAATACTCTGTGATATCGATTGAAGAGTATAGGCATTCACAAATAGAGCAATGCCATAGAAAATCGAAATAAGCAACAAAGCTCCAGGTGCCCACCAAATTGCTGTTGGGTCTTTCTCATAAAAACCTCTATCGGTGAGCTGTCCTACCAGAATGGCTATAAGAGAAGAAGCCCCTGCGTTGATGATCATCGCGCAAAGAGCAATGAAGATGCGTTTTTTATATTGAAGGACGTACGAAAAAAGGCGCCTCAAGGCGTCTTGTTTGCGGCTTATCGTTTCATGCGTCTTGGTGTCGTCTATTGTGTGTTTTGTCATAGAAACAGACTTACTGGGATTGGCAGATTCAGCATGGCCGATTTTACAATGTAGGGTCTGCGAACAGAGCTCTTGCCCACAAAGGCCTGCTCAATTTTGTGATTCTCAACAAACCGTAATTGCTCACCTATGACTGTTGTTCTCTGCCGTTTACCCAATCATGTTGGAGATTGCTGCATGACTCTCCCTGCCCTGCGTCTGCTGGCAGCAAGCGGATTTACTCCGGCTCTTGTCGGAAAACGCTGGGCAGAAGATTTGATGGCAGGAATGGGGTGGCGCTTCGATCCAATAGAAGGCAGCGTTACTGAGGATCTTACCCGTATCAAATATCTGGCACACAATGCCGGAGCATCCAAAGGGCTCCTTTTCCCTAACTCCTTTGGATCCGCTCTCCTATTTAAACTGGGAAAATTAGAGACGGCCGGGCTCAAGACGGATATGCGGTCGATGCTTCTTAATACAGGTATCCCAGAACCTGGGCCAATGCACGAAGTCGAGCGCTTCTTCTACGTAGTGCATGAGTCAATCAAGGCTTGGGGAGTCAAGCCCGCTTTTGACAAAGCTCCCGATCATTTGAACCTCATTTTACTGAAGAGGCATGAGGCAGCCGCTAAGAACCTCATTGAGCAGTACAAAATACCTGAAAAATTTGCCTTACTTGCCCCAATTGCTCGCGGCAAACATCATGGTCAGCCAAAACATTGGCAGCATTTCAATGAGCTGGTTGCACCTTTGCGGAATTGCGGCATTGAACCGATTGTCTTTCCCTCAGTTCGCGAAGAAGCACTGGCTAAAGAGGCCTGTCCAGATGCCACCATTCTCCCGCCAACAACTTTGGGAAACTTTGCTGCTATTGCCAAAAGGGCTCAAGTGGTAGTAGCAAACGATTCCGGCGTCAGTCATATTGCGGCCGCAGTCGGAGCAAAACAAATCACGCTTGTCGGCGTAACCGATCCAAAAAGGACCCGACCATGGAATCCTGACGCGATTGTTCTAGGATCCACTGGGCATTGGCCTTCAGTCGAAGAAGTCATTTCCCATTTACCCAAATAAAACAATGGCAACACAAGACTTCATTTCCGTCATTTGCTCCACCTACAATCGCCCTGACGCTTTGGATGCCGCACTGTCAGGGCTGATCAGGCAAACAGACAATCACTTTGAAGTCATCATTGCAGATGATGGATCCACGGATGACACGAGAAAAGTCGTTGCTCAATACCAACGCACAGCTCCTTTTCGCGTCAGCCATGCATGGCATGAGGATCAAGGCTTTCGCCTTGCTGCGATCAGAAATCTCGCGCTCCAATACGCAAAGGGATCGTATATTTTGTTTCTTGATGGCGATTGCATTCCGTCGCCAGAATGGATACGCCACCACCGGGCACTTGCCGAAAAAGGATGGACGGTTTCAGGGCAGAGAATTTTAACGAGTCAAGCGTTTTGCTCTGAATTGCTAAATGACAAGGATTTCCAATCAAATTTTGACTGGAAGTTGTCATCTTTCAGAAGACTTGCCAGGAATAAGCAAATCAATCGCTGGACTCCAGCCATATCCTTTTGTATTAACAACCTGTCTTTCTGGAGAAAATGCGCTCCTAAAAACTGGAAAATGATTCGTGGGTGCAATTGGGGAATATGGCACGAAGATTTGACTAGAGTGGGCGCATTCAATGAAAAAATGGTGGGGTGGGGCCATGAGGACTCAGAGCTAGCGATTCGTCTGATGAATGAAGGCGTCAAATTCAAATCCGGAAGCTTTGCTACAGCTGTTCTTCACCTATGGCATCAGGAAGCTTCTCGTGAGCACTCAAAAGAAAATTGGCGACTAGCTTTATCTAACATCTCTCGATAAATAGCATTGCCTCAATAGCCAAACACTTCACTTTTATTACGTACGTATGCAGGCCAAAAGAATTGGTATTGCTTGTAATTGTCTGACTTCTGGTGGAGGCATGGAATCCCATGCGGTTTCCATTATTCGAGAACTCCAGAAGAATGGGATTGAGGCAGTCATTTTTACTAAAAATCACAAACCAAGCCCTGCAATACCATCTTCTGTAAAAGTATTTTCCTGCTCCACTAAATACATACCACGTTGCTTGGAAGATTTTTATTTTTCAAATTGGATAAAGACTATCAAAAAGCAGGAAGGTGTCGATCTGTGCATTGGATTTTGCCGGAATACTGAAAGTGACATCTTGTTTTGCGGCGGTACACACAAGGGATACATCGCATCTGGGAAAAAGCATTTCATCTATGACAAAGTCACTATCAAATCAGAAGAAATGGCTTTTCATAGAGCAGCGTTCATTCTTCCTGCTTCCAAATTTATTGCTAGAGAACTTATTGATTTATATAACGTAAATTTAAACAAAATTTCTTTAGCATATCCCCCAATCCAGACAGAAAAATTTAAACCCTATTCCGAGGAAAAAAGACAAAAAGTCAGATCGAGCTTAGGATTAAATACAGAAGATACTTTTCTCCTTTTCCCTGCAGCCTCTGGACATATTCGAAAAGGCATTCTTTTTATTCTTCAATGCGTTGAAGACTTAGAAAAAATAAAAATCGTCGTTGCGGGAAAACCATATAAATCAGAACGTCACTCCATCATAAATATTGGATACCAAACTGATATGGAGAAGGTATATAACGCCGTGGACTTCACAATCCTTGCATCAAGTTATGAGCCCTTCGGAATGGTGGGAATTGAAAGCGTTTTGTGTGGAACTCCTGTCATCATGGCCGACAATATCGGCTGTACGGAAGTTTTGTCGAAAAACGCCTGTAGAACATTTAGTCTAAATTCTCATGATCAACTTACAAGCATCTTGAAAACTTTGGATTCGAACTCAAAAGTTTCTGAAAAAGATATCCTATACGATCATTCTTCCAGTACTCAACTAAAACTGCTTCTTTCCCTTATCAATCAAATTTAGCCCTACTATTGATAAGAATATCTTGCAGCTGAAATATTGCCATCAACTCTAAGGCGATTTAGCAAAGCATCTGTCGCTTCAAACGTTTCATTTAACGTCATTTCCGCTTTCAAACCCTCGATCTTAATAGTGAGAACACAGGGCACCCCATTTATTGATTTATTCTGACCAGCCTTAAGCAGCTCCTGAATCGTCCCCAGAGATGCCTTGTTTGTAAGTTCAACCATAAGCGTCGCACCATGCCGGACTCGCATCTGTTCAATTGTCAGCACTTCGTCGCACACAAAAGACATGCCGCCGCTTCGTTCGTCCTTGCGCCCCTTGCCGATGAAAATCAGCATTTCATCGTCCTTGAGCATCTGCTTGTAGTTTTCATAAGCACGGGAGAAAACGAGCACTTCAATTGTTTCCTGACCATCGGTTAAGTTCACCACCGCGAAATTGCCTCGTTTGCCCGTGATCACTCTCACGCTCTGAACAATTCCGGCAATGGTTTGCTGCTCGCGCCCATCGTGCACATCCTTAAAAGGGATGGAAAAGTTGCGTACTTCCACGCGGTACTGGTCAAACATATTGCCGGTAAGGCAGAACCCGAAAGCGTCGCGCTCCATTGTGAAATGTTTGCGCTCATCCCAATGTTCTCCCTTCTTCCAGCTCACGATTCGCTCTTCGTGTCCCTCATCGTCAGCAAAGAGGCTGGCCTGCCCGAATGATGCCGCCACAGCCTGGCCGGCCTGAATGGCGTTTTCCACATTGTCAAAGAGCTTGCCCCTATCCTTGTCGATGGAGTCAAAAGCACCAGCTTTGATCAATTGCTCCAGCACCTTGCGGTTGACGGACGGGACACGCGCGGCCACGTCGAAAATGTCTAAAAACGGTCCGTTTAAGAGGCGTTCATCAAGCAGGTCATCCACAATGTTGAGTCCCACGCCCTTGATCGCACCCAAACCAAATCGAACCGTTTTTTCATCCGGAACTGTGAAGAACCATTCACTAATATTGATGTCGGGCTGAAGAACTTTCACTCCCATCTCACGGGCGTCTTCCACAAGCTCGCTCATCTTCTCGCCCTGGTTCATCACAAGGCACATGTTGCCGGCAATAAAGCAGGCTGTGTGATGGACCTTGAGGTAGGCAGTCTGCCAGGCAACATAGGAGTAAGCTGCAGCGTGCGACTTGTTAAAGCCGTAGCCCGCAAACTTTTCCATCAAGTCGAAAATTTCCGTTGCCGTTTTTTCGCTGACGCCGCGTTCAGCTGCACCCTGAATGAAGACCGCACGCTGGCGCTTCATCTCCTCGACATTCTTCTTACCCATGGCTCGACGCAGGAGATCGGCGCCCCCAAGCGAATAGCCGCCGATTGCACGGGCCACCAGCATCACCTGTTCCTGATAAACCATGATGCCGTACGTTTCCCGAAGAATTGGCTCCATGCGGGGATCGAGATATTCCACTTTTTCCCGGCCAAACTTACGGTCAATGAAGTGGGGGATCTGATCCATCGGGCCCGGTCGGTAAAGAGCATTCAGAGCAACAAGGTCTTCCAAACAGTCGGGCTTTGCCTGCCGCAGCTGCTCTCTCATGCCGTCGGATTCAAACTGAAAGACTGCACCGGTGTTGCCCTGCTGAAAGAGTTCCAGTGTGGGTTTGTCGTCTGTGGGAATGCGCGAGAGCTCAAACTTCTTGCCAGGATTGAGACGATCAATGTATTCAGCTGCTTTGGTGAGAATCGTGAGCGTCGTCAGCCCCAGAAAGTCGAACTTCACCAGACCGACGTTTTCAATGTCCTTCTTGTCGAACTGGCTCACCGTGTTTTCCGGTCTGCCGTCGGCGTTGTAAAGGGGGCAGAAATCCGTGAGCTTGCTTGGCGCAATCAACACGCCGCCCGCATGCATGCCAAGGTTGCGCGTGAGCCCCTCTAGCTTGCGGGCATAACTCATGAGTTCAAGGTAGTCCTCCTCTTCAGACTTCGCCTTGAACTCCGGTTCCAGTTCTGCTGCCTTGGCAAGCGTCACTTCCATGCCGGGCTTCTGTGGAATCAGTCTGGCAAGCTCATCAACCTTGCCATAGCCCATGTTCAAAACACGCCCCACATCACGCACCACAGCCTTGGCGCC
The DNA here is from genome assembly GCA_944390145.1 of uncultured Duodenibacillus sp. GTDB lineage: Bacteria > Pseudomonadota > Gammaproteobacteria > Burkholderiales > Burkholderiaceae_F > Duodenibacillus. The sequence goes on from CALXOY010000012.1 coordinate 26,587, forward strand.
CATGGCGCCGAACGTCACAATCTGGCTTACAGCATTGGCGCCATATGTGCGCTTGACGTACTCAATGGTTCTATCGCGGTTGTGCTGACAGAAGTCCACGTCAAAGTCAGGCATTGAAACGCGTTCGGGATTGAGAAAACGTTCAAACAGCAGTCCGTAGTGAAGGGGATCCAGATCGGTGATGCCCAGCGCGTAGGCCACAAGAGAACCAGCTCCTGAGCCGCGGCCGGGCCCAACCGCCACGCCGTTTCTCTTGGACCAGTTGATGAAGTCCTGCACGATGAGGAAGTATCCCGGAAACTTCATCGAGGAGATGGTGTTGAGTTCGTACTCAAGCCGCTCCAAATACTCCGGACGGCGGGCGTCTCTTTCAGCCTGGTCGGGATAGAGAAATTCCAGCCGGCGCTCCAAGCCTTCGTGCGAAAGCTGCGACATATATTCGTCCAGCGACACTCCCTCCGGCGTCGGGAAGAGCGGAAGCTGAGGCTTCTGAAAAACGCCGTCGAGGTTGCAGCGCTGTGCCACCACCACCGTATTGTCGATGGCCTGAGGAATGTCAGCAAAGAGCTCCCGCATCTCCTCTTCCGTCTTGAGATACTGCTCCTCGGTAAAAAGTTTTGGGCGGTGGGGATCGGCTAGAACGTAGCCTCCGGCAATGCAGCAGCGGACCTCATGGGCGTTGAAATCCTCCTTGTGCAGAAACTGCACTGGGTGCGTCGCCACCATCGGCAAGCCCGCTTGAACAGAAAGCTCTGCAATATGCGCCACCACCGCCTCGTCATTTTTGCGGTTGGCTCTTTGCACCTCCAGATAAAAGCGTCCGGGGAATGCAGACTTGAGCTGCTCCACAATGGCATTTGCCTGAGCGCTGTCGCCTTCCAAAAGGTAGTGTTCAATCACGCCTTGCGGGCCGCCAGAAAGGCAAATAAGACCCTTGCAATTTTCTTCAGTGAGCCAATCCAACCGCACCTCGCCCCGCCCCAGGTACTGGTTTTTCATCCAGCCTCTGGAAAGCAGCTCGCAAAGCGAAAGGTATCCCTCGTGATTTTGACAGTAGACCGTCAAGCGATACGGGTTGTCGCGCTTTCCTTCCAGATTCGTGATCCACAGATCGCACCCGACAATCGGCTTAATGCCATCGGCCAGCGCATGCGAGTAAAAGCGCAGCGCACCAAAAAGATTCATGGAATCCGTGATGCCAAGCGCAACGCCGCCTTGGTTTGACACCTCCTCCAAGATCGGATCCAGACGGACAATGCCGTCCTGAATGGAATATTCGGAGTGAAAACGCAGATGAACAAAATTGGCGGACATGATCTGTTAAGAGATGATTCCGGCGCACTCAAGAAGAATGCGCCGGCGGTGTGACAATGGCTTTCGTTCTTAGTGCTTTAAGGGCTTGAAGCGAATGCGGTGCGGACGAGCCGCCTCTTCACCAAGACGCTTTCTCTTGTCGGCTTCGTATTCGTTGTAGTTGCCGTCAAAGAATACAACCTTGCTGTCGCCCTCAAAAGCAAGAATGTGCGTGGCAATTCTGTCAAGGAACCAGCGGTCGTGCGAGGTCACAAGTGCGCAGCCGGCAAATTCCAACAGGGCTTCTTCCAAGGCGCGCAGCGTTTCCACGTCGAGATCATTGGAGGGTTCGTCCAACAGCAGAACGTTGCCGCCTTTGAGCAGCGTTGCAGCCAGATGCAGTCGGCCGCGTTCGCCGCCGGAAAGCACGCCCACAAGCTTTTGTTGATCGCCGCCCTTGAAGTTGAAGCGTCCAAGATAGGCTCGCGAGCTCATCTCAAACTTTCCGACCTGAATGATGTCCAGACCGCCAGAGATCGCTTCAAAAACCGTCTTGTCGTTGGGCAGGCCTTCGCGCGTTTGATCGACCGCAGCAATCTTGACGGTGTCGCCCAGAACAATTGATCCGGAGTCCGGCTTTTCCTTTCCGGTGATCATTTTGAACAGCGTCGACTTGCCGGCGCCGTTGGGGCCAATCACACCCACAATGGCGCCGGGCGGGATCGTAAAGGAGAGGTCGTCAATCAGCAGCCTGTCTCCAAAACCTTTGCTGACATTGTGAAACTCAATGACCTTGTTGCCCAAGCGGTCTGCCACGGGAATGAAGATTTCATTGGTTTCATTGCGGCTCTGGTATTCGTAGCTGGAAAGCTCTTCAAAGCGGTTCAAGCGGGCCTTTGCTTTGGCCTGGCGTCCCTTGGGATTCTGACGCACCCATTCCAATTCATGCTTGATTGCCTTGGCACGGGATTCCTGTTGGCGCTTTTCCTGCTCGAGCCTCTTTTCCTTCTGATCGAGCCAGGAAGAGTAGTTGCCTTTCCAGGGAATGCCTTCGCCGCGGTCAAGCTCCAAAATCCATTCGGCCGCGTTGTCGAGGAAGTAGCGGTCGTGCGTTACAGCCACCACCGTTCCTGGGAAACGATGCAGGAACTGCTCCAGCCATTCCACGCTTTCTGCATCCAAATGGTTGGTGGGTTCGTCCAAAAGGAGCATGTCCGGGCGGGAGAGCAAAAGCCGGCAGAGCGCCACTCGGCGCTTTTCGCCGCCCGACAGATTCTTGATCACAGCTTCCCATGGCGGCAGACGCAGTGCATCAGCGGCAATCTCCATCTGTGTGGAGGCGTCAGTGCCGGCAGCCGCAATAATGGCCTCAAGGCGGGCCTGCTCTGCTGCCAGTGCATCAAAGTCAGCATCGGGTTCTGCATAGGCGGCATAAACGGCATCAAGCTTGGCTTGCGCTTGCATCACCTCGCCCATGCCTTCCTCAACCGTCTGCCGCACCGTTGCTTCCGGATCAAGCTGCGGTTCCTGCGGCAGATAACCAATCTTGAGGTCGTTTTGCCAGGTGATTTCGCCGTCGATATCCTTGTCGACGCCGGCCATGATCTTCAGGAGCGTCGATTTGCCGGCGCCATTGAGACCCAACACGCCGATCTTGGCTCCGGGGAAGAAGGACAGGGAGATATCTTTGAGAATTTGTCGCTTGGGCGGCACCACCTTGCCCACGCGATTCATGGTCATGACGTATTGAGCCATATGTACTGCGCTTTGAATTGAAAGAGGGATTTTGAACGTAGAATTATGCCCGTAGCTCAGGCTGCACAACAACCTTCCCCTGCATTGCCGGCAGTGCAGCCTATTCCTATTTTCTCCTCACTGAGAACTGTTTTTCCATCCACATTCATGGCGTTTTGGCGCAATATCTTGATCAGTCTTGTCACCGGCTTCTTCTTGGCCGGCACCGTCGCGTGCGCTGAAACCCCTGCCGTTCAGGAGGTGCGCCTTGCTGACGACCTGCCGGCAACAGAGGCCGAAGTCTCCCCGCCCGTCGATATCTGGGACCGCATCCGCCGCGGCTACGCCATGCCGGAACTCAAAAGCAGCCGGGTGAGAACGGCGCTGAGAAGCTACACGCGCAACCCCAGACACATTGAACGCGTCTTTGAACGCGCCGGCCGTTATCTCTATCACATTGTCGACGAGATTGAACAGCGCGGACTTCCAACAGAACTTGCCCTGCTTCCATTTGTGGAAAGCGCTTTTCAGCCCGAAGCGCTCTCACACGCCAAAGCCGCCGGCCTCTGGCAATTCATGCCGCAGACAGGAAATATTTATTCACTTGAGCAAAACTTCTGGAAGGATGAACGGCGCGACGTGCTGCAAAGCACCCGGGCCGCGCTGGACTATCTTGAGAAGCTCCATAATCAGTTTGGCGACTGGCAGCTTGCTCTTGCCGCCTACAACTGGGGCGAAGGCAGCGTGCAAAGAGCCATCTGGAGAGCCAAAGCTCGCGGAAGCAAAACCGATTACACACACCTGCGCATGCCAAGGGAAACCGCCAACTATGTTCCCCGGCTGGAAGCCATCCGGCAGATTGTGGCGGAACCCGAAAAGTACGGAATCAATCTGCCCAACATTGAAAATGAGCCCTATTTTGTCCGCGTCACGAAAAGCCGGGACATCGACATGAAGACGGCGGCAGAGCTTGCCGAAATGGATCTCGATGAATTTCGCCTGCTCAACCCCGGCTTCAACCTTCCGGTTATTGTGGCAAGCCACGACTCGGTCATCCTGCTTCCAATGGAAAATTTGGAAGTCTTCATGGACAACCTCGCAAGCTGGGTGAACACCGGCAAGCCCCTTTCAAGCTGGGTGCTGTATCACCTTAAAGACGGCGAAACCCTGAGCGACGTTGCCGCCAAATCCGGTATGACTGAGGAGGAGCTGCGCCGCGTCAACCGCATTCCTAAAGGAAGACGCGTTTTGCCGGGCTCCGCCCTCCTTGTCGACGCAAACGGACAGCTTGCTCCAGAGATTGCAAAGGAGGAGTTCAATGCGAGCCTGAAGCTTTCTGCGCCGGAAACACGCCGTGTGGTTTACCGTGTGCGCCGCGGCGACTCCATCTATTCGATTGCCAAAAAATACGGAATCACGCAGCGCTCCATCCGCAAAACCAATAGGCTCAAGAGCTCTCAGCTTCGCATCGGCCAGAGACTTGTTCTGGTCATTCCGCCCCGGGCGGCCACACAGCCCGCCCCCGGGAAAAATGTGCATGTCGTCAGACGCGGGGAGACACTTTTTTCAATTGCCAAGAAATACCGCACCAGTGTCTCTAAAATCCGTATCATCAACAATCTGCGTACGACCCGACTTTCAATCGGACAACGGTTGAAGATTCGTTGAGTCGTGAAAGACCCCTTACAAAGGAAAAACAATCATGGGATTTCTTCAAGGCAAAAAACTTTTGATCACGGGCGTTTTGTCCAACCGGTCCATTGCTTACGGCATTGCCCGTGCCTGTCATCGTGAAGGGGCCGAACTCGCCTTTACTTATGTGGGCGAACGCTTCCACGAACGCATCGCCGAGTTTGCCAAGGAATTCGGCAGCGACATCTGCCTTGAAATGGACGTCACCAAGGATGATCAGATTGCCAGCGTGATGGGTGAACTCAAAGAGCGCTGGGGCGGCTTGGACGGCTTTGTACACTCCATCGGTTATGCGCCGCGTCAGTGCATTGCCGGCGACTATCTGGACGGCGTTGAACGCGAAGCCTTCCGCACCGCAATGGAAATTTCCGCCTACTCCTATCCGGCTCTTGCCAAGGCGGCTCTGCCTCTCATGCAGGGACGCGCCGCCTCTATTTTGGCACTGACTTATATCGGAAGCGTGCGCTCCGTTCCCAACTACAACACGATGGGCGTCTGCAAAGCGGCTCTGGAGGCCTCCACCCGCTACCTTGCCGCAAGTCTCGGCCCCAAGGGAATCCGCGCCAATGCCATCAGCTCCGGCCCCATCAAGACGCTTGCTGCTTCCGGCATCCAGAACTTCTCGAAGATTCTCACCTACATGGAGCACTCCGCTCCCTTGCGCCGCACGGTGACGATCGACGAAGTCGGCAACACGGCAGCCTTCCTGCTGTCTGACCTTGCAAGCGGCATCACCGGCAACATTGCCTATGTTGATGCGGGCTTTCACTCCGTCGGCGTGAGCCCGATGCTTGTGGAGGAGTAAAAGTTCCAAGAACCCTTGCGATCATGATCAAAGGCCGGAAGCAGCGCATAGCTGATCCGGCCTTTGCGTGTGGGGCAAGTCCAAAGCCTATGCCTTGCGTTCGCGCTCCTTCTTGCGGCAGTCCTCGCAGACGCCGTAGAGCGACAGTGAATGCCCTTCGAGTTCAAAGCCAAGACGCACGGCAATCTGCTTCTGGCGGCGTTCGATTTCCTTGTCGACAAACTCTTCAACACGCCCGCAGCGCGTGCAGACGATGTGGTCGTGGTGGGCGCCGTCGTCGACTTCATATGTTGCGCGGTCGTTGCCGAAGTAGTGGCGGATGATTAGGCCGGCGGTCTCAAACTGGGTGAGCACACGGTAGACGGTTGCTAGACCAATTTCGATATTTTCAGCAACCAACTGTTTATAAATGTCTTCGGCGCTCAGATGGCGGACATTGCCGGATTCCTGAGCCTTTTGAAAGATCTCGAGGATGCGCATGCGAGGCGCCGTAGCCTTCAATCCCACATTTTTCAGTTCCTGCTCAGGCTCGAGCTTTTCGTGTTCGTTGTTCAGGCTCATTGGTAATCCTCTCAAGGCTCATTTCAATCCGATACTCGCTATCATAACGGGAAGTTTTTGGTTTTCGCACGTACAGACGTGCTCCCTTACTCTTCTTTTCACATGTCTTTTCGAACACTCCTTGCCGTTCCCCTCGCTGTCAGCGTCATTGCCGTCAGCGGCTGCAACTTCAACAGCTACGTCTACCGCACGGATGTCCACCAGGGCAATCTCGTCACCAAGGAAATGATCGACCAGCTTCATGTCGGAATGGCGCGGCAGCAGGTGCTCTTTCTGATGGGAGAGCCCTTGATTGAAAGTCAGTTTCACAAGAACCGGTGGGACTACACCTACTACCTCAATCCCCGCTACGGCGACATTCAGATGCGCCGCGTCACGCTCTACTTTGATGACAACGACATCCTCACCAAGATTGATGCGGGGCGCCTGCCGACGGAAAAGCAGGCTGACGAAATGATTCTCGGCCAGGAAACGGACTTTGCACCCACGCCGATTCACCCTGAAGAAAAGAACGACTAATCTGGAAAACAAATGCGAATTGCTGTCTCTGGAGCTACCGGCCGCATGGGAAGGCTCATCCTTGAGGCCGTGCTTGCCTGTGACGATTTGAAGCTCACCGCCGCGCTCACCGCACCCGGCAATGCGGAAATCGGAAAGGATGCGGGCGCCTTTTTGGGCAAAACAACGGGCGTTTTGATTTCTGACGATGTCAATGAACTCAAAAAAGCCGATGTGCTGATTGACTTCACCCGTCCGGCGGCAACGCTCTCCTATCTTCCGGTGTGCGAAGCCAACCATGTCGGCATTGTGATCGGCACCACCGGGTTTGACGCCGCAGGCAAAGCCAGCATTGAAGAGACGGCAAAGAAAGTGCCGGTTGTCTTTGCCCCCAATATGAGCGTCGGCGTCAATGCGGTGTTCAAGCTTTTGGAAATTGCCGGAGGCATGCTCGCCGACTACGATTGCGAAATCGTGGAAATGCACCACAAGCACAAGGTGGACGCACCGTCCGGCACGGCGCTTGAAATGGGGCGTCGCGTGGCCAAAGGCAGAAACATTGACTTTGACTCGGCCGCCGTTTTAAGCCGCGAGGGGCATACGGGCGAGCGCGTGCAGGGCACGATCGGCTTTGCCGCTTTAAGAGGCGGAGACGTGGTGGGCGACCACACCGTCATTTTTGCGGGTCCCGGCGAGCGCATTGAAATCACGCACAAATCCGGGTCTCGTGCGGGCTACGCCAAGGGTTCCGTGACGGCCGCGCGTTTTCTTGCAGGCAAGAAAAATGGCCTTTACTCCATGTCGGATGTGCTCAGTCTGAACTGAATTTGTTTTCCGGCGTAAAAAGCCGAGCAGATTAGCGTTTGCAGTGGCACAATTCGCAGACGATGATTTTCAGGTGTGCGGCACACATCCCGCCCATGCTCCAAAGAGGTACCAAATGAACGACCAGCTTGACAAACTCGAATCTTCAATCGCCCGTCTCGTGCAGGCTTACAACGCTCTGAAGGCGGAAAATGCAGCGCTTAAGGCGCAGCTTGCCGACAAGAGCGCTTCGGTGGAACTCCTCGAAGAGGAAGCCGCCGCCGTGCGTAGCCGCATTGACGCCTTGATCGCCTCCCTCACCACGGATCAGCCCGCCCAGCAGCCTTCGGCTTAAGCGCCAAAGCTTCCTGCATTGTTAGGTGATATAGACGGAGTCAAGAAGAATGCCACGCATCAAACTCACCATCATGGATCGCGAGTATCCCTTTGAGGTTTCTGACGAAGATGTTGAAAATCTTCGCAGCGCCGCAGAAATCCTCAATACACGTGCTTCTCAGGTGCGTTCGGCCAACCGCGCGCTCACGCCGGAGCGGGTGGCTGTGATGGCTTCCCTGCAGATTGCCTTTGACTCCATTACCGGCCGCTTGGGACAGGTTCCCGTTGACGAGGCGACGGTCTCACGCGTGGCGGCGCTGCGCATGAAGTGCGATGAGGCGCTCGAGCCCGCTCTTGAAGGGTAAAGACGCCGTTTTGGCTGTGTAAATTTTCACCGCGGGGCCGCTCTTTTACAGCGGCCTTTTTATAATTACCTCACCCTGTGAAGTTTCATTCAGCGGCTCCAATGTTCCTAACCTATGCATTCGTGCAAGGCCGTTAAACTCGAGAGCCGATAGTGCAGCGAGCACGCGTTGTCCGCTCCGTTTTCCGCTCCAGCCGCGGCCACCCTGACCTTTCGGTTCAGGCAACGTAGCCGGAAACCACAGGGTTTTCTCTTTTCTGGACCTCCGCAACTGTCAATCTCCGCCGCTTGAATACGCCCGCCGCGGGTATCATGTGCGCACATTCCGGCGCTTCACGTGGAGTTTTTTGATCTATGCCCTGGGACATCGTCGCTGCCTTACTCTGTCTGGGAGCCTGCACGGGCTTTCTCGCGGGACTGCTGGGCATCGGCGGGGGCATGGTGCTCACGCCCTTCATGACCATGCTCCTGGTGCACGCATCCGTGCCGGAAAGCGCGATCGTGCATACGGCAATTGCAACGTCGCTGGCCACAATCCTCTTTACGTCGCTTTCTTCAGTGCGCGCCCACCACAAGCGCGGCGCCGTTCTCTGGAACGTCGTGGCGGCGGTGGCGCCCGGGATTCTTGTCGGGGCCCTCATTGGTGCCAGGATCTCCAGCCTGCTGCCCACCTTTTGGATTTCCCTTGTCTTTGTCTGCTTCGTCGGCTTTTCTGCGCTCAAGATGTTTGTGAACGCCACGCCGCAGCCTCAGCGAACGCTTCCCGGGGCGTTGGGCATGTTTGGCGCGGGCAGCGGCATCGGCATTGTCTCGGCGCTGGTGGGCGCCGGAGGCGGCTTTATTTCCGTTCCCTTCATGGTGTGGTGCAATGTGAAGATGCACAACGCTGTGGGAACCTCCGCCGCCCTGGGCTTTCCCATTGCCGCGGCGGGAACGCTCGGCTACATCATCAGCGGCTGGAATGAGCCGGGCCTGCCGCAGTTTCCCTTGATGCTGGGCTACATTCACCTGCCGGCACTCTTTTCTGTGGCCATGGCAAGCATCTTTACGGCGCCGATCGGCGCAAAAGTCGCGCACAGCATCGACACCAAGCCCTTAAAGCGCATTTTCGCCTGCATGCTCCTGGTGCTTGCGGGCTACATGCTCACCCGGGCAATTGAATCCTTTTAATTCACTACCAACAAAAGAAAAATGTCAGACATCACGCTTCCCCCCATCAAGTCCGTTGACCCTGAAACCATTGCGACGCACCTTTTTCACATGAAGGAATTGGCGCCGCTTGTGCAGTGCATGACTAACGACGTCGTGCAAGAGATCACGGCCAATGTGCTGCTTGCCATGGGAGCGTCCCCCGCCATGGTGATCACCAAGGAGGAGTCGGCGCACTTTGCCGCCATTGCCTCTTCCGTGCTCATCAATGTCGGTACGCCGCGCCCTGAAAGCATTGAGGCCATGCATCTGGCAGCCAAGAGTGCCAACTTGCACCATGTCCCCTGGGTGCTGGATCCGGTGGCCGCGGGGCTTCTGCCCTGGCGAGACAAGATGCTCAAGGGGCTTCTGGCGCTGCATCCGACGGCAATCCGCGGCAATGCCTCGGAAATTCGGGCGCTTGCAGGCGTCGGCAAAGGCGGCAAAGGCGTGGACAGCACCGACTCCAGTGAATCCGCACTGCAGGCAGCCGTCAGCCTTGCACGCACGCACAGCACCATTGTCTGCGTCACCGGCAAGACGGACTACGCTACCGACGGGCAATCAATTCTTTCCTGCTCCGGCGGCTCAGTGAAAGCCACGTTTGTTGTAGGGACCGGCTGCTCGCTCTCGGCCATGGTGGCGGCCTTTATTGCTCAAACGGAGCACCCGCTTGAGGCCGTCATCTCAGCCTGCGCCCTTGCAAAAAGAGCTGCACAACAGGCCGCCGGCGTCGCTCGCGGCCCCGGCAGTTTTGCTGTTGCCTATATTGATGCTTTGAACCTGATTCAAGCCAAGGACTTTTATTAATGCGACCTGTTGTAGACCTTTCGGTTTATCTTGTCCTGGATCCAGACTTATGCGGTGGAGCTCAGGGCATGATCGACACAACGCGCGCTGCCGTGCAAAACGGGGCAACGTGTGTTCAGCTGCGAGCCCCTCAATGGAAAAAGAGGGAGTTGGTGGAATGCGGACGTGCTCTCAAGGCGCTGTTGGTAGGAACTGGAGTGCCTCTTATCATCAATGACCACGCTGATGTTTGTCTAGCGGTCAACGCGGAGGGGCTTCATGTCGGACAAGACGATCTGTCCCCAGAAGACGCGCGCGCCATCATCGGAAGCGATAGGGTTCTGGGACTTTCCGTTTCCGACATGGATGAGCTCCAGAATGTGAACGCGTCTTTGGTGGATCATCTGGGCATCGGTCCAATATTTTCTACCGCGACAAAAAAGGATGCCGGCAGTGCATTAGGCATCGAAGGCTTTGCTGCATTGGCTCGATTAAAGCCTTGTCCTGTAGTGGCAATCGGCAGCGTCAAGACGCCGATTGTGGCGGATCTAATGCACGCGGGCGCTGACGGCGTTGCCGTCGTTTCCGCTATTTGCGGCCAACCGGATCCTGCCGCAGCAACAAGGCAGTTGGCTAACGCAGTGGCCAATGCCCGTCTTTGAGCATCTCAGAGCCCTTCCCTACAATTGAAGTTGAAAATGCTTCAGAGAAGGGCTCCTCCTACGCTATGCCAAAAAACATACGAACCTCTGTTCGTCTGTCCCTGCAGCAGGCTAAGTTGATTCTGCTTGCCAGGGCAGTCGAAGAATCCGAAGACTCCCACATTAAATGGACTTCAGCTGACGCGGAAGAGGCGAGTCTTCGTGCCGCACACACCGTGGGGGAGAGTGCCGATCCTGTCAAGCTGTTGACCGAGCGCGCAAAGATCGTTCTGCGTTCGGCGTCCGAACGGGGCGCAAACACAATGCTTAGCACCAAGGCTCGGCTGCCACGGCTTTTTGCTCCGCTTTTTGTTCTTCTAGCGTTTATTTTGGGAGGATTGACGGATCGGATTGCCAGCCCGGAACACATTGTCAACCTTTTGTCTCCTCCCTATTGGGGCGTCATATTCTGGAATCTGCTTGTCTATCTGGGGCTTTTTTGCTGTGCAATCGGGCTTGTTGGCAATCACAACAACCGCTTTGCTCTGCCGCTGCGCAGTACGCTCAACGCCTTCGTTGAAAAAGCAAGTTATGGCACCTTAAGAAGAAAGGGATTCAAAGCACGGTTTTATGCGGCTTGGGCTGAGTTTGTCTCACCTTTGGTGCGCATGCACGTGGCTCGGACGCTGCATCTGGCCGCGCTCGCATTTGCGCTGGGCATCATTGTGAGCCTGCTTGTTCGAGGCTTTGGCACGTCCTACTGGGCAGGTTGGGAGAGCACGTGGCTTGCAGAAAGCCCGGAAAGCGTAAAGACATTTATTGACTGCACCTTTGGCCTCATTCCGTCCGTTGGACCGATCACGCCCATGCCGGATTTGGCAGCCATCACGGAAATGCGCGCTGACCGTCTCCCTTATCTCGAGCAGCCGGTTTCCGCGGCTCCGTGGCTTCTGCGCATGATGATTTTGATGGCAGTCACAGTCATCATTCCTCGCCTTATTTTCTCGATTTTTGATTCGTGGCGCATGAGGCGATTTGCGGCGCACACAACGCTGAATTTAGATGCTCCTTACTTTGAAAATATTCTGGAGCAGTGCGCCCAAGATGCGGTGCTTGGAAATCTTCTCGTTGTCACCTCAACGGCCAACCGTCCGGAGCGTGATGGCAATGTTTCTAAGTTCTGCAGGCACTGGGGTGGACCGGAAGACTCTTCTTGCCAGGCCATGGACTTTGATGATGAAGAAAGTGCTCTGCCTGTGCTTCCGGAAGGTCCGAGACGCCCCATTGTTCTAGTTTGGCTCGACGGAATGGAGACGCCGGAAGAAGATGTGCATGGGGCTGTGCTTGAGAAACTGCACAGTGCATTCGAAACAGAGGGTAGAGCCGTGTTTGCAGCTATGCTGGACATGAAGGAATTTGCCGATCGCTTTGAATCCATGCCGCACCGCATCAAAGAAAGACAGGAATGCTGGGAGGCCTTGGCTGCCAGGCACAACATCAGGTTGTTTGTCTATTCCGATACGGCGGAGGCCCAACTTGCCACAGTGAAGTCTTTACGGGCATGGGCGGCTCCAAGAATACCGACTGAGTCAGAATATGAAATTTCAAATATAGAGAATTGCCAAATTTTAGAAATACCTTAAAAGCGATTTAGACACCATCAAATGACAAAAATTTTAATAGTTGGAGCAGGTCTATCTGGAACCGTTGTTGCTAGACAATTGGCAGAAGCCAAACATAAGGTAACGGTTATCGATAAAAGGCCACATATCGGAGGAAATTGCTTTGATTTTATGAATGAAATTGGAATTCTCGTCCATAAATACGGGCCACATTTATTTCATACATCAAATAAAAATGTTGTTGAGTGGTTAAGCCGATTCACTGAGTGGATAGAGTATAAACACAAAGTCAAAGCTATGCTATCAAATGGAAAACTGGTAAGCTTCCCGGTAAACCTAGACACTCTTAAAGAGGTTGATGAGAGCAAGATCATTGATACTTTCTTTAGACCATACACAAAAAAAATGTGGAATATGGAATTAGAAGATTTAGATCCCTCCATCATCCAAAGAGTTCCAGTTAGAAAAGATCACAATGATCTGTATTTTCCTGATGACAGCTACCAATTGATGCCAAAATATGGCTATACAGAATTATTTAAGTCTATATTTAATCACAGAAACATATATCTATCTTTAGGGACACCTTGGACAGAAGAAATGATTTCTGATTATGACTTAATATTCACCTCTATGCCAATTGATGAATTTTGTGGCTATTCAAAAGGACGTCTTCCTTATAGATCAATTAAATTTCACACATACACCGTCCCTGTCCCTAACCTTTTCCCCGTTACAACAATTAACTTCACTCATAACGGCCCATATACTCGTGTCACTGAATGGAAAAACATATACAAAAATATGAAAAACGATAAGGCTAAATATGCAACAACAATTACGATAGAGGAGCCATGCAGTGATTCAGAGAATAATTTTGAGAAATTTTATCCAGTTAAAGATCTTTCAGGGATAAATAATAAAAGGTACCAAGAATATATACATACATTACCCAAAAAAGTGATCCCAATTGGTAGATGCGGATTGTATAAGTACCTAGATATGGATGAGGCGATTGAACGCGCACTAAACATCAGCCAAAAAATACTTTCCAAAATTAATTAAAGGACAAATCACTTAATTAATAAGATCAATAAAATTCAGCATCTTTTATTTAACAATCAATTTAAATTTGCATTATTGAACATTAATATAGATCTTGATATTGATATTGTCGGAGATGTTTGACCAATCGGCTTGTCTAATGTCCCTATCTAACATTAACTCTAATACTAATGGTCGAATCACATCTTGTTTACATTATTTTCATAGTTTGGGAAAAATCAGAAACAGAATTAATAATTACCAAGAGGTCAATTGCTATTTTCCCAAGTTAACCTGGTCAGAAACCACCTATTTATTTGGAGATTTAGATGATTTTTCCTAGTAGGCATGTATGTCGTTTTTTTTGGACTTTAGGTAACTATTCCGAAATTATTAAAAACTATGAATCATGCAACATTTATAGGGAACTATTTATTACAGGAAATAGAAGATTAGACTTGGATGCTATTTATTTTACGGCTTTACTTCATACAGGAAGAGAAGAAGACATCCTCAATCATATCAAAACAATAAAAAAATTAAAGGATTCTAATTATCTTCCACATTATATGGAACTTAATAAATTCGTAGTTGATAATGCGAATTTGAATCCATCAAACAGTATGATGAAATCAGTTGAAGCTTTAAAAGCAATTGGCCGTTGTCAAGAAATTGACTCATTTTGGAAAGATTGTTGTACCTCTAAAGAAATATGTATAGTAGGAAATGGGCCATGCTCAGATCCTAACGGCAAATCAATAGATGCGGCAGATATAGTTCTTAGGTTTAACAATTTTCAAATCAATGGTTACGAAAAATATATTGGAACCAAAACCGATGTATGGTGTAGAATTTGTGATATTCGACCAAAAATTGAATTTACAAAATTATACGATGAAATACCAATAAATATCCTTACTGATAACCCTCTTAATATTCCAGTTGGCGATAAATTTTTTGAGGATATTCAAAATCAAAATAAAACTTTTTATTACATACCGCAAAAAGAAATTAATACAATAGGAAAAGAATTAAATGCCATACCATCTAGTGGCGCACGAATTATTATGAGCTTAGCTAATAATAAGAGGATTAATAATATCTCTGCTCGTATATATGGCTTTTCTTTTCTTATAGAATCATGTAATAAAAACAATTTTGAGCATTATTTTGAATCTAAGCCAAACTCTAAAGAAAAAACCCACAATATAAACAATGAAGTCAAAATGCTTAGAAATGCAATCGATCGAATTTAATGCAGATTTTTTCTTAAGAATCTAAAGAGAGCCTACAAACAACCCAGATAATACAAAAACTTCCTAGTATTTTCAATACTATACTTATTAAGAATTACCAAACTATTGATTGGCCATCGCCAGTCAGTTATGCAGACCACTCAAAGTCCTTAAAACATTTATCCATTATCCCTAGAATATTTATGACTCATTTTATTTATTGCCAAAGCCCAAGGAATTTATCTGCTGGTGGCACTGTTGGGTATTTAACTCGATTGGAACAAAGTTTTCTAAAGTATCGCCCAACATTTACAACCGATTTAGGAGTAGATATTAACTTTGAATTTGCTACAAAGGCATCAAGACAACAATATATAGATAGATTTTTAATAGATGAAGAAAGAATCTACAATAACAAATTATTTGATTTTTTAACCAGGCAAAAAGTTAAATTATCTTTAAAAGAATGGAAAATTGATAATAAATGTAGAAGATGGTTTCGAGAAACCTCAAGAGGGGCTAGTTTTATAACCGATGATGAAGCCAAGTCAATACACATAAATGGCGTTTATTCTTTCTTTCCAATCTGGAATAGACTAAAGCTAAAAGGGCAAGAAAGAAATACACTAAAGATCTTAACAACACATAATCCTGCCCCCCCCCATGTAGAAGAATTAAGTTTGAAAGAAAGTGAAAGGAAATATCAAGAGAAGGAGTTAAAAATTTTCCAAAAATATATGGAGATGCGGGATTATTTAGCCTTTATGCTTTCTGACGCGATCCTATGCCCAACTCCATATAGCATGGAAAGTTATAAACATTGGGATAAGTTTGATGAAATTTTGCGAAATAAGCCTGTCTACTATTGTGTGACAGGAGCACCAAAACGACCAGTAAGAATAAAACGTGAAATTCTTAGACAGAAGCTACAAATTCCTCAAGATGCAAAAGTTATACTATATTTGGGAAGAAAAGAAAAAATTAAAGGGTATGATTTATTTGTAGAATCAGCTCAATTTATTGTCGAAAAATATAAACAAATCTGGTTTCTTGTTGTTGGTGACGGTAATTTACAAGACTCCGTCCAACATCCTCACTTTATTGATATTGGCTTTACGTCAGATGTTGCTAGCTATATTCAATGTGCGGATATATGTGTCACAACTAACCGTGCGAATTATTTTGATATAAGCATGATTGAATTTTTAGCTGAGGGTAAAATATTATTATTGTCAAATATAGGTGGAAATAAATGGTTAAAAAATAGAATCAATGGAGTTTTTTATTTTAATCCAGAAGATGCTAAGGATTTAATTTCAAAAATTATACATATCACATCAATTCCAGATGAAATTATATTGAGAATGGGAGAGGAAAATCTTGAATTTTACAATAAAAATCTGACCCTATATAATTTTCAAGATAATTACCAGAAGGCGATTGATAAAATAAGATCCGATCTTGGAAAAGATATATTTATGAGGGATAGAGATCAATTAGATCTAGACTGCATTGAAATTTCAAAAAGCCACGAAGCTCTAAATGCTTTTGTTAGATTTACAAAAGATTTCATTAATCACAAAGTAACCTTCCGATATTATTAATTTCATGCTCACCATAATTATCAGTGCCATTTCCTCTATGTTTGTTTTATACGTTTCCAAAATTTATTTTAATTCGGGGAAAATCTATCAATTGCCGAGATCATCAGCACCAGGAATTGGGGATTGTTGACAGTCGATTTCTGGCCGTCAATGGTCAAAGAAGTGTGGTAAATAGTTTAAAATGTTTAGCAATAGAAAATAAACTCACCCATAGAATCCATTTGAACAAATCGTACCGCAAACCACCCCAACTGCATGAAACCTTTCCATCGAGTTATACCAATATGAGCAAACGATCTGTTTACCCTCACTTTCAAAACTTAGGCTAATCAAAGTTTCCTACGAATTGTTCGCTTTTCTATTCTTTTGGATTTTTTCTCAAGACTTTCGACTAAATGTCTTTCCTGTTTTAAAGTTTCACGCAACGACGGAGACTGTTTATACCGCATCAGGAAGTAAAGATAATCCGTCATGCATAGCCCAATACGTTTGCTGGAATAATAAAGCTCCACCAAATCTTTGTACCGCCAGCGCTTGGGGGTTTCCCTCCGGATCTGAGCGCGGTGTAAATCTATGAGAAAAAGCTTCGGCTTTAGAGGATTTTTAACTGTAAGGTCGACTAGAAAGTGCACCAAATAGCAGTCTCGATGATTGACGCCGCCAGCATGCATTCGGCGCAACATGTCAGCAACCTCCGCAATAATCGCCCGCTTGTGTTCGAATGATGGCTGTTGACACTGCCAGTTAAGGCAATATGCAAGCAGATCGATTGTTGGGCTTAGTTCCCTCGTGATGATGAAAGATTCACGGTGAAAAGGGCTACAGCCCCGCTCGCCAAAAGCCACGACCTCCATTGTGTTCACATTGAGTTCATGGAGCTTCAGGATGGCACGGTATTCATTGCCGGCTCCCAGCACTGGCAGTTTGAGGCACACAAGATTTTTCAGGATCTCCCTTAGCGAGCTGCCAGTGTGAACTTTGATGTAAAAGGCCTGTCCGGAGAATTCAAATCGCGTAGTGGATCTGTTAAGCACATGTCGATAGACGACCCCTTTAATTTTTTTGATTTCCTCGAACGGATCTTTGCCAGCCCAAGCTTCTTTGAAGGGGGACGATAGAAAAAGCATTTACCACCTACTGTGCACGTGTCATATGTTTAGCCACGGAATTGCTGCAGACGCGTAAATTCAGCATAAATCCCGTCTTTGGCCATGAGTTCTGAGGGGGCCCCCTCCTCAACAATGACACCTTTTTGCAAAACCACAATACGATCCACGCTGTCCACCATTGACAAGCGGTGCGCGACAATCAAGCAGGTGCGCCCTTTCATCAAACTATTCAAAGCTTGTTTAATTTGATGTTCAGAGTCGCTGTCTAGTGCGCTTGTAGCTTCATCGAGAATAACAATGGGGGCATTTTTCAGAAAAGCCCTGGCAATGGAGATGCGCTGCCGTTGTCCTCCGGACAAAAGCCGTCCTCCTTCCCCTACTGCGGTATCAAGCCCCTGCGGCAAAGTGCCGATCAAGTCAGCAAGAGCGGCTGCCTTGACTGCTGCATCAATGTCTTCCGGTGCAGCATCGGGGCAGCCATATACAATGTTTTCGCGTATGGTGGCATCGAAAAGAAAAACGTCCTGAGATACTACGGCTATCTGATTCCTCAGGCTTTCGAGCGTGCAGTCTCTGATGTCGATGCCGTCTATTCGCACACTGCCCTCGGAAACTTCCACAAAACGCGGCAGGAGATTGACGGTGGTGGTTTTCCCAGAGCCGGAGTGCCCAATGAATGCGACGTGTTCTCCGGCACGAATATGCAAGCTGATGCCTTTTAGTGCCTCAAGTTCACTGCCGGGATAACGTACATGAACGTTTTCAAAGTTGATCTCGCCTTTTACCTTGTTGAGAATCGTTTTGCCCGAATCCTGCTGCACAGGGGCGTCCATCATGGCAAAAACGCTTCTGGCAGCAACGCCGATGGTCGTAAAGGTGGCATTTAAACCTGCCAGTTTCTGCAACGGCTGCATTAAAAAGAGCATGGCCGAAAGAAAGGTGATGAAGTCGCCGACCGTCAGCGCCCCCGATTGTGCTTGCATCAGCGCAAAGGAGACAACAACGGCCACCCCCATCATGGCGACAACCTGAGTGATTGGGGTACCCAGGCTTGAAAGCTTTTTTTTGTCAAGTGTTGTGCGACGGATAGCCTGATTAACTTTGCTGAAGCGCTCTTTCTCAAAATCATACGTGTCGCTGATTTTGATCAAACGGTGCGCACCGTAGGCTTCCTGCACACAGGAAAGCGTATCGGCAATAGCCTGCTGTCCCTTACGAACAACGGCCTTTATTCGCCTACGGATAATGCCGAGCAAATATGCAGCAACGGGACCAACGATGCAGGAGACAAGCGTCAGTTGCCAGTTTTGCCAAAACAAAAGTCCGAATAGAAACAAAACCTGCAGCGAATCGCGCACAAGCACCATTGCGGACTGTGTGGCGCCCGACAATGCGATATTGGCTTCATTGACAAATTTCGAGCTTGCTTCGCCGGAAGAAAACTGCTGGTACTGCTCCAAGGGCCAGCGAAGCATGTTGTTGTAAAGCTGTGTGCGCATTGTGACAAGCATCGACTGGCTGACTTTTGTCATCGTGTAGTTGCTCATGACAAGTGCCACAGCATAAACAAGCGTAATCAGGATCAATGCCGCAGGAGCTGCAGTGATCATGGCAGGATTTTGATCATAGAAACCCCGCTGCGTAAGCATCCCAAGGAGCTTGGAGGTGACGGCTGTGGTGCTCGAGACAATCACCGTCCAGAAGCAGGAAATCGCAATCAGACGCTTGTAGGGTCTTGCGTAGGCCGCAAGACGCAACAGCACGGGATCAAAAAATTTAGACAGCATGTGAATTTCCGAGACCGGCTTGAGCAGTGCTTTCGTTTTGATCAAGACCCTGCATCTTGCAGAGGTGTGCATACACACCGTTTTTTCGGATCAATTCGGCATGGGTTCCGACTTCGGCGATCATGCCGTCCTGCATGACAACAATTCTGGTGGCGTACTCGATAGTTGAAAGGCGGTGCGCGACAATAAACGTCGTGCGGCCTCTCATCAATCGAGCCAGGGCAAGCTTGATATGGTGCTCTGACTCGGCATCCAGCGCACTGGTTGCTTCGTCGAGAATCAAAATGGGGGCATCCTTAAGCAAAGCCCTGGCGATGGAAATCCGTTGCTTTTGCCCTCCAGACAAACGTCCTCCGGCTTCCCCTACTAAAGTGTCGAGTCCCTTGGGAAGCGAATGAATGAAGCCTGTCAATGCAGAATCCTCAAGCACTTGATGGATTTTCTCGTCCTCGACATCTGGGCAACCGTAGACAATGTTGTCCCGTATGGTCCCGTCAAAAATTGTGACATCCTGGGAGACGATGGCAATTTGCCGCCTCAGAGATTTAAGCGTCAGCGTTTGTGCATCAATGCCGTCAATCAGGATGCGGCCAGAGGTCGGATTCCAGAAGCGGGGAAGCATATTGACGATCGAGGATTTTCCCGACCCGGACAACCCTACCAGCGCGATTGTTTCTCCAGCGCTAACCGTGAGAGAAAAATTGTGCACCGCATCGCGTTCTGCTCCTGGATAGCGAAGGCAGACTTTCTCGAATGTGATTCCTTGGTGAACATCAATAAGCTCGACAGTACCATTGTCGGGTTCAGAGGGTTCGTCCAGAGTGGCAAAGATGGATTCAGCAGCAACCGAAATGCCGACGAAAGCCGCATTGATTTCAGTCATGCGGCGCAATGGTGGCAGCAGCAGCATCATGGCCGTCAGAAAAGTAATGAATTCACCTAAAGTGAGCATGCCGCGCTGGGACTCAATCATGGCGACGGCAAGCACGATGGCGACGCCGCAAACGCCGACGAATTGCGCAGAAGGCGTCGCAGCGGAACTGACTTTCGTCATGTTGAGCGCAAGCTTGCGGACTTCATTGTTGATGGCGGCAAAGCGGCGGCTTTCAAGATCAAAGGTATTGCTGATCTTGATCACCTGGCGTGCGTCGTAGCTCTCCTTCACCCGGACCAGCAGAGTGGCGATGTTTTGCTGCGCACCGGCAAGAATGGCTCGCAACTTTGAGGAAATGAATCTGATCAGCCAAATAATGACGGGCGCAATGATCAGGGCCACTAACGTCAGGATGATGTCGTGCCAGACCAGAACACCAATCAACCCGATGATTTGCAGGAAATCTCGAACAAGGACGATCACAGAACGCGTGGCGCTGGATAGTGCAACGTTGGCCTCGTTGACAAATTTGGAAGCAACTAGCCCCGTGGCATTGCGTTGGTACGCAGCCTCAGGCCAGGACAGGATTTTGTCAAAAAGCTCCTCCCTCAATTGAAAAAGCACAGACTGGCTTACCTTGCTCAAGAGGTAGTTACTCATGAACATGCTGCCGCCATTAATGACAGCGACAAGAATCAAACCTATAGGAGCAGCAATTACAACCCAGGGTTGCTGATCATAAAAGCCCAGTTGTGTCAGGTTTCCAAACAAAACAGCAATCAAGGATGAAGTTGATGCTGAGAGAACCATGAAGCAAGCAGAGCTAATGATCATCAATTTAAAGTTAACTAAATAACTTAATAGCCTGGCCGCACTCGTATTTCTCTTTAAAAACCAAAACATTCGACGATTTTATTTCTTAGATCTAAGGAAATTAAGTTTTAACAATGAAAAATTATAATTTTCAGTGAAAGCGGGGAAACAATAAAATTTCCCAATAGGGATAATTCCAAACAAAAAAAAGGTATGATTCTTGCGAATTAAAACTGGAATCCCGAATACTGAAATTTTCGTTTTATATCCAAGGATTTCTTTTTTCTTGAAAATCTCAATTTTTTTATGGATGAACGAAAGCTTAGCCACATCAAAACTTCGATTATAAGTCAATATAGGGCATCCAAATAATACAAAACACCAAGAATAGAGCATCCCAGGCGTCCAAGATTCGATTTGTTTAAGCAATTGAACATCAGCTGGTGCAATTTTTGAAAGTTCTTTTATATCGCTTTTTGAAATTTTAATTATTTCAAAAAATTTTTTCATTTCATAAAAAAATTGTTCAGCTTTTCCGTAGTCATTAATCTGCGGCAAAAAGTACAAAGCAAGCGAACGTAGTGCCACACTAATAAATTTAATACGCGCAAATACAAGATTTTGGTTAGCAGAACACAATCTGTTCATGCGAGTAAAGATAAGATTGTGAATTGGGATAATATCATTGAGATGCTTTACAAGATTTTGAGTTGTTTGTCCAGGAATATTTTGACAATAAGCGTACGGTTGCCAATTTACGGCATATATATTTGTAAGCACCAATGAAGCAATATTTGAAAACGCACAATCTTCATAAAACATTCTTTCAGGAAAGAACAAATCATTCTTCAATATGGCATTTTTTGAAATTATCTTTGTAAATGGAAACGGAGGGATCTCAAATAAATATTTATTCCTTTCACCTTCATTCCAAACATGATTTAAATGCTTGTCATTTATATTAAATAAGAATCGTCGATGTTCGGGACAAACAAATTTATTTGCGCTTTCATCATACTCTACATGATCAAACAAAAGCATGTCGCATTTTGCATTTAACAACAAATCATGTGCCTTTTGAAGAAAATCATTATCACAGTAAAAATCATCCGCATCTGCGAAAGTAATCCATTTACCAGACGATGTTCGAATGCCAGTATTTCGTGCTGCACCTGGTCCGGCATTTTTAGCTTTTCTAACTAAACGAAATCTATCATCTTTTTTCGAGATGTTTGACACTATTTGGCAACTGGCATCGGTTGAACAATCATCTACACATATTACTTCAAAATTTGCAAAAGACTGATTAGATAAACTTCTCAAGCACCTTTCAATATATTTCTCTGCATTATAAATAGGAATTATTATCGAAAAAAAAGGCTCCGAAACTAGTGTTATACCAAAATTCATCTTGAATTCAGAGAGAGTTACTTCCTTAACATTAGAATAGAGCGAAGAAATTTCTTGAAGTGAAAAACCCTTTAATACCATTTCCTCCGAAAGTTTTTCATCTTTTGATCTATTTTTAAATTCTGTATAAATTATGGTCATAGGTCGCTTTGTTTCCGCCAACAACTCAGCAAGACCACAACGCACTGCATAAATGTGCTTAGCCCTTCTCGCCAATGAAAAGAGTTCTGTTATTGAAAATTTAGATGAAAATATAGTCTTACCAAATTTAGAGCCTTCAGAAGATCTCTCACCATTCACAAGAATACTATATCCCAAATTTTCAAACTTGTTAACAATACTAAACAATACCTCATCCCCCAAATCCTTACATGAATTAGCATGAGGGATAATAATTATTAAATTATTCGGATCTAGACCAGCTTTTCTTGCCTTATCCAAGGCATGTTGAGATACTCCCGAAGCTAATTTAATTTTATTATAGCCTTCAAGATCAGGTACAATACTTAATGCACTAGCCATAGATCTGAAATAATGTTCATTATTAGCTCTGATATTTCTTTCAGTCTTCACATAATGCGCATGATTAAAAACAACGAAAAATTCCTTACCCCTGTATTTAAATTTTGAAGAATATTCATCAGCAGAAAAATGTGGGGAATAAACAATATTTTTAATTGAAAACAGCTCCGCAATCTGCAAATGTGCAAGATTGTTGGTAATAAGTAAAGTTTTTTTATTGTTCAATAAATTTCTTTTTTCTATTTTTGGATAATAAAACTTTAAAAATAAATACACTTCCCCAATATTTGCATTGAGCAAATATATGCAATCACACTTCGAAATAACCTCTTTATTCAAATTAAAAGTCTTTGAAAATAGGGAACGCCTCCACACTCTATGAGTTTTAAAAAAATATTCCTTATATTGCCCTGAAACTTTTTTCTCAATCAGGAAGGATCTTTTACCATACATAACTTTACCTTAGTCGGATTTTCCTTTATACAGGAAATAACAACCTCTTCGGATTTAATTGCGTTGTCTAATGGCAATTGCTTAACAGTGAAAAGTTTAAATACCTCTTCCGCAGTACGATGCGGGGTATTAAAACCTCTTTCTTTGAATTCAGTATAATAAATATGAAGTGGAATTCCCGTGTTTAATAAAAAGTCCACAAGTCCACTTCTCAATGCATACAGATGCGCTGATCGTTTCGCAATCGAAAATATTTCAGGATATGTTAAATACATATCTGACTTTAATATCTTCGAATTGTCATATATTTCATAACCATCTTTCTCTAATTTCTTTATCAATTCGACTGACAAACTTTCAGGCATTTCATCAGATGAAAATGACTCCAAAGCCAAAATTATGAGTCGCCCATCATAAAGGGCTATCTTCTGATTGTCGGTAAGTTTATTTATAGCCTTATCAAACGACAATTGAAGTTGCAACGCGTTTGGTTTAGCTATTTCTGAAATAGGCAAAACCAACCACTTCGACATCCACTTCAAATAATTTATAGTTTTAGTCTTACAAGTTGCCTCAAACTGGGCAAAATACTTACCTGGAAAGCACATATGTACAAACCAGTCGCCTGCTTCCATATCATCAAGAACATAGCGCAGTATTTTCGGTTTAGAAACGACCGAGCGAATTTCTGGAAAGTACAATCTCAGCATGTCCTGATGGTATTGCTTAGTACACAAAACTACAACCTGTTCCGGATCATTTATGTCATAGCGTTCTAGAAGCTGCTTCCAGAAAAACATCAGCAGCAAGGCGATTTCCCCTGAATTTGCCCAGAACACAAAAACATGTTTTCTGTCCTTGACTGGACTAACCGGCATCTGGGAAAAGATCGAATCTAATTGCGAAGAAAGCTCCTTTGCAATGATTACTTTCTTGATAACCATTGATGATCCAAGATGCCATGAAATCGCTTGCTTATCGAGCTTCCGTCCCCAGATGGGAATTCCCAAAAAACTGGACTGCCGTGAAGCCTCTCCGTAATCCTCAAAAGTGATGATCTCACGGTAAACTCCCCCTAGAAAGTCTCGTTTTAAGGCTTTTTCGGTTCGATACTTTCGATAAAGAGGAATCCCAAGAATTGACTTCGTTTTGGAAAGGACAAAATTCATAGGGAGTTATCAATCTCAAAGGATAGGTTTAAAGCTTGATCCCTGTCCTTGTTGACAGCGTATGCGGTCTGTAATCCGGAAGGCTTTCGATCATTGACCAGTATTCTTTCGCCCTGAGGCATATCCGAAAGCAGATAATCAAAACGAATATGGTTTTTGGCTAAAAAACTCTTGAGGGCGTCCTGCTCTGCAGTCTTTCTTGCGGTCATCAGCACAATGACATCGGTGGCAGGAATGTGCTCAAAGAATTCTTTAACTCCGGGAAGCAGCTGGTCTCCTTCCCGCGTTAGGTGACCATTGTGTTTGACGATCGTTCCATCGACATCAAACACCCAGGTCTTCGGCAGCGGTGACAAGATAAGTTTCATGGTTCTGCCATCAGAGAAAGTCTGCCGACTTCAGAATGCCGTTGTAGAAGGCGCCGCAGATGCTGTCATAGTCCTCCCATGCGTATGTAGTGAGGGACAGCCAGATAACGGCGTGCAGTGCGCGAATCTTGGTCTTGGAAACGGACTCAAGCCGCTCAAAGAAGTAATCCTCCATGTCCGACCAATTGTTCGGCTTGACAGCCAGTTCCACGCCTTTTTTGTTGATTTCCAGAGCAAACTTCTTGCGGTTGAATTGGTCGTAATTGCCCACGAGCGAGTAGTAGACCTTGGCCCAGTCGTAGTCGACATCTCCGTAGAGCTTTGTTTTGCCGAAATACCCGCGGGGATCGATGAAAAAAACCTTCCCGTGGATGCGGTCATAGAGCATGTTGGAGAACGTGGGATCCCCATGAATCAGCCGGAATTCCTTGGGATATCTTGCCCTCAGAATGTTTGCCAGCGACTCACGGTCGTAGAAAATGTTTTTGTAATACCGTCCGTTGATGCGGATGTATTCATCACGAGCAAAGGGCACCAGATCCTCAACCTTTTCAAGTCGATTAAAGGTCTTGGTGACATAGTTTTCCTCAAGATCCGCAGCAATCGCCGGCCGGGGTGATTCCAGCTGGTGAAGTGCACGCAATCCGTTGATGATGGAATCAACCACTCGCTTCTTTTCAGAAACGGTCAAGCAGTCGTACTCCCAGATATTGCGCCCCTTGATGCGTTCCATGACAAGCGGCTCGAAGGAGTGGATTTTGGGGATTGCATCAAAACCAAGCGCCTGAACATGCTTGTACCAGGCAATTTCATCCACAGCAATCTTCTGGCCTTGTTCATCAATACCACGCTTGGTAACGGTCTCATCGTTGAACAGCACTTCGTTAAATGGCCTGCACACCGAGGGCTTGTTCAGAGCCTCAAACGCTTTCACAGTCCCTACCTCGGTAATGTTCTCAAGGTAGAAAGGCTGAAATACCTTCTTTGTCTCGGCAAGCCAAGGTACAAAGGCTCCGTCGGTTGGGATGCCGTCAAGTTCATCTTTATTTTTGAAAACAAAGAAGCCTGCCACGCCCGCGGACGACGATGATTCATGCTTGAATTGCCCATTGGCAAACGACCACCTGCAGGGAAACGATCCAGACAATCCCACCAGATTGCTTTCTAACGGAGTGGTTGCCATAACCGCCGGCATTTCCCAAGCACGGTCAAAAAGAAGATCACACCATAAGACCACCACGGGTTCTTCATCTTTGAAAAGCGCGCAAGCCTTACCTATGCCTGAAGCCGTCCCCTTTCCGTCAGCAGAAATCACCTTAACACGATACTGAGAGCCGAATGCTGCGAGATAACGCTTCAGGGCTTCCTGCTTGTAGTCGCAAATGACAGTGATGTCGTGCTCCTTAAAAGCTTCAAATGTCCAGAAGATCATGGGGCGATTGTTGACAGGAACCAGGCATTTGGGGCGGTTTCGAGTCAAGCCCTCTAAACGGGTGCCTTTCCCTCCTGCTTGAACAATGATGTGCATGGCTGATGTCCCTTTAATAGATTTTTCTTGCAATGAGATCTTGTACGTGGACGATTCCGCACAACTGCTGTGTTGCATCATCAACCACGGCCAGCTGATTGATTTGGTTGTCCTGAATCAGGTGCAGGGCTGCATGAGCCGGTGCCTTGGGAGAAACCGATTTGGGATTTGATTTCATGACATCAAGAAGGCGAAGACTGGAAAGGTCAACGGATTTTCTCAGCAGGCGACACAAATCGCCTTCAGTGAAGACGCCTTCAGGCTTTTGATTGGCGTCAACAGCAAAGACCACGCCGAGCCTGCCTTTGGACAAAACTTCCACCGCATCAAGTAAAGGCGTCTGCGGCACCACAACCGGCAGGGATTTACTGCGCATAACGTCATGCACCTTAAGCAGCAGACGGCGGCCCAAGGCCCCTGCGGGATGAGAACGTGCAAAATCCTCCCGGCTGAAATGCTTGGCGACCATGCATGCCCCTGCGATGGCATCACCCAACGCCATGGTGACAGTTGTCGACGACGTGGGCGCTAGGTTCAAAGGACAGGCCTCACGCGTAATAGGCGTGACAAGACTTACATCTGAGGCCTTTGCCAAAGAGCTGTCCGCGCGTCCTGTCATGCAAATGATTTTGACTCCCATTGCCTTTAATGCAGGAAGAATGGTCAACAGTTCGTCGGATTCGCCGGAAAAGGAGATGGCAACGAACACATCGTCCTTTTTGACCATGCCTAAATCACCATGCGCTGCTTCGTCGGAATGCACAAAAAAAGCTGTGGTGCCAGTGGATGAGAAAGTAGCCGCCAACTTGCGGCCAATGTGCCCAGACTTCCCCACACCTGAAAAGATGACGTTGCCCTTCGTATTCAAAATAAGCCGAACAGCGTCAATAAAGGGCCGACCAAGAGTCTCATCGACTGCAGCGATGGCATCGCGTTCAATGCCGAGTACGTTGCGGCCCTCCTGCAAAATATCTTGATCAGAAATGGTTTGATTTTCCGTATTAGCGCTCATAAACGTGTGATTACTACGAGGTTTTGTATTAATAGAATGGAACTTCCTACATTTGAAAGCGGTGATGCAGAAGAGAATATGCAACACCGCCAACCGCAAGCAATGCAGTGAAGGAAAAGAGTAGCCTCAGGAATTGAAGCGTATTGACGCTGCGAAACCAGACGTGAAGACGCCGGCCGTTTTTCTTGTTTTCGAAAAACAGCCTGACGGCGTTGATTGATGAAGATTTATCTCTGCGTGGATGGCGCAGGGAAAACATGCGCCAGACTGCAGGCAGGAAAAAGGAACTTACAAGGCGGAAATCTGCAGAACTCCAAGCAGATCTCCGCCCCCCCCCCACCAAAAACTCCCGCCCCAAGGCGCTTGCAGACACACTGACGCCAGCGAACTTATTAAAAAGTTCGCACTTTGCTTCAGACAAACTTCTGCTAGAAATGCCAAGGGACATAGGAACCGTGAAAAGGAGGAGGGAGTCTCCGTGGGAGTTATCTGAGGAATTGTATCCAAAGTCAAAATCCGAACGCCAATTTTTTGAAGTCCTGTTTTTAAGCTCCCATCACTGCGGTTCCTGCCCATCCACAAAAACCGGCGCATCGTTTTGGCAATGCACCGGCAAAACAACAATGATGGGAAAGGGTGGCGGACTACTAATCCCGATGATCAGTATTCGTTGAAGATGCGCTGGATTTCCTTCGGGTCCTGCGTCTTGGTGAGCGCCAGCATCAGAAGAATCCTCGCCTTCTGGGGATTGTGCATCATGGCGCTCACGAAGCCCTCCTTGGAGAACTTGCCGACGGGCGTGACCATGCCGGTGCCGACTCTGGAATCAACAACCACAACAACGCCCGCCTTGTGAGCCTTGACAAGGCTCTCCATGACAGCGTTCGGAACATTGGCGTGACCGAGACCGGCGTTGACAATGCCCTTGGCGCCGATTTTGACCATTGCATCGATAAGCTTGCCGTCTTCGTCAAGCGTCGTGTAGTTGACGTCAACGCGCGGAAGGCTCGTCATCCCCTTGATGTCAAACTCGCTGTTGACCGTGTGACGCTTGACCGGCTGATCCAATCCGAAGGATCTCAAGCGCACGCTTGATGAAGTGCGGGAAGCCCGCCGTCAGGCTGACATCGTGCTGGTGAGCGTGCACGCCCATGAAATGAAAGGCACCGACTCGACGGTGGCCGCCCAATTCGTGGAAACGTTTGCCCGCGAGTGCATTGACGCCGGCGCAAGCGCTGTCATCGGCCACGGCCCGCATGAACTGCGCGGCATCGAGGTCTATCACGGCGGATTGATCTTCTACTCGCTCGGCAACTTCATCTTCCAGACCGAGACTGTGGCGCTGCAGCCCTATGACGCCTTTATCGGCAAGAACCTGCCGGTTGACACCAAAATCGGCGAATACATGGACCGGCGCAGCAACAACGGCACCAAGGGCTACAGCGTGCAGGAAAACATCTGGCGCGCCGTTTTGCCGAGCTGGACTGTTGAAGACGGCAAAATCAAGGATGTCCGTCTCTATCCGATCGATCTGGCGCAAAAGGGCACCCGTTCCCAGCGCGGCACGCCCAAGCTCTCACACGACAATGCCACGCTCGAACACATCCGCAAGCTGTCCGAACCCTACGGCACCGTGATTGACATTAAAACGGCGTCGGCAAGGTCAAGATGTCCTAAATCCCAAGGTTTGTTCTTCTCATCCAAAGTGGTTGGCCCCCGTTTAACCGTTATGGTTGGCGGGGGATTTTTTTACAAAGCGATGAGCTGACCTCAGGTTTCCCAGACTCCCTTCAAAATCCATCGCCTCTCCTGCCAGCTGGCACAGCGGCCCGCTTTGCTTCCTGCGGCTGGCTGGACGGCGAGACGGCGCATGAAGAGAACCGCTTGCAAATTTCCCGGCATCAGATGGGAGTCCGTTCCCCCGGCCATATCGGCCGGAAAGTCCGAGTGGTCAGAAACAACAGGGCGCAAACTGTCAGCATATTTGATCTCTTGAGCGGAGAACGGATGCGGGCAAGTTACCACACTTTAATTGAGCCTGCCGCCCCTCGGAAAAAGAAATCCGGCCTCCCCGCGTTCCTGCGAACGCCGAAAGACCGGACTTTTCGTCTTTTAAGAAAGATGGCGGTTACGGCACCATCTCCTGCACCTCATCCTTCTTGATGGGCTTCACGAGATCCTCACGCTTCACGCCAAGGTACATGGCGATGGCGGCGGCCACGAACACCGACGAGTAAACGCCCAGCATGATGCCAATCGTAAGCGCCAGCGCAAAGTAGTGCAGCGCGGGGCCCCCGAAGAAGAACATCGCAAGCGTCATCGCAAGCGTTGAGCCGTGCGTGATCACCGTACGCGAAATCGTCGCGGTGATGGCCGAGTTGATCACCTCCACCGTGTCGGCGCGGCGCATCTTGCGGAAGTGCTCACGGACGCGGTCGAAAATAATCACCGATTCGTTCACCGAGTAGCCCAGCACCGCGAGCACGGCCGCGAGAACCGGCAGCGAGAACTCCCAGTTCATCACGGCGAAGATGCCCACCACGATCACGATGTCGTGCAGGTTGGCGATGATGGCTGCGATGGCGAACTTCCACTCAAAGCGCATGGAGAGGTAAATGATGATGCCCGCCACGACAAGCAGCAGCGCCGTCAGACCGTCGGTTGCCAGTTCCTCGCCCACCTGCGGGCCCACAAACTCGTTGTTGACCATCTTCACGTCAGGCGCCGTCTGCTGCAGTACGGCCATCAGTTCCTTTGCCATCTGGCCGGACGTTTCGCCCTCCTTCATCGGCAGACGGATCATGATGTCGCGCGCGGTGCCGTAGTTCTGCACGGCAGCCTCGACGCCAAGCTTCGTCTGGATCTGCTCGCGGATTTGTTCGGTCTGCACCGCCTGCGGGTACTGCACCACAACCTGCGTGCCGCCCGTGAATTCAATGGAAAGCGAAAGGCCGTGGTAGAAAAGCCAGAAAACGGCAATCACAAATGAGATCAAGGAGATCGCGTTCAGGATATGCGAGTAGTGCATGAACGGGATCGTCTTGTGAATGCGGAAAAACTCCATGATTTTCCTCTCTGTATTGCTTACTTCGACGACTGGACCTTAGCCGGATCCGGCCGCCAGACCTGACCAATGTGCACGCGCGTGAGCTTCTTCTGACGTCCGTAGATGAAGTTCACCATGCTGCGCGAGACGATCACGGAGGTAAATAGCGACGTCATGATGCCCAAGCAATGCACCACGGCAAAGCCTCTCACCGGGCCCGAGCCGAAGATCAGCAGTGCAATGCCGGCAATCAAGCTTGTGACGTTGGAGTCGACAATCGTCGCAAAGGCCATGCCGTAGCCTTCGCTGATGGCCAATTGCGGCGTTCGCCCGATGCGCAGTTCTTCACGGATGCGCTCGTTAATAAGCACGTTCGAGTCAACGGCCATGCCGAGGGTCAGAGCAATAGCCGCGATGCCGGGCAGCGTCAACGTGGCCTGCAGCATGGAGAGCAGCGCAATCAGGCACATCACGTTGCACATCAGGCTGATTGCGGTCACGATGCCGAAGACCTGGTAGTAGACCATCATGAAGACCGCCACAAAGCCAAAGCCGTAAAGCGTCGACCGGAAGCCCGCTTCAATGTTGTCAGCACCCAGCGACGGGCCGATCAGGCGTTCCTCCACGATTTCCATGGGGGCTGCCAAGGAACCCGCACGCAGCAGCAGCGCCGTGTCGGTGGCTTCCATCGTCGTCATGCGGCCGGAAATCTGCACGCGGCCGCCAGCGATCTCCTGACGGATCACGGGGGCGGTCACGACTTCGCCCTTGCCCTTTTCAAAGAGGATGATCGCCATGCGCTTACCCACATTGTCGCGGGTGACGTCGCGGAAGATGCGCGCGCCCTTGTTGTCGAGCGTGAGGTTCACCGTCGGTTCCTGCGTCTGCGAGTCAAAGCCCGGCTGCGCGTCGTTGAGGTTCTCGCGGGTGAGAACCACGCGGCGCTTCACAAGAATCGGGCGCTTTTCACGGTCGTAGTAAAGCTCGTCGCCAAAGGGGACGTTGCCCTGAGAGAGCTGCGTCAAGGCTTCGGGCGAGTCGTCCACCATGCGCACTTCAAGGGTTGCCGTACGGCCCAGGATGTCCTTTGCCTTGGCCGTATCCTGCACGCCCGGCAGCTGCACCACGATGCGGTCTGCGCCCTGCTGCGCAATCACGGGTTCGGCCACGCCGAGTTCATTGATGCGGTTGTGCAGCGTGGAGATGTTCTGCTTTAAGGCGTACTCCTGCACGTTTTGGATGGCGCGCTGCGAGAGTTCGGCCGAAAGAACGTATTTGCCGGCTCGCGTGCTTTCGGTCACCACCAGATCGGGCTGCGTGGAGCGCATCAGGTCGATGGCGCGTTCACGCTCCTGCTCGTCGTTGAAGGTCACGGTCACCGTATTGCCCTGACGCGAAATGCCGGCGTGGCGGATGCGCTTGTCGCGAAACTGCGTGCGCAGGTCGGCTGCGGTCGACTCGGCGCGCTTTTCAATGGCGGTGCGCATGTCCACCTGCAGCAGGAAGTGCACGCCGCCGCGCAGGTCAAGGCCAAGGTACATCGGCAGCGCGTTGATTTTCAGAAGCCACTCCGGCGTATTGGGCACGAGGTTCGGGGCCACGATGTAGGAGGGATCCTTCGGATCGGGGTTGAGCGCCCGCTCGATCACTTCACGGGCCTGCAGCTGCATTTCCGCCTGTGTGGGCTCAAAGCGCACGCGCACCGTGTTCTGCTGGGCGCCCTGCTCGTAGAAAACGCCGTTGGGCTCGATCTTGGCGTCGGCCAATGCCTTTTCCACGCGGCTTAAGACCGTCTCATCGATCTTGACGGTCGATTTGCCGGAACTCACCTGCACGGCGGGCGATTCGCCGTAGAAGTTGGGAAGCGTATAAAGCGCCGCAATCAGCAGCACGATGCCGATGACGATGTACTTCCAAAGAGCGTATCGATTCATACCAAAACTCCGGGCCGGCCGGCTCTGCTTCTTATTCTTGCGTCCCTTTGGGGTGATCGCTTTGCGTCAAGCCGGCGCCTTTCGTTGTTGAAACTGTCGGCGCAGCGTCCGGGAGGGCTCCGCGCCTGCAAAGTCCTCGGAAGAACTTTGCCCGCGCAAAAAGCGTTCAAGGGCTGTCAGCCCCGCCAGCGCCTTTGCGCAAAGAGCTGCAGAGGACTTTTGGCGTCCTGCTGCAGCGCATTTCAAAAAACAGCAAAGCGGGCGAGCTGCATTTGAGGCAATGCAGAGCGCCCGCTGCAAACACGCGTCAATTACTTGTCGATTGACTTGAGCGTGCCGCGCGGCAGCACCGTCTGCACGGCCCCGCGCTGCATGGTGATCGTCACCGGATTGCCTTCGACGCGGCTGATTTCGATCACGATGTACTGTTCGTTCACGTCGGCGATGCGGCCCGCAAGCCCGCCGATCGTCACGATCTCGTCGCCCTTGGTGAGCGCTTCGCACATCTTCTGATGTTCCTTCTGGCGCTTTTGCTGCGGACGGATCAGGAAGAACCAGAACACAACAAAGATCAGAATGATGGGGATGATCTGCATCAGAAGGCCGCTCGTGCCGCCCGAAGCAGCTGCCGTCTGGGCCATGGCATCAGAAATGAAAAACACTTCTTTCCTCTTTTTTCTCTTTTTAAATGAATCACGTCAACGCACGGGGCAGCCCCGCCGCGCCGTGCAAAACCCTTGGATTATACGGAAAATCCGCAGCCGGCCTGAAAATCCGCATAGGATCTTTACCAAATTCCCGGCCGCGAAAACCCCGATGACATGCCTTTCACCCTCAGGGAATGAGGGCGGGCATATCCAGGCCCGTTTTTTCATCGAGTCCGAAGAGAATGTTCATCGCCTGCACGGACTGGCCGGCAGCGCCCTTCACAAGGTTGTCCTCGACTGCAAGGATCACGATGAGGTCGCCGTTGCCCGGCCGATGCACCGCAAGCCGCAGGAAGTTCGAGCCGCGCACGCTGCGGGTTTCAGGGGTCGACCCCGCGGGCATCACGTCAACGAAGTATTCGCCCGCGTAGCGCTTCTCATAGAGCCCCTGCAAGTCGAGCTCCATCGAGGCGTCCTTGAGCCGCACGTAAATCGTCGAATGAATTCCGCGGATGGTGGGCAACAGATGCGGCACGAAGGTGAGCTTCACGTTCTCCGTGCCCGCAAAGAGCTTTAACTGCTGCTCGATTTCAGGCGTATGCCGGTGACCCTTCAAGCCATAGGCGTGAAAGTTGTCCGCCATTTCGGCGGTGATAAGCGACACGTCGGCTTTTCTGCCGGAGCCCGAGATGCCCGACTTGCTGTCAGCGATGATGTGTTCAAGATCAAACGTGCCCGGGTGCGCCTTCTCAAATTCGAGCAGCGGCAAAAGCCCCAGTTCAATCGAGGTGGGGTAGCAGCCCGCCATGCCGAGGATGCGCGCCCCCTTCATCTTTTCGCGCATCGTCTCGGGCTGTCCATAGACCGCCTCTTCTAGAAGCTCGGGGCAGGCGTGATCGAGCTTGTACCAGGTCTTGAAGACCGCGGTGTCGCGCAGCCGGAAGTCGGCCGCCAGATCAATGATCTTGACGCCGGCGGCAACGAGCTCTCGCGCCATGTTCATCGCAACGCCGTGGGGCGTGGCAAAAAAGACGACGTCGCAGTCGGTGAGCTTTGCTTCCTCCGGCGTTGAAAAGACAAGGCCGTCCATAAATCCCCTCAAGGAGGGGAACATCGCGGTCACGGGCGTGCCCGCATCCTTTCTCGAGGTGATCGCGGTCACGGTCACCTGCGGGTGGCGCGCTAAAAGCCGCAGCAGCTCCACGCCCGTGTAGCCCGTGCCCCCCACAATGCCCGCATTGATTGTTTTTTCCTGCATTGCTTTGACTCCCATTCTTTTCTTTTTCCGGCTCTCCAGAGCCTCCCCAGCCCTGCGGCAGGGAATATCCCGCCCGTAAAGGGGAAAGCTCCCCTCACGCCAGCCGGCGTTGTTTTCTTTTTGACGCAGACGAAAAAAGACCGCCGCCCGGGATCTCGGGAGACGGTCTCTTTGCCCGGACAATGCTTCTTCAAACCGAAGTTTGTCAAAGTATAGCGGGCAACAAATCCGAAACGCTGAGCAATTAACGCTTGCTGAACTGCTTGGCGCGGCGGGCCTTGCGCAGACCAACCTTCTTGCGTTCGACTTCACGGGCGTCGCGGGTCACGAGACCGGCGGCCGAGAGAACGGGCTTCAGACCCGCATCGTAGTCGATCAGGGCGCGGGTGATGCCGTGACGGACGGCGCCAGCCTGGCCGGATTCACCGCCGCCCGAGACGTTCACCATGATGTCGAACGTTTCGACGTTTTCGGTGAGCTGCAGGGGCTGCATGACGATCATGCGGCCGGTTTCGCGCTTGAAGAATTCGTTGAGGTCACGACCGTTGATCACGATCTTGCCCGTGCCGCGCTTGATGAAGACGCGAGCCACAGAGCTCTTGCGGCGGCCGGTGCCGTAGTTGTAGTTGCCGATCATGTTATTCCACCTTAAATGTCAAGAACCTTGGGCTGCTGTGCGGAATGCGGGTGTTCGGCGCCGGCGTAGATCTTGAGCTTCTTGATCATGGCGTAGCCGAGGCGTCCCTTCGGAAGCATGCCGCGCACGGCGATTTCAAGCGCACGGCCGGGGTGCTTTTCCTGCATCTCGCGGAAGGTGGTTTCACGCACGCCGCCGGGATAGCCCGTGTGGCGGTAGTACGTCTTCTTGGTGTCTTTTTCAGCGGAAAGCTTCAGCTTTTCAGCATTGATGACGACGATATAGTCGCCCGTGTCGACATGCGGCGTGTATTCGGGCTTGTGCTTGCCGCGCAGCCGCAGTGCGATTTCGGCAGCAAGGCGGCCAAGCACCTTGTCCGTGCCATCGACCACGTACCAGTCGCGCTGAACTTCAAGCGGCTTGGCAGAGAAGGTCTTCATTGTTATCACCTGATTCACAAAAAGACAACGCAGAATTTCATAAACCGCCTCGTACAGGGTGGCGCCCGTACTTTGCACAGGTTGGAGCTGCTGGGCAGTCTGCGTTCGTCAAAAACAAAAACGGGGCAAAAACGCCGGTGCCGGTCCCGCGCTCTAACTACGCAGCCAGCTTCCTCCAGTGTCTTTTGCCGGAAATTTTCTGTTGATTTTCTTTTTGCCGCTTGTCGCCGTCAGTCCAGTGGAAATCGGGGAAACTGAAAGCACGGTGAAAATCAGACGCGCAATAATACACGATGCAGGCGTCTTTTGCCAACATCGCCAAACGGCCGGCTCCGCCGGGCTTCAACGCCACCGGCAGCCCGCCGCAAAAAGCGCGCTCTCCCGCCGCCCTTCTTCAAGAAAGAACGTGAAAGAAGGCGCGCGCCGCAAACCCGCTTATTCTTCGACGGGCTTGACGTGAGAAGCCTGCTTTCCCTTGGGGCCTTCGACCACCTCGAAGACCACCCTTTGGCCTTCCTTGAGGCTCTTGAAGCCCTTCATCTCAATGGCGGAGAAATGCACGAACAGGTCCTCGCCGCCTTCGTCCGGCGTGATGAACCCAAAACCCTTGGCATCGTTAAACCACTTGACCGCGCCCTGCGCCATATGCCTGCCTCTTTGACTTGTTGAAACGCTTGTTTTTCATCTGCGCACAAAGGCCCCGCCCTGCAGGGAAACGCCCCGCGCAGTCCCACTACATTACGCCGGCTGTCTGCGGCCAACAGCAGCGGCGGCATCTTTTCCCATCTTGTGTGCATTTATTGATACAAAAACACACACAGCAACGTGTATTCTCTTTGTGCTCGTGCTTTGCGCGCTGCCGGTGCCGGTTTTCCCCCACGCTGCGGCGCGCAGAATGTAAATTCCCGCCCCGCCGTCCGCACGGGGCGTCAATATACGATATATTGCTTAGGGTATTTCTCTTATAAACTAACCGACACCATGCCGCGATTTCTACCGGGACTGACGCTTTCGCTTGCCGCCTGCTCACTGATGGCTCAAAGCCTTGACGAAGTGCAGGCGATCCGCCTCGGGCACCAGATCATTGAGCTCGAAGTGGCCCGCACCTCCATCGAGCACCGCACGGGCCTCATGCACCGCGCCCATCTCGCCCCCAACCACGGCATGCTCTTTGTGTTTGAAGCCCCGCGCCCGATTGCGATGTGGATGAAAAACACCCTGATTGACCTCGACGCCGCCTTCATCGACGCCTGCGGCCGCATCACGCAGATCGAGACCATGAAAAAGGGAACGCTCGACCTGCATCAGTCGCGCGTGGATGCGGCAAGCGTCATTGAAATGAACGCTGGCTGGTTTGCGCAGCACGGCATCAAGGTGGGCGCCATCATTCCGGAGCTTGTCGACCGCAAATACTGCCGCAATGAATCGAACGCCGCCTCCCCTGATTAAAGGAATGCGCCGCCCTTGAGCCTCTTTGCCGGTTTTTGCGGGATCCGTCCGCCGGAACCGCCGCCCTTGCCTGAGGCCGGCCCCCCGGTCATGGCAACCGCTGCGCAATGCGCTGAAGCTCCTCCACTTCCCGGATCTTTTCCAAAATGGCTTCAGCCTCGCCCCGGGTTCTGCCGTTTTTCACAAGGAGAACCTCAATGCCGATGGGGCGCCGCGCCCCGTTCGTCTCCTCCCACTCGGGGCAATAGCGGGAGTCGCGCAGTCGCTTCCCTTGGCTCACACCCGCGAAGGCGTCATAGACCGCGTCGAGCACGGACGCTTCTGCCACAGAGAGCGCATCAAACGTGGCGAGCGGCT
Source organism: uncultured Duodenibacillus sp. (assembly GCA_944390145.1). Classification (GTDB taxonomy): domain Bacteria; phylum Pseudomonadota; class Gammaproteobacteria; order Burkholderiales; family Burkholderiaceae_F; genus Duodenibacillus. Next base: position 63,610 of record CALXOY010000012.1, read on the forward strand.
CCTTGGAGTCGACATGAACCGTGCTCTTGAGCGCACGTTCGCTGCTGCCGGAACGCGTGATCCATGCGTCCCAATCCTCACTCCCGTTTGCAAGGCACGCAGAGGCCGCCGACATAGCCGGACCCTGCGGCAGGCAGACCATCCGGTCGCCTGTGAGCCGCTCGCCGCACTGCAGCAAAAACTGCTTCTCGGCAAGGTACAAGAGCCCCATGAGCTTTACAGAGGGCAGCCTGCCGCCCGCTCTCCAAAGAAGAAAGGCTGCGGCTTGTGCGGATTTCTGAGCGTCAAACATCAAAGATCGTGTCAAAAAAAGCGGGAAAAGCACACACTTCCCCCGCCTTCTTATTTTTGGCCGTCGTCTTCTGCGCGCCGGCCCGACGCTGTCTACGGAAGGCTCCCGCCGGGTTTTCACGCCCGGCCGTGCCTTTCACCGCAAGCGCTCTTACTTGCTGCAGCCGCAGGAGCCGCAGCAGCAGCCCTCGCCCTCGCCGCGGCAGTCGCAGTCGCACGGTTCGCCGTTAAAGCGTCCCTGCACGAAGTCCCAATTCACCAGCTTCTCGAAGAAAGCCTTGATGTAGGCTGCGCGTGCATTGCGGTAGTCGATGTAGTAGGCGTGTTCCCAAACGTCGATCACCATCAGGGGCTTCAAGTGGTCGGTCAAGGGCGTGCCGGCGTTGGAGGTCGAGTAGATTTCCAGCTGGCCATCCAAGCGCTTTACCAGCCACGTCCAGCCCGAGCCGAAGTTGTTGTTGGCCTTGGCCGAGAAGTCGGCCACAAAGCCCTCGAAGGACCCCCACTGCTTTTCAATGGCCTGCAGGAGTTCGCCCGTCGGAGCGCCGCCGCCGTTGGGGGTGAGGCACTTCCAGTAGAAGGCGTGGTTGTAGCTCTGGGCGGCGTTGTTGAAGACCGGGCCCTGGCTCGTCTTGATGATTTCGCGCAGAGACTCCGCTTCGTACATCGTTCCCTTGATGAGATTGTTGAGGTTGTTGATGTAGGTCTGATGGTGCTTGCCGTAATGGTATTCAAGCGTCTCCTTGCTGATGGCCGGGGCAAGGGCATCCATTGCGTAGTCAAGCTTGGGCAAAACGAACTGGCTCATTGGAGTTCTCCACAAAGATCGTAATCGGCCGGATTTCTTCGGCTTTCGTTGGGGACGCGTGCGCTTTCAGCTCTTCCTTCTTTTTACAAACTGCTGAAAGCGAGGCGGATCGCAAAAACGCGGCCCTGTCACTGACAGATGATAGTCCGAAATGCCCGCGTTTCTCCCCGCCAAATGCAAATGAGAACAAAATTTCGACCGGAGAAAACGAAATTTTGGCTATTTTGTGCGGGAAATCTCCTGCACTTGCGTGAGAACGCTGCCGTCGGCAAAGTGAATGTGAAGGGCGTCTCCCTTTTTCAAAGCCGCCGCCCCCGCCACGCGCCGCCCGCTTGCGTCGGTGGCAAGCGTAAAGCCCCGCCTTAAAGTCTGCGAAACATCGAGCGCATTGAGCGCTGCCGCAAGCTGCTCAAGCCGCGCGCTCTTGTCCTTTAAAGCATAGGCAAAGGCCGATGTCAGAAGCTGCTCTTTTTGCTGCAGGCTGAGGTTCAGGGCACCGGCCGCCGGCCGCGCGCGCTTTAGGCGCGCCTCAAGCACGGCCAACTGCGCCGCCCCGGTTTGCGTGAAGCCCCTTGCCGCCGCCTCAAGCGCCATCGCGCTGCGGTCAAGCCGTTCGGTCAAAAGGTCAAGCGCATGCTCGCACGAGCGCCGCAAATCCCGCTCCTGGGGCAGCGCCGCCCGCAGCCGGACAAAGAGATTTGCCGCCGCGGCCCGCAGATTGCCCCGGCGCATGAGTTCGGCGCGCGCAAGCATCAGCCTGCTTTTAGCCTGCGCCGCAAGCCGGCGTTCAAGCGAGGCAAGTTCCTGCGGGGCCGCCGCCCAGTGCTGCAGCACGATCGAGCAGGCGGCAGTCGGCGTCGGCGCCCGAAGGTCGACCGCCATATCAGCGATCGTAAAGTCCGTCTCGTGCCCAACGCCGGTCACGACCGGCATCGGCATCCGCCGAAGGCGCCGCGCGATGGCTTCCGAATTAAAGCTCCAGAGGTCGGCAAGCGACCCGCCGCCTCTGACTAACAGCAGCACATCGACGCGATTTTCCCCGGCAGCCTTGTCCAACGCCGCCAGAATCTCGGCTTCCGAGGCTTCGCCCTGCACGGATGCGTGGTAGAGCACAAAGGGCACCCAGGGGGCAAGGCGCGCCCGCGTCTTCATCACATCTTGGAGCGCCGCCGTCTCCGAACTCGTCACCACGCCCACGGCCCGCGGATAGCGCGGCAGCGGCTTTTTGACGGCCGCTTCAAAAAGGCCTTCGGCAAGAAGCTTGCGCTTTAGCGCTTCAAAGCGGGCGAAAAGAGCCCCTTCGCCAGCGTCCTCCACGTCGGTGACATTAAATTGCAGCTGTCCGCGGTTTTCAAAGACGTCGAGCGTGCCGGTGAGCACCACCGCCTGTCCCTGCCGCGGCAGGCTTTTGAGAGTGAAGGCCGTGCGGCGCCAGATCACGCAGTGCAGCTGCGCGTCGCCTTCACGATCTTTGAGGTCGAGGTAGACGTGCCCGGACGGATAGGGCTTGATGGAGTGGACTTCGCCTTCGATGCGGATAAAGCCCAGACGGTTTAATCCGCCCTTGATGCGGCGAAGAATGGAGGAGACGCTGACAGCGGGCGGGATCACATCAGTGCCCGCGTCCGGCGGGGTGAAGAAGCTCAGGGAGCCCTGCGGCCGCCGCCCACTCGTCGACCTCAAAGTTTGCAATCAGGCCGGCCCTGGCATAGGGGTCGTTTTTTGCAAAGTCCTCGACCTCGGCACTTGAATCCGCATAGCAGAGGATCAACGCCGCGGGCTCCTTCGGAAGAACGCCAGCGCCGAGCACAAAGCCCTCGTCGACTTTTTGCTGGATCCGGGCGAGGTGTTCGGCACGGAAGGCGTTGCGCCTTGCCATATAGTCGGCAACATAGTGATAAATGAGCACGTAGTGCTTTTTCATGGCGCGGCCTTCCTGCTTAAAAAAAGAATCAACGGCGGCGGTTCTGGGTGTTTGCCGAGGGCGCCGGACGTCCTTCGATGTGGCGGAACGTGATGCGGCCCTTGGTGAGGTCATACGGGGAGAGCTCGAGCGACACCTTGTCGCCCGCCAGAATGCGGATGTGGTGCTTGCGCATCTTGCCGTTGGTGTAGGCAATGAGCTCGTGGCCGTTGTCAAGCCGCACGCGATAGCGCGCATCGGGGAGAACTTCGAGCACCTGGCCCGACATTTCAATCAGATCTTCTTTTGCCATAAATCCTGCTGCCGCACAGCGCACTGCAGTCCGCATCGTCGCGCGCGGCGTTGTTGTTTTCAAAAAGGAGATTTCCGGGTGATGCCGACGCCCGCCGCAACCATCATGCGCACGCAGCAACATCGTCTTACAAAACCCGGCAAGGAATGCGCCATTTTAGACGGGCGGATGCCGTTTTTCCAAGCGCTGCGGCGAATTTTGTTGTGGTGATCCGCCCGCCCCGAACCGGCCGTTTGCGCCCCATTGGCTCTGTCCGCAGCCGCAAAAATCCGACTCCGGCAGCAGGCTACGATAGAATTCCCGCTGAAATGCGAAGGGCCGGGCGCAGGAATCCGGCCGCAGGGCAAGTTGCGCGCCCGAAAAAAGCGAAGCCCCGCAAGGAAATATGGAAACCGTAATGACTCATCACGTTCTCGTTGCTTATCACAGCCACGCCGGCCACACGGCCCGCATCGCCCGCACCATCATGGAAACGATTGTCGCCGAAGGCCACGCCTGCGACATGATGGACATGATGGAGGCCGTCCGCGAAGGCGTCGACTGGGCGCGCTACGACATCGTGATCGTGGGCTCGCCCATCGTCTACGGCGTCTACAACAAGATCGTGTGGGAGTTCTGCTCGCTCTACAAAAACGAGATCGAGTCGCGCCCCAACAGCTTCTTCAACGTCACGGTGGTGGCGCGCACGCCGGAAAAGGCCACGCCCGAGGGCAACCGCTACCTGCAGAAGTTTGTCAAGCGCAGTCCCTGGAAGCCGCGCGACCTCAAGTGCTTTGCAGGCAAGGTCGACTACCCGCACTGGAACCTTTTTGAGCGCACCATGATCCGGCTCATCATGCGCATCACCAACGGACCCACCGATTCCGCCGTGCCGATCGACTACACCGACTACAACGACGTGAAGGCCTATGCGCGCCACTGCCTGCAGCTTGACAAACTCCAGGCCCGCCGCTCGCCCCGCCGTTGACAGCCTCCCCTTCTTCTGCTGACGGCGTCCTTTTAAAAGCGCCGTCAACGCAGAGAAGAACGCGCCTGCTTTCCCTTCCCCTTTTCGCGGGCGCCCCCTTTGAAAAAGGATCCTTCCTTTATGTCCGAACTCTCCCGCCCCTGGCTCAAGCACTATCCCGAAGGCGTGCCCGCTGAAATCAATCCGGACACGTTTGCCTCCATTCCGGCGCTCTTTGACGCCACGGCCGAACGCTTCGGCAGCCACCCGGCCTTCATCTGCATGGACCATGCGCTCACCTACCGGCAGGTCTGCGACCTGTCGCGCGACTTTGCGGGCTACCTGCAGTCGCTGCCCGGGATGAAGCCGGGCGACCGCGTGGCGCTCATGATGCCCAACCTCCAGCAGTACGTGATCGGCCTTCTGGGGATTCTGCGCGCTGGGATGATTGCAGTAAACGTCAACCCCCTTTACACCTCGCACGAACTCGGGCATCAACTGGTGGACAGCGGCGCCAAGGCGATCGTCATCATCGAAAATTTTGCGAAGACCCTGCAAAACACCTTGTCCGAGACGCCGGTGAAGCACATCATCACCACCAAGGTGGGCGACATGCTCCCGTGGGTGAAGCGCACCGCGACCGAACTCGTCGTGCGGTATGTGAAGAAAATGGTGCCCGACTTCAACCTGCCCGGCCACGTCAACTTCCGCAAGGCGCTTGCGATCGGCCGCAGCCGGGGCTTTAGGCCCGTGGAGCTGAAAAACACCGACGTGGCGCTGCTGCAATACACCGGCGGCACCACGGGCGTGGCCAAGGGCGCCATGCTCACGCACCGCAATGTGCTCGCCAATGTCGAGCAGACCGGCACCTGGATCAGCCAGACCTTTGAGATGGGTAAGGAGGTGGCGATGACGGCGTTGCCGCTTTACCACATCTTCAGCCTCACCGCGACCCTGTGCTTTTCCAAATTCGCCGCCACACAGGTGATGGTTCCCAACCCCCGCGACATTCCGGGACTGGTGGCGCTCATCAAGAAGTGGGACTTCTCGATCATTCCGGCGGTGAACACCCTGTTCAATGCCCTTGTGAACAACAAGGAATTCCGCGCGCACACCTTCAGCCGGCTGAAGATGACCGTGGGCGGGGGCGCGCAGGTGCAAAGGACCGTGGCCGAGAAGTGGTACAAGGCAACCGGCTGCCATATTCTGGAGGCCTATGGCTTGACGGAAACGAGCCCGGGCGTGTGCGGCAATCTGCCGGGCGCAGCCTGGGACGGATCGGTGGGCTATCCGCTGCCCTCCACTGACGTCACGATCCGCGGCGAACGGTTTGTCGACCTTGGCATCTGCACCGATCCGGAAAGGGTCGATCAATTCACGGGCGAAATCTGCGTGCGCGGTCCGCAGGTGATGGCAGGCTACTGGGAAAAGCCCGAAGAGACGATGAATGTGCTTGTCGACGGGTGGTTGCGCACGGGCGACGTGGGCTTTATGGACGCGCGCGGCACGGTCACCATCACCGACCGCAAGAAGGACCTCATCATTGTCAACGGCCTTAATGTCTACCCCAACGAAATCGAAAGCGTGATCGCCTCGATGCCGGGCGTGCTCGAGTGCGGCGTGGTGGGCGTCAACAACCCGCGCGTGGGGGAAATGGTCAAGGCGGTGATCGTCAAAAAGGACCCGGCGCTGACGCGCGAAGATGTCGTCAAGTACTGCCGCGCACGGCTCACCGGCTACAAGTGCCCGCGCACGATTGTCTTTGTAAAGGCCCTGCCGAAGACCGCCGTTGGAAAAATTCTGCGCCGCAGCCTGCGCGACATGAAGGAAACGGATTAGGATTCGCACTTTCCTTCACTTTCCAACCGGCCTGCTGCAACGCAGGCCTTTGACAAACATGATTCTCACCATCGCCCTGCTGCTGTCCTTTCAGCTCGCAGGGCTTCTTCTCGTTACTTTGCTGGGGCTTCCCGTGCCCGGTCCCGTCATGGGCATGGTGCTCTTTTTATTCGCCCTGATGACTGTGGACGGCCTGTTTGAAAAGACGCTTCCGGTTGTCAACGTCCTGCTTGCCCACTTCGCCCTTTTGTTTGTCCCCGCGGGCGTGGGCATCATCGAGCATTTCGACCGCATTGAGTCCGAGTGGGCGGCGATTTCCGCCTCCATCGTAGGCTCCTCGATTCTTGCCATGGCCGTGACGGTGCTTGTGACGCGCCTTGTGTTAAAGCTCACCGCAGGCAAGTCAAAGACGGGAGGCAGCCGTGCTTCATAGCCTCTGGGAGCGGATTGCCGGGACGGTGCATGCGCTTTTGGCCGACCCCTCGATGTGGCTTTGCGCCACGCTTCTGGCCTACGCCGCCGGCATGTGGATTTATAAGAAAAGCGGCTACAAGACGATCTGCACGCCGCTGCTCATTGCCATCGTGATTCTCGTGGCCGTGCTGGAAGCGACCGGCGTTGACTACAAGACCTATATCGAGGGCGGCCAGCACATCAACTTCCTGCTGGGGCCGGCCACCGTCGCGCTTGCCGTGCCGCTTTACGAACAGCGCCTGCGCCTTGCGCGCATGTGGCTTGCGCTCACCTGCGGGCTTGCCGCCGGCGCCACGGTGGCGATTGTCTCGGCCGTGGTGATTGCGGGACTTTTGGGGGCGTCGCCTGAAACCATGATTTCGCTTGCGCCCAAGAGCGTCACGGTGCCGATTGCCATGGCAGTGAGCGAACACCTGGGCGGCATTCCGCCTTTGACGGCAGCCTTCGTGGTCATCACGGGCGTGGTGGGGTCGCTGCTTGCGCGTCCCCTTCTGGCCCTTCTGCGCGAAAAGGATGATGCGGTGAGCGGCTTTGCCATTGGTCTTGCCGCCCACGGCGTGGGCACAGCCACCGCCTTTCAGATCAACCGCGACACCGGCGCCTTTGCGGGCCTTGCGATGGGTTTGACGGGGCTATTTACCGCCTTTGCGGCGCCCGCGCTGCTGCCCTGGCTTCTCTCGCTCTTTTAAGGACGCAGTCCTATGAAACTCAAAGAGGCGGTCTTTCGCAAGGAAAGCCGCCTCTTTTTCAAGACCCATTCAAAGGCCGGGGATCAATAGTTTTCCGCACGCACCTGCTGGAAGCTCTGCGGATGGGCGCAGACCGGGCAGATCTCGGGCGCGGTCTTGCCGATCACAAGATGCCCGCACTCGCGGCACTGCCACATCACTTCCTCGCTCTTTTCAAAGACCTTCTTCATCTGGACGTTGTCGAGAAGCTTCAGGAAGCGCTCCTCGTGGGCCTTTTCAATGGCGCCCACCGCACGGAACTGGGCGGCAAGCTCCGGGAAGCCCTCTTCTTCGGCCGTCTTCGCAAAGCCCTCGTACATGTCGGTCCACTCGTAATTTTCGCCGCTGGCGGCAGCCTTCAGGTTGGCCGCCGTATCGGCGATGCCTTCGAGGTGCTTGAACCAGATCTTGGCGTGCTGGCGCTCGTTCATGGCCGTTTCCATGAAGAGCTCGGCGATCTGCTCGTAGCCTTCCTTGCGGGCGACGCCGGCAAAGTAGTCGTACTTGTTGCGGGCCTGGGATTCACCTGCAAAGGCCGCCCAGAGGTTCTTTTCGGTCTGGGTGCCGGCAAATTTGTTCGTCATCGGTTTACTCCTTTTCGATGTCAGGGTTGGGGCCGCCCGAAGGCAGCCCGTGCTTTTATGAGAAGAACTTCTTCATCTTATCGAGAAAGCTCGTGCTCTGCGGCGAGTGCTTGTCGCCGCCCTCCTTGATCGACGCATCGAAGTCCTTGAGAAGCTTCTTCTGCTTGGCGGTGAGGTTCACGGGCGTCTCGATGAAGACGTGCACGTAAAGGTCGCCGTTGCCGCTGCCGTGCAGGTGCGGCACGCCCTTGCCGCGCAGGCGGAAGATCTTGCCTGTCTGCGTGCCTTCGGGAATCGTGATGCGCGCCTCGGTTCCCATCGTCGGCACGCTCACTTCGCCGCCAAGCGCAGCCGTTGCGTAGCTTAAGGGGAGATCTGCATGCAAATCGTCTCCCTCGCGCTGGAAGATCTCGTGGGGCTTGATGAAGATCTGCACGTACAGGTCGCCGCAGGGGCCGCCGTTGGGGCCGGGTTCGCCCTTGCCCTGGATGCGGATTCTCTGGCCGTCGTTGATGCCCGCCGGGATATTGATCTCGAGCGTCTTCGTCTTGCGGTTGCGGCCGCGCCCCTGGCAGTCGGGACACGGATCGGAAATGATTTCGCCCGTGCCGTGGCAGTAGGGGCAGGTCTGCTGCACCTGCAGGAAGCCGCGGTTGATGTTGATCGTGCCGCGGCCGCCGCAGTGCGGGCAGGCCTTTTTCGAGGTGCCCGGCTTGCAGCCCGTGCCGTGGCAGGTTTCGCACTCCTCCCACACCGGCACGCGGATGTCGGTCTTTGCGCCCGAGACGGCCTGCTCAAGCGTGATCTCAAGCGAATAGTTCACGTCCGCGCCGCGGAACACCTTGGGACCGCCGCGCCGGCGGTCGCCCGCGGCGCCCCCTCCGAAGATTTCGGAGAAGATGTCGGAGAAGTCGCCGAAGCCCTCGCTTGCCTGACCAAAGCCGCCAAAGCCGCCGAAGCCGCCTGCAGCCGCGCTCGGATCAATGCCCGCCTTGCCGTAGCGGTCGTAGGCAGCGCGCTTCTGGGGGTCGCTCAAAATCGAGTAGGCCTCGCCCACCTGCTTGAACTTCTCCTCCGCCGCCTTGTCGCCGTTGTTGCGGTCGGGATGGTATTTCATCGCGAGCCGCCGGTAGGCCTTCTTGATTTCCTCGTCGCTTGCGCCGCGGGCAACGCCCAGTACCTCGTAATAATCCTGGTCAGCCATAGTGTGTCAATTGCTTACAGAAAAACATGGCAAGGGCCGAATCGCCAAATCGGCGGCCCGGCCCGTGCTTTTTGAGGCGTGCGCGGGCTTTATTCACCCGCACCCTTCCTCAAACAATGCCCGAAGAATCAGTGCTTTACTTCGGTGTAGTCGGCATCGACCACGTCGTCATTGCCGCCGTTGCCATTGCCGCCCTGCTGGGAAGCCTGCGAGGCGCCTGCCTGCTGCTGGGCGCCCTGGGCCTGCTGGCTCTGGGCGGCCTGCTGGTTGAGCTTCTCGCCGATCTTCTGCGCGGCGGCCATCAGCACTTCGACGCTCTTTTCAATGGCGGCCTTGTCTTCGCCCTTGATGCGCGCCTCAACGTCCTTGATGGCGCTTTCGCAGGCGGCGCGGTCGGCGCTGTCGACCTTGTCGCCGAGATCCTTCAGGGTCTTCTGCACCTGGGCGATCGACGCATCGGCCATGTTGCGGGCCTGTGCGAGCTCAAAGCGGCGGTGATCCTCTTCCTTGTTGGCTTCAGCCGCAGCCACCATGCTCTTGATCTCCTCTTCGGACAAGCCGGAGCTTGCCTTGATGGTGATCTTGTTTTCCTTGCCGGTGGCCTTGTCCTTGGCGGTCACGTGCAGAATGCCGTTGGCGTCAATATCGAACGTCACTTCAATCTGCGGCAGTCCGCGCGGAGACGGCGGAATGCCTTCGAGGTTGAATTCGCCCAAGAGCTTGTTCGAAGCCGCCATCTCGTGCTCGCCCTGATAGACCTTGATGGTCACGGCAGGCTGGTTGTCCTCAGCGGTCGAGAACACCTGCGAGTGCTTGGTCGGAATCGTGGTGTTGCGCTTGATCATCGCGGTCATCACGCCGCCCAAGGTTTCAATGCCAAGCGTCAGAGGCGTAACGTCGAGCAGCAGCACGTCCTTGCGGCCGCCCGAGAGCACCTGACCCTGAATGGCGGCGCCGATGGCCACGGCTTCGTCCGGGTTCACGTCCTTGCGGGGTTCCTTTCCAAAGAACTCGCGCACCACTTCCTGCACGCGGGGCATACGGCTCTGGCCGCCTACCAGAATCACGTCGGTGATGTCGGAGGTCGACAAATGTGCGTCCTTCAAAGCCTTGCGGCAGGGTTCGATCGTGCGCTGCACAAGGTCTTCGACCATGCTTTCAAACTTCGCGCGCGTGATCGTGATGTTCATGTGCTTGGGGCCGGTCTGGTCTGCCGAGATGTAGGGCAGGTTGACTTCGGTTTCCTGACGGCTCGAAAGTTCGATCTTGGCCTTTTCCGCGGCGTCCTTCAAGCGCTGCAGGGCAAGCACGTCGCCGCCGAGGTCAATGCCGTTGTCCTTCTTAAACTCTGCAATCAGGTATTCCACCAAACGACGGTCGAAGTCTTCGCCGCCCAGGAACGTATCGCCGTTCGTGGAGAGCACTTCAAACTGCTTGTCGCCGTCGATGTTGGCAATATCGATCACGGAAATATCAAACGTGCCGCCGCCCAGGTCATAGACGCAGATCTTGCGATCTTCAGTGCCCATCTTGTCCAGACCGAAGGCAAGTGCAGCTGCAGTCGGTTCATTGATGATGCGCTTGACTTCCAAGCCGGCGATGCGGCCTGCGTCCTTCGTGGCCTGACGCTGGCTGTCGTTGAAGTAGGCCGGAACCGTGATCACGGCTTCGGTCACCGGTTCGCCCAGGTAGTCCTCGGCGGTCTTCTTCATCTTGCGCAGCACTTCAGCGGAAACCTGCTGCGGAGCAAGCTTCTTGTCGCCCAGCACCTGCACCCACGCGTCGCCGTTGTCGGCGCGCACGATCTTGAACGGAGCGCGCTCGATGTCCTTTTGCACTTCGGCGTCGTCATAGCGGCGGCCGATCAGGCGCTTGACGGCAAAAAGCGTGTTCTTGGGGTTGGTGACGGCCTGACGCTTGGCGGTGGCGCCGACAAGAATCTCGCCGTTTTCCATATAGGCAACGATCGAAGGCGTGGTGCGGGCGCCTTCGGAGTTTTCGATCACGCGCACCTTGTCGCCTTCCATGATGGCCACAGCCGAGTTGGTGGTGCCAAGGTCAATACCGATGATCTTTGACATTGTTCTTTATCCTCTTGATTCTCTGTTGGGCTGCGGTCCCGCCGCCTGCGGGCGGATCCCCAACCGTTTTCCAAAATTCCACTCTGCGCGAGGCTCTCGCTCTTCGCGCCATACTCCCCATATGGGGACGCCCCGTGAAATTTCAACGGGGCGTCCTGAAAAATTTTTGAATTTTTGCGTCTCTTAACCTTGGACCACGCTCACCATCGCGGGCCGCAGCACGCGCTCGTAAATCTTCCAGCCGCGCTGAAAGACCTGCGCCACGTCGCCCGCGCTCTTGCCTTCGGGCGCAGGCACCATCGAAATCGCCTGCTGGGTGTTGGGATCAAACTTGGCGTCCTGGGGATCGATCACCGACATGCCGCTCACTTCGAGCGCATGCATGAGCTGCCGGTGCGTGGCCAAAAGCCCCTCGCGCATCGGCCCCTCGAGGTCTGCGGTCATCTCGAGCGCCTTTTCAAGCGAATCCATCACGGGAAGAAGGTTCTTCGCAAACTTCTCGATGCTGAACTTCTGCGCCTTGGAGACGTCTTCGGCCGCACGGCGGCGCACGTTTTCCATTTCGGCTGCGGCACGCACATAGAGGTCGTAGTTTTCAGCGGCCTTGGCCGTCATCGCGGCAAGCTCCTCCTGTAGGGCCGTCGCCGCCTCGGGCTGCATGCCGATTTCAGGGGCCGCATCGGGCTGGGCTGCGCCCTCCTTTTCCGCCGCTTCGGCTGCCTGCGCCGCCTTCTTCAATTCTTCCGCAGGATTGACCTGTTCCTGACTTTTTTCTTCCTGGGCCATTTTCTTGCTCAAAACAAAGGGATGATGCCGTTTATATGGAGGCGCACCGCGCGTTTTTCAAGCGTTGCGCAGCGCCTTGCGCACAAGCGCCGCATAAAGCTTTGCGGTGTCCTCTCCGGCATTCAAGCACGGGATGTAGTGAAAGCCGCTGCCGCCCGCCCTTTCATAAATTGCGCGCAGCTCCGTTGCAATTTCTTCCAACGTTTCCAGGCAGTCGGCGGCAAAGCCCGGACAGATGACGTCCAGGCGCTTTAAGCCGCCTGCCCCCAGCTTCGGGGCCGTGTCCACCGCAAAGGGCTCAAGCCACTTGGCGCGCCCGAACTTGCTCTGAAAGACTTGCACCACCTGTTCTTTTTTAAGTCCCAGGGCCAGGCGCAGCCGCTCGGCGGTTTGCTTGCACTGAACCTCATAGGGGTCGCCGCGCTCGCTTGAAACGGCCGGAATGCTGTGAAAGCTCATCAAAAGTTTGCCGTCTTCGCCCAGGCCCCCGATTTTCTCCCAGTGCGCGCGCACGCGGCCGGCAAGAGCCTCGATGTAGGCCTCTTCCTCATAGTAGTGCGGGATTTCAACGACCGGCGGCAGGGCGCATTTTTTCTGCACGCGGCGCACGGCATCAAAGACCGATTCCGAGGTCTGGGTGGCGTACTGCGCATAAAGCGGCAGCACCACGATGCGCGCGGGCTTTAAGGCAGCCAGTTGGGGAAGCGCCTCATCAATGCGCTTGACGCCGTAGCACATCGCCCAGTCGACGAGATAGTCGTCTCCGAGCTCCTCCTGCAGTCTCGCTGCGGTTTCCGACGTTGCCGCCACCAGGGGGGAGCCTTTTTCCGACCACACGGTCTTGTAGCGGTCGGCCGAGGCCTGCGCCCGGCGCGGAATGACAATGCCGCGCAGGATGGGCTGCCAGATGAGCGGGCTCATCTCCACCACGCGCCTGTCGCTTAAAAATTCCGCAAGGTATTTGGCCACCGCCTCGCGCGTCGGCGCGGCCGGGGAGCCCGTGTTGCAGATCAAAACAGCGGTCTTGGAGGAGTTGTTGCTGGCAGCCATTGAAAAGGAAAATAAAAGCGGTTCTTGACGGCGGCCAATTTTGCCCGAGCCGCCTTAAGCGCCGCTTTAAGCCGCCGCCGTGTGCGGCGCCTCGCTGTGATGCAGACGGCGCCAGAGCACCATCAGGCCGCCAGCAATGAGGCTCATCCAGAACTTACCGAGCACCTGGCCCGTCAAATACTCGATCGAGCCGAAGGCAAGCGAGAGAAAGATCGCTGAGTCGACAAAGGAGCCCGCCAGGCCCGAAGCAATCACGGCGCTTGCCGGAAAGCGCTTTTTCATGGGGGCGTAAACCGCAAAGTCCGCGAGTTCCGCAAAAAGGAACGCGCAGACGGAAGCCAGAACGAGCGAAGGCTCCGAAATAAAGCCCGAAAGGGCGGCGCCTGCGGCAATTGAGGCCAGCGCCCACTTCCAGCCGAGGCAATGGTGCACCACGTCGCGCAGCACGAGGCTAAAGCCTGCGAGCAGCACGCCCGAGGGCGCCCACAGACCAGGCCAGACGGGAATCAGACAAGGCCCGTCCTTGGGACAGACAAGACCGACATGCATGATCACCCAGTTGCTCAGGGGAATCATCAGCACAAACAAAACGAGCGAGAGCCAGCCGCTCAGGGGGCGTTTGACGCCGCCCAGCTCACCGATATGGGACATATGGCTTCCTGAAAAAACCGCCACCGGCAGAACAATCCGGCGCAGCTGCAAAGGTTGGGAACCGCGATTTTACCGCACACTAGACGCTTTCGACCTTCGGGTCAAAGGCCGAGAAAAACCGCATCACGCGCTCGGGCAGGTAGCCGAGGTCGCCCGGGGGATTGCCGCGGGGAAAGCCGATGTGGCCGCCCTCCTCGGGCTGCTCGAGGTAGACGAAGCTGCTCACGTCCTTTTCCGTGGGCAGCGCCCAGCGCGGCAGAAACGGATCGTTTTTGGCGTTGAGCAGCAGCAGGGGCTGCGCGACGTTTTTCAAATACCGCTTGGCCGAGCACAGCGTCCAATACTGCATGGCGCTTTCAAAATGATGAATTGGCGCCGTGTAGATCGCATCAAAGTCGTAGAGCGTGCGGCAGGCCTTCACCTTCTTGGCGTCGATGAGGTCGGGAAAGCGTTTGGCCTTGTCAAGCAGCTTTTGCTTGAGCGTGGACAAAAACATCTCGTCGTAGAGTTTGTTCGCCCCGCGCGTCATGATTTCGCTGCCCGCCACCAGATCCACGGGCGCGCCGATCGCCACCGCCGCCGTCAGAAAGGAGGCGGCCTGCGGGCGGTCGCCCATGTACTTCGCAATGAAGTTGCCGCCGAGGCTCACCCCCACCGAGTAGATGGGAGCCGTGATGAAGCGCTCGTGCACGGTGCGCAGCATCCAGTCGCAGTCGTCGCTGTCGCCGGCGAAGTACGCGCGCGGCAGCCGGTTGGGAATGCCGCCGCAGCCGCGAAAGTGCGCCACCACTCCCCTCCAGCCGCATTTGGCGCACTCGTGCATCAGCGCTTCGGCATAGTGGCTGTGCGAGTCGCCCTCCAGACCATGAAAATGCACCAGCACCGGGGCGTTTAGCGCCGTGGGCTCGGGCTGCACCCAGTCGTAGATGATGAAGTCGCCGTCGGGCATGTCGGCGATTTCGCGCCGGTACTCGACGTGCGGACGAGGAAAAAAGCGCGCGGGCACAATGGTCTGCAGATGCGCCCCCGGCAGCCACCGGGGAGCCTTGTAGTCGGACTGAAGAAGCGGCATGAAGAGCTTGGTAAAAAATAAGGACTGACCGCTCGACAAATTACCACGCCAGGAGACGCTTGCGGCAACCAATACGAAGAATTAGTTCAAATTTGGATTTAGACAGGTCATTTCGGCGATCCTAAACTTCACGAAGGCAACAGAGTAGTAGACAAGGCTGCTACAAGGAGGAACTCATGAAGAGTAGTCTGAAAAAAATTGTCCTGCCTTTCACAATGGCGCTGTTCGCCATGGGCGCAACTGCGGCCACTTACACACAAGTCGTTCCAGGACACAACGGTCCAATGACCGTGGAAGTAAACATTGACAACGGCAAAATCACCGCGGTGAAGGTTGTCAAACATAGCGAAACTCCGGGCGTTGGCACAAAGGCCATTGAGACGCTGCCGGCTCAAATCGTCAAAACCAATTCCACCAAGGTGGACGCTGTCACGGGAGCCAGCGTTTCCTCAAAAGCCATCCTGATGGCTGTCAACCAAGCTCTTGATGCCTCACAAGGCAAAGTCGTCGGCAAGCCAAACTTCAAACCCGGCACTTACAAAGCCCGCGTGTACGGCAATAACGGATACCTAAACGTTGAAGTCACGGTGAGCGCAGACAGAATCACCGATATCAAGGTTCCTGGGAACCCCGAGACGGATTTGATGGGCGGAATGGCCATCCGCACCATGACCAAGGACATGATTGATTACCAAACCGTCAATGTTGATGCTGTCTCCGGCGCCACCGTAACCAGCGGTGCATTCAAGCGCGCCGTCATCGAAGCGCTGGAAAAAAGCGGCGTCAACCTTGCCGCGCTTCAAACTCCGGTTCCCGTCAAGATCAAGAAGTTCAACGGCACCAAAACGGAAAACTATGATCTTGTGATCGTTGGTTCCGGCGGCGCCGGTCTGTCCGCTGCTGTGACTGCGGCTGAAGCTGGCAATTACAAGATCGTCGTGCTCGAAAAAATGCCCGTCATCGGCGGCAACACGCTCCGCTGCGCCAGTGCCTTCAACGCTGCCGACCCTGAACGGCAAAAACTGCTGCCGATGACCGACACGCTCAAGGATGCTGTGGTCAAAGCCCTCAGCGAAAAGCCAGTAAACGAGGATCACGCCAAACTCATCGCTGATGTCAAAGCCAAGTACGAGGCTTATCTGAAAAGCGGCAGCAAGACGCTTTTTGACTGCCCCGAATGGCATGCTCTGCAGACCTACAACGGCGGCGACAAGGTGGGGCATATTCCTCTGATCCGTACCTATGCTGAAAACGTGCTTGATACGCTTCACTGGATGCAAAAGCACGGCACGCCTGTCATGGATCGCGTCAGTCAGGGCGCCGGAGCTTTGTGGCAGCGCACGCATCAGGTTGACGCGCCTGCCGGCACGGGTTTGATTGAGCCTCTGCTCAAAGCTGCGAACAAAGAAGGCGTCAAGATCATCACCGGAATGCGGGCCCAGGAGCTCATCTACCGCAACGGTGAGGTTGTGGGCGTCAAAGCGAGCAACAAGGTCGGCAACTCATACGCCTTCAACAGCAAGTACGGCGTGATCCTTGCCACGGGCGGTTACAGTCAGAACAAGGAAATGCGCCAGAAATCCTCGCCCACGCTGACGCCTGACATGGTCTCCACCAATCAGCCCGGCGCCACCGGCGACGGCATCATCATGGCCACCAAGATCGGCGCCGCGTTGACCGGAATGAACTACGTTCAGGTCTACCCGCTCGCGACACCCGGTTCCGGCGCATTGCAGGGACGCGCCCGCAAGATGTCCGGCCTTGACGACGTGATTGATGTCAACAAGAACGGCTTGCGCTTTGTGAAAGAAGACGCCCGCCGTGACGAATTCGTCGCCGCCATCAAAAAGCAGCCGGGCGCCATGTGCTACGACATCAATGACTCGAGCATTGTGCAGAAGTTCAATTCCTTTGGAGAAAACGTCGAAACGCTGGTTCAGCTCGGCCGTATTTACAAGGACGACACGCTCGAAGGTCTGGCCAAGCAGCTTCGAATGCCACCTGAAAACTTGAAGGCGACCGTTGCTGAATTCAACAAGATGGTTGAGGCCAAGAACGATCCTAAGTTCGGCCGCAAGCTCTTTGACCGTAAAATCGAAAAGCCGCCATTTTATGCAACGCCTCGTGCTCCTTCCATCCACCATACGATGGGCGGTCTATACATCAACCCCAAGGCACAGGTTCTCGACACCAAGGGCCATGTGATCAAGGGGCTCTATGCCGCAGGTGAAGTCACCGGCGGCGTGCACGGCAGCAATCGTTTGGGCGGCAATGCAACAGCCGACGTTCTAACCTTCGGCCGCATCGCTGCCAAGACCGCACTCGGACTCAACAAGTAGTCCTGCTGCTGCGTCATGAGCAGATGCCGAAGCGGGGCGCTCGCATGACTCCCGCTCCGGCGTTTGTGGTTTATCCGACTGACGTCAGAGGTCTGTCTGCGTGAGTCGGCGGGAGGATGTTAATTTCTCGAAACTAAGTAAAACGCCTGATTTCACGAGATTTTCTCGATTTGCACTTCTTAAAAAGTTCGGGTAGAGTGACCGTCCGAGGCCTTCTGAAAAAAAGGCGCTCAACGAACACTGACAATCCTTTCATGATGCTTTACACCGCACGATTTTATTTTTACTCCTTTTATTTCGCCCTCCCGGCGGAAGGAGTACGTGCGCACGTGTAACGCAGCAATTGAAAGGTACTGAGGGCCGCCGGGGAACAAAAATCCGGCGGCTTTTTTGTACCGGGTTTGACACGTTCCCCAATAAGGACTCTCTCAGAGCACGGCATAGAAACCGAAACTGCAAACCTGATACCTAGGGAGACAACACACCATGCGCTATACAACCGACGACGTCCGCATCAAAGAGATTCGCGAGCTGACGCCGCCCGCTCACTTGATCCGTGAGTTCCCCTGCGAGGAGCCGCTCGCCAAGACCGTTCATGCCGCCCGCATGGCCGCCCATGAAATCCTGCACGGCCACGACGACCGGCTGCTGGTAATCGTCGGTCCCTGCTCGATTCACGACCCGAAGGCGGCGATGGAGTACGCCCAGCGCCTAAACGAAGAACGGCGCCGCCTGGCGGGCGAACTGGAAATCATCATGCGCGTGTACTTCGAAAAGCCCCGCACGACGGTGGGCTGGAAGGGCCTGATGAACGACCCGGATCTGGACGGCAGCTGCCGCATCAACCACGGCCTGCGCATTGCCCGCGAACTGCTCTGCGACATCGTGGGGCTGGGACTGCCGACCGGCGTTGAGTATCTCGACACCATCACGCCGCAATACATCGCCGACCTGGTGAGCTGGGGCGCCATCGGAGCCCGCACGACCGAGTCGCAGTCGCACCGGCAGCTCGCAAGCGGCCTGTCCTGCCCCGTGGGCTTTAAAAACGGCACCGACGGCAACATCAAGATTGCGGTGGATGCGATCGGCGCGGCCGAACACTCCCACTCCTTCCTCTCGGTCACCAAGGGCGGCATCTCGGCCATTGTCACGACGACCGGCAACGAGGACTGCCACATCATCCTGCGCGGCGGCAAGGAGCCCAACTACGACGCCGAAAGCGTCGCGAAAGCCTGCGATCTTCTCAAAGCCAACGGCCACCGCGAAATGGTGATGATCGACGCCTCGCACTCCAATTCGCGCAAGATCTGCCGCGAGCAGATTAATGTCGTCAACAACATCTGCGAGCAGGTTTCCTCCGGGAGCCAAGCCATCATCGGCGTGATGATTGAGTCCAACCTCGTCGAAGGCAACCAGAAGATCGAGCCCGACAAGCCCCTGGTCTACGGGCAGAGCGTCACCGACGCGTGCCTGGGGTGGGAAGACACCGTGGTGCTCTTAAACAACCTCGCGCATGCTGTGAAGGACCGCAGAAGCCGCATGGATTGACGGGATCCTGACAACGTCAAACCGCCATGAAAAAAGCTCCGCGAAAGGGTTTGATTCCCCGCGGAGCTTTTTCTTTGTGGTGCCGGACGGGCCGCTTAATCCGTGCCTTTGGCGCGGTCCTCGTAGAACTTGCGCTTCCAGGCCGCAAAGCTGCCCTCTTCAAGCGCCTTGCGCATCTCGGCCATGATCGTGGCGTAGAAGTGCAGGTTGTGAATCGAATTCAGGCGGGCGCCCAAAATTTCGTTGACCTTCTGCAGGTGGTGCAGATAGGCGCGCGTGTAGCCGCGGCAGGTCGCGCACGTGCAGGTGGGGTCAAGGGGCCGCGTGTCGTTTTTGTGCTTGGCGTTGCGGATCTTGATGTCGCCGTAGCGCGTAAAGAGCCACCCGTTGCGGGCGTTGCGCGTGGGCATGACGCAGTCAAACATGTCGATGCCGCGGGAGACGCCCTCGACGAGGTCTTCGGGCGTGCCCACCCCCATCAGATAGCGGGGCTTGTCCTCTGGCATCTGATGCACGATTTCGTCCATGATCGCGAGCATCTTCTCCTTGGGCTCTCCCACGGAAAGGCCTCCGAGGGCATAGCCATGAAAGCCGATCTCCTTTAAGCCCGCAAGCGACTCCTCGCGCAGCTTCGGGAACATCCCGCCCTGCACGATGCCGAAAAGCGCATTCGGATTTTGCAGCCGGTCGAATTCCGCTCGGCTTCTTTTGGCCCAGCGCAGGGAAAGCCGCATGGAGTCGGCGGCTTCCTTTTCGGTGGCGGGTCTGTCGCCGATCATGTAGGGCGTGCACTCGTCAAACTGCATCGTGATGTCGGAATTGAGCACCCGCTGAATCTGCATGGACACCTCGGGCGTCAAAAAGAGCTTGTCGCCGTTAATGGGCGAGGCAAAGCGCACGCCTTCTTCCGAAATCTTGCGCAGGGAGCCGAGGCTAAAGACCTGAAAGCCGCCCGAGTCGGTGAGAATCGGCCGCTTCCAGTTCATGAAGCGGTGCAGGCCGCCGTGCGCGCCGATCACATCGAGCCCCGGGCGCAGCCACAGGTGAAAGGTGTTGCCCAGAATGATCTGGCTACCCATCGCCTCAAGCTCGTCGGGCGTCATGGCCTTCACGGTGCCGTAGGTGCCCACCGGCATGAAGACGGGGGTCTGCACAACGCCGTGGTTGAGCGTCATCACGGCCCGGCGCGCCGCGCCTTCGGTTTTTAAAACTTCAAACTGCAGGGACACGTTTATTTCTCCAAGGGGTTCTCAGACCGGGTGCGTTCCAGAAAGCAGGCGTCGCCGTAGCTGAAGAACCGGTACTTTTCTTCCACGGCGTGGCGGTAGGCCTGCATGATGCGCTCCTTGCCCACCAGGGCGGCAACAAGCATCACCAGGGTGGACTTGGGCAGATGAAAGTTGGTGACCATCGCGTCGATCACTTTGAAGCGGTAGCCGGGCGCAATGAAGAGCTTCGTGTCCATCGTGCCTGCGGCGACCGTTCCGTCGTCTTCGGCGGCGGACTCGAGCGCCCGCAGGCTCGTCGTGCCCACGGCCACCACGCGGCGCCCCTCGCGCTTGGCGCGGTTGACGGCCTGCGCACAGTCTTCACTAATCTCAAACCATTCCGAGTGCATCTCGTGTTTGGCGAGGTCCTCCTCGCGCACCGGCTGGAAGGTGCCCGCACCCACGTGCAGCGTCACGAAGTTTTCCTCCACGCCCATCTGCCTCAGGTCGTCCAGGAGCTCCCTGGTGAAATGCAGCCCCGCCGTCGGCGCGGCGACCGCCCCGGGTCGTTCGGCATAGACGGTCTGATAGCGGCCTTCGTCGGCGGCCTGCGCTTCGCGCTCGATATAGGGCGGCAGCGGCACCTTGCCGATCGCTTCGAGCACCTCAAGCACCGGCGCGTCAAAGGTGAGTTCGAAAAACTCCCCCTGACGGCCGCCTACGTGCGCTTCAAAAATCCGTCCGTCGGCGCCTTCAAAAATGAGCTTGGCGCCGGGCTTGGGCTTCTTGCTTGCGCGCAGCATGCTGATTGCAGTGTATTCGCCCGTGACGCGCTCAATCATCGCTTCGATCGCGCCGCCCGTTTCCTTGCGGCCTTTCAAGCGCGCCTTGATGACGCGCGTGTTGTTCATCACCAGCAGGTCGCCGGGCTTTAAAAGCTTTTTGAGGTCGGTGAAGACAAGGTCTTCGATCACCTCGTCGTTCACGTGCAGCAGTCTTGAGGCGCTGCGGTCGGCCAGCGGAAACTGGGCGATCAGTTCCAGGGGAAGGTCAAAGTCGTAGTCGGACAGGTGCTGCCCGATCAAATAGGAGGGATGCAGTTCAACAGTCATTTTGGCTTTACCGGCCAGAAAGTGAGAAAAAAGCGCATTCTACAGCGCAGCAAAAGGCGGCAGGAAGAATTTTTCGCCGTGAAATCAACGGTCAAGCGCGAGTTTTAACATTTTGTTGCAAATTACCCTGTGCAACCAATTGCGAATGATTCTCATTTAGGTTAAAGTTCCACCAACTGAGAAACGCATGAGGCTTGAAGCCGAAGACAAGGGTCCGTTGGGGTCGGATCTGCTTCACAGACTCACGCAGGCGGTTTTCTCCTGTCGCTTGTGATGTTTCTTGGGGTTATCTTCCTTACGCGGCAACAGGTTTCAGGCTCCTGCTGCCGCTTTTTTTATTTCGGGCGGCCTTCCTGCGAAGACCGCCCGGTTTTTGTGGATCAATGCTCCTTGCGGATCACGTGCAGCGTTTTGCCGCCGGCCTGCGGCTCCTGGGAAACCATCGTGTGGCCGCCCTGCGTGCAGAAGACCTTGAGGTCCTCCAAGGCATGGGGATCGTCTGTGAGCACCTGCAGGCAGGCGCCCACCTCCACCCCCTTGAGGGCCTTTTTGGCCTTTAACACCGGCTGCGGGCACTTCAGCCCGCAGCAGTCAAGCACGCCGCTCATCAGGCAAGCTTTCCGGCAATCCAGCCGCGGGCGCTTTCCAGCGCCGCAGGCAGCGCCGCCAGGTCGGAGGCGCCGGCCATCGCCATATCCGGCTTGCCGCCGCCCTTGCCGCCGCATTGAGCGGCCACGAAGTTCACCAGCTCTCCGGCCTTGATCTTGCCCGTGAGGTCCTTGGTGACGCCGGCGCAAAGCTGCGCCTTGCCTTCGCCCGGAACAGCCAGAACAATCACGGCGCTGCCGAACTTGCTCTTGAACTTGTCCATCGTCTCGCGCAGGGTTTTGGCGTCGATGCCTTCGAGCGTGGCAACGAGCACCTTCACGCCGTTCACGTCCTGCGCAGCCGAAAGCGCTTCGTCGCCCTGCCTGGAGGCAAGCTTGGCCTTGGCCTCTGCCAGTTCCTTTTCCAGGCGCTTTACGGTTTCGCCCATGTGATCGATTTTTTCCGGCAGCTCCTCGGCGGGCGCCTTGAACTTCGCCGCGCTTGCCGCAAGCAGCGCCGCATTGTGCTGCATCAGGTGCAGGGCGTTGAAGCCCGTCACGGCCTCCACGCGGCGCACGCCCGCGGAGATGCCCGCTTCGCTCACGATCTTGAAGGCGCCGATGTCGCCCGTGCGGTGCACATGCGTGCCGCCGCACAGCTCCACCGAAGTGCCGATGTTGAGCACGCGCACCGTCTCGCCGTACTTCTCGCCAAAGAGCATCACCGCGCTCGTCTTGCGCGCCTCTTCAAGCGGCATCACGCGGCACTGCACCGGCGTGTTGGCAAAGATTTCGCCGTTAACGATCTCCTCGACGCGGCGGATTTCGTCGGCCGTCATCGGCTTGTCGTGCACAAAGTCAAAGCGGGTCACCTGGTCGTTTACGAGGCTTCCCTTCTGCGCCACGTGGCTGCCCAGCACTTCGCGCAGCGCCTTGTGCATGATGTGCGTGACCGAATGGTTGCGCATGATCGCTTCGCGGCGCTTGACGTCGACCATCGCCTTGAACGTGTCGCCCGTCTTCACTTCACCTTCGCAGATGTGCGCGACGTGGCTGAAGACGCTTGCCTTGAGCTTCAAGCAGTCGCTCACCTTCAAGAGCGTCGTCGCGTTTTCCAGAATGCCCGCGTCGCCCACCTGACCACCCATCTCGGCGTAAAACGGCGTCTTGTCGAGCACGACGAGCACATCGTCGCCCGCCTGCGCCGACTCGACCTGCGTGCCGTCCTTGTAAAGGGCAAGCACCTTGGCGCCGTCGACCTCAAGCGTGTCGTAGCCCAGGAATTCGTTGTTGTCGCCGGTAAAGAGCACGTCGGCGGCGATCTTGAATTTGCCCGCGGCGCGCGCCTTGTTCTTTTGCTCGCGCATGCAGGCTTCAAAGCCCTCGGTGTCAACCGTAAGGCCCCGCTCGCGGCAGACGTCGGCCGTGAGATCCACCGGGAAGCCGTAGGTGTCGTGCAGCTTGAAGGCGATGTCGCCTGCGAGCACGCCGTCGGTGCACTTGGCCATGGCATCCTCAAGGATCTGCATGCCGTTGGAAAGCGTCTGCAGGAAGCGCTCCTCTTCGGCGCGGATCACTTCGGCGATCTTCGGATTCTTGATTTCCGGATAGATGTCGCCCATTTCACGCGCAAGGGGCTCGACGAGCTTGTAGAAGAAGGGGCCGCGCGCGCCGAGCTTGTAGCCGTGGCGGATGGCGCGGCGGCAGATGCGGCGGATCACGTAGGCGCGGCCCTCGTTGCCGGGCTTGACGCCGTCGGCCACTGCAAAGCCGCAGGAGCGGATGTGGTCGGCGATCACCTTGAGCGACGGGCTCTGCGGATCGACGTTTTCGGCGCCCGCCGCCTCCACCGCTTCTTTTGCAGCGCGCATCAGGTTCTGGAAGAGGTCGATGTCGTAGTTGGTGTCAACGTCCTGCAGCACGGAGGCGAGGCGCTCCAGGCCCATGCCGGTGTCGATGTTCGGACGCGGCAGGCGGTTCATGTTGCCAGCGGTGTCGCGGTTGAACTGCGTGAACACCAGGTTCCAGATTTCCATGTAGCGGTCGCCGTCCTCGTCGGGGCTCCCCGGAGGGCCGCCCTGAATGCGCGGGCCGCGGTCGTAGAAGATTTCCGAGCAGGGACCGCACGGGCCCGTGTCGCCCATCATCCAGAAGTTGTCGGACATGTAGCGCGCGCCCTTGTTGTCGCCGATGCGCACGATGCGGTTGGCGGGCACGCCGATTTCCTTGTTCCAGATGTCGTAGGCTTCATCGTCTTCGACGTAAACCGTCACCCAGAGGCGGTCGGCGGGCAGCTTGTAGACCGTGGTGAGAAGCTCCCAGGCCCAGGTGATCGCTTCGCGCTTGAAGTAGTCGCCGAAGCTGAAGTTGCCGAGCATCTCAAAGAAGGTGTGATGACGGGCCGTGTAGCCGACGTTGTCAAGATCGTTGTGCTTGCCGCCCGCGCGGATGCACTTCTGCGCCGTGGTGGCGCGCTTCAAGCGCTTGTCAAGGCCGAGAAAGTTGTCCTTGAACTGGTTCATGCCCGCGTTGGTGAAAAGCAGCGTCGGGTCGTCCTGCGGAACCACGGGGCTCGACGCAATGATCGGGTGTCCCTTGCTTTCGAAGAACTTCAAAAAAGCCGAGCGGATCTCGGCTGCCGTCATATAGGTGTCGGGTTTCATAGACGTTGAGAGTTTCAATGGAACGCGCGCCCCGGCCTTTTTCCGGAGCGCGGCAAAACGGCGGGCGACCGCCCGCGTCAATTCGGGCAATTTTACAGTTAATCCAGAGCCTGAGCCATGGCTTGGGCAAGCTCCCGGGCAAGCGCCTCGTCTGCGGCCTCCACCATGATGCGCAGCAGCGGCTCGGTACCCGAAGGCCGGATCAGCACGCGGCCGGCTTCGCCCAATCGAGCCTGCGCCTTTTCGACCGCTGCCATGAACTTCGCGTTGTCCTGCCAGTCGTAGCCCTTCACAATGCGCCGGTTGATCATCACCTGCGGCATGAGCTGCAGGCCGGCTGTGAGTTCTTCGAGCGTCTTGCCGGACTTCACCACTGCGGCAAGCACCTGCAGCGCGCTCACGATGCCGTCGCCCGTGGTCTGGCAGTCAAGCGCAATCAGGTGCCCGGAGCTTTCGCCGCCGTAAAGCCACCCCTTTTGCAGCAGCCGCTCCATCACGTAGCGGTCGCCCACCTTGGCGCGCTCAAAGGCGATGTTCATTTCGGCAAAGCGCTTTTCGAGCGCAAAGTTCGTCATCAGCGTTCCCACCACGCCCGAGGCCTTGCCAAGCCCCTTGATGCGCTCGCAGGCCATCACATAGAGAAGCGCATCGCCGTTATAGACGTGTCCCTTGTTGTCGGCCATGATGAGGCGGTCGGCGTCGCCGTCAAAGGCTAGCCCCAAGTCGGCTCCGGCCCGCGCCGTGCGCTCGGCAAGATCGTCGGTGTGCGTGGCGCCCACGCCGCGGTTGATGTTAAAGCCGTCGGGCTCCACGCCCTCGCACACCACATCGGCCCCGAGTTCATGAAAGACCGCGGGGGCGGCGTGATAGGCCGCGCCATGCGCACAGTCAAGGTAAAGCTTCATGCCCTTGAGATCCAGCCCCGTGGGAAAGGTGCTCTTGCAAAATTCGACGTAGCGCCCGCAGGCGTCGTCGAGCCGATGGGCTTTCCCGAGCGCGTCGCTTGAGCCGCACTGATAGCCCTTCAAAATCTCGGCTTCGATTTCCTCCTCCACCGCGTCGGGCAGCTTGGTGCCAGAGGCCGAAAAGAACTTGATGCCGTTGTCCTGATAGGGGTTGTGGCTTGCGCTGATCACCACGCCCGCGTCCAGGCGAAGCGCCCGCGTGAGATAGGCAACGGCAGGAGTCGGAACCGGGCCGCAGAGCACGATGTCGACGCCGGCCGCGGAAAACCCCGCCTGCAGGGCGGCTTCGAGCATGTAGCCCGAAACGCGCGTGTCCTTGCCGATCAAAACCGTCGCGCGGGCCGTCTTGCTGTGCCGCGCAAACACGCGTCCGGCAGCCTGCCCCAGCAAAAGAACGAAGTCCGGCGTGATAGGATATTCGCCAACGGTGCCGCGAACGCCGTCCGTGCCAAAGAATTGTCTTGTCATTCTTTTTTTCCCTTCTTGTTTTGCTGCAAACCGCCGCCGCACTTCGCGCCCGCGCCTGCGGCTTGTTTTTTTCGAAATTCTAACTGCCCGCGTTTTTTCGTGATTTCAGGCCGCAAAAGGGCGGCCAGCCTACGGGCTGTCCTCGGCCGCAAGCCACACGTCAAGGGCTTCCTTTGTTTCCCGCACGTCGTGCACGCGCACAATCCGCGCGCCCTTTTGCACAGCGATGAGCGCCGCCGCCGCGCTTGAGACAATGCGGCAGGCGGGATCGGACTCACCCGTCACAGCGCCCAGAAAGGACTTCCTCGAGAGCCCTGCCAGATAGGGATGGCCGCTGGCGGCAAAGCGCGCGGTGTGCTTTAAAAGGCTCAGGTTGTGCTCCACCGTCTTTCCAAAGCCAAAGCCCGCGTCCCAGCAGATGCTCTCCGGGTCGGCGCCAAGATCCACCAAAGCCCGTGTTCTGCCGCGCAAATACGCCTCGATTTCGTCCAGAAGGTTGGCGTAGTCGGGCTTCTCCTGCATCGTCTGCGGCGTGCCCTGCATGTGCATGATCACAAGGCCCGCGCCGCTTGCCGCCGCCGTCTGCGCCGCGCCCGGCCGTTCAAAGGCGCGGATGTCGTTCAAGATGACGGCTCCCGCCTCAAGGCACGCACGCATCACTTCGGGGCTGCTCGTATCCACCGACACGGCGTGTCCCTTGCGGGCAAGCGCCTCAACGACCGGCACCACACGCCGCAGCTCAACTTCCAGCGGCACCGCGACTGCGCCCGGGCGCGTCGACTCGCCGCCCACATCCAGAATGTCGGCTCCCTCGCCAATCAACTTTTCGCCCCAGCGCACGGCCTCTTCCAGGCGATTGTGCGCCCCGCCGTCGGAAAAGGAGTCCGGGGTGACGTTGACAATGCCCATGATGAGTGGGCGCGATAGGTCAAAGACGCGGCCGCCGCACTTCCAGCGGCGGGCTTTCGAGAAGTCAGAAGACATGACCATGCTCATGAAAAAAGGCGGCGGACGAAGCAGGCCCACCGCCTTTGATGTTGTTTGAAGTGTTTTTACTTCCCGCTGTCGTTGTCGGCGGGAGCGTCGTTTAAAGGCTTCATCTCGGGCTGTTCCTCGCGCGCGGGCTCCTCCTTGCGCGGTTCAGGCTTGGCAGAGCCTGTCACCGGCGCCTTGGGCGGACGCGGATCC
Source organism: uncultured Duodenibacillus sp. (assembly GCA_944390145.1). Lineage (GTDB taxonomy): Bacteria > Pseudomonadota > Gammaproteobacteria > Burkholderiales > Burkholderiaceae_F > Duodenibacillus. The sequence goes on from CALXOY010000012.1 coordinate 90,418, forward strand.
CTGCCTGCGAGGATGTCGTCGATCTGATCGCCGTCGATCGTCTCCCACTCGAGCAGCGCCTTGGCCATCTTGTGCATTTCCGCCTGGTGCTCCTCGATGAGCTTGCGGGCGCGGTTGTACTGCTCGTCGAGAATGCGGCGGATCTCGGCGTCGACCGCCTGCATCGTCTGCTCGGAAATGTGCGTGGTCTTTGTGACCGACCGGCCGAGGAACACCTCGCCCTCGTTTTCGGCGTAGACCATCACACCCATCTTCTCGCTCATGCCGTAGCGCATCACCATGTCGCGGGCAAGCTGCGAGGCGCGTTCAAAGTCGTTGCTCGCCCCCGTGGTCATCTGGTGCATGAACACCTCTTCGGCAATGCGGCCGCCAAAGAGAATCGCAATGCGGGTGAGCAGGTACTCCTTGTCATAGGAGTAGCGGTCCTCCTCGGGCAGCTGCATGGTGACGCCAAGCGCCCTGCCGCGCGGGATGATCGTCACTTTGTGCACGGGGTCGGACTTGGGCAGCAGCTTTGCGACCAGCGCGTGGCCGGACTCGTGGTAGGCCGTGTTGCGGCGCTCATCCTCGGTCATCACCATCGAGCGGCGCTCCGCGCCCATCATGATTTTGTCCTTGGCCAGCTCAAAGTCGTTCATTTCCACCACACGTCCGTTGCGGCGCGCAGCAAAAAGCGCGGCTTCATTCACCAGATTAGCAAGGTCGGCACCTGAGAAGCCCGGCGTGCCGCGGGCGATCACATCAGGCTGCACATCAGGCCCCACGGGAACCTTCTTCATGTGCACTTTGAGAATCTGTTCACGGCCGCGAATATCAGGCAGCGGCACCACCACCTGGCGGTCAAAGCGGCCCGGGCGCATCAGAGCCGGGTCAAGCACGTCGGGGCGGTTGGTAGCTGCAATCACAATCACATTGGTGCCGGTCTCAAAGCCGTCCATTTCCACGAGCATCTGATTCAAGGTCTGCTCGCGTTCGTCGTTGCCGCCACCCAAGCCTGCACCGCGCTGACGACCCACGGCGTCGATTTCGTCAATGAAAATGATGCAGGGGGCATTTTTCTTGGCGTTTTCAAACATGTCGCGCACGCGCGCTGCACCCACGCCCACAAACATTTCCACAAAGTCGGAACCGGAAATCGAGAAAAACGGCACGCCAGCTTCGCCCGCAATGGCTTTGGCAAGCAGCGTCTTGCCGGTGCCCGGAGACCCGACAAGCAGAATGCCGCGGGGGATGTGTCCGCCCAGGCGCTGAAAGCGCGAGGGGTCGCGCAGAAACTCCACCACCTCCTGCACGTCTTCCTTGGCTTCGTCGCAGCCCGCGACGTCGGAAAAGCGCACCTTGTTGGCCGAGTCGTCAAGCATGCGGGCCTTGCTCTTGCCAAAGGAGAACGCCCCGGAGCGGCCGCCCTGCATCTGGCGCATGAAGAACACCCACACGCCGATCAACAGCAGCATCGGGAACCAGCTCACCAGAATCGTCTGCAGGAAGCTCGGCTCCTCCTCGGGCTTGCCGAACACCTGCACACCGTTCTTGCGCAAATCGTCGACCATCCACAGGTCGCCTGGGCTCGTGATCACGTAGGCCTGGCCGTCGACCGGCGTCACCGTGATCTTGCGGCCCTGCACATCCACGCGGCGGATCTTGCCGTCCTTGGCGTCCTGCATGAACTGCGTGTAGCTGGTCTGTTCGGCCGGGACAGCGGTGGCCTCCGTGTTGTCAAACTGCCGGAAGACCGTAAAGAGAACAAAAGCAATCAGCAACCAGACCGCAACGCGGCCGATCATTCTGTTGTCCAAGATAACCCTCAGTTGATGTCGGAAGCGGTCTGAAGGATGCCGGCTTCCGGTCTCGAATACATGAAATGAATTGACGCGCGCCCGTGAGACTTTCAGCGGGCGCTCTAGAGCATGCTAAGCCTAATGCAAAAGCGCGCGGCCTGCCGTGCAAAGAGCCTTTATTTCGCGCCGAATTGGTTAACAAAGTTTGCTTTGGCGCCTTATTTGGCCTTCAGGCGCCTTGCCACCACATACATTTCCGCGCTCGAGCTGCGGCTTGCCTCGGGCTTTCGCTGCGCAACGCTCACAAAAGAGCGCTTGCATTTTTCAATGAACTGCGAGTAGCCCGAGCCCTGAAACGCCTTGGTGACGAAAACGCCCTCGGGTTTTAAGTGCTCCACGGCGAAGTCAAGCGCAAGCTCGTTTAAAAGCAGGCTCGCGTTGGCGTCGACCATGGCAATTCCGGAGAGGTTCGGCGCCATGTCGCTGATCACCACGTCGAGTTTGTCGCCGGCAAGAATCTCGTCGAGTTTGTCAGCGACCTCCTGCTCGCGAAAGTCCCCCTGCAGGAACGTCACCCCGTCGATGGGATCCATCGGCAGGATGTCCATGGCGATGATGCGGCCCTTGAGCTCGCCGTCTTTGTCCGTGAGGCGCTCGCGCACGATCTGCGTCCAGCTGCCCGGGGCGCTGCCGAGATCGGCCACATTCATGCCGGGCCGAAAGAGATGTTCGGTGTCGTCAAGTTCGGTAAGCTTGTAGACGGAACGGGCGCGGTACCCCTCACGGCGGCTTTTTTTGACAAACGGATCATTGATGTGGCGTTCGATCCAGGCGCGGTTGGAGCGTAATTTCTTTTGAGATTTGGGCATGAAAACTTAAAATTGCGCCTCGCACTTTTTTGACGAACAAACTTAAAACAAGACGCAGACAACAATGACAGAGCTAATTTTAGAGCGTAACGAAAGACTGCGCCTGCGCGCGCAGGCCCATCACCTGAGCCCGGTCGTCATGATCGGCGAAAAGGGCATGACGCCCGCCGTGATGAAGGAAATCGCCCGCGCGCTTGACGACCACGGCCTCATCAAGGTGCATGTCGCGGGCGACGACCGCGAGGAGCGCACCGCCATCTACCAGAGCGTGGCCGACGACCTTTCGGCCGCACGCATCCAGATGATCGGCAAGATGCTCGTCTTCTACCGCGAGCCGCTGCAAAAGGAGGAAAAGGAGGAAGCCCTGGGGGCGTCCGCTCTCAGAGCGCGCGCTGAACTAGGCGCGCGCGGCATCAAAAAGGCGCCCGCGCCAAAGAAAAAGGCCGCAAGCGGCAAGCCCGCCAGCGCCAAGGACGCCAAGCGCAAGAGCAGGGCGCGTCTGGCGGCAAAGCGCAAGACGAAGAAGTCGCAGCTCTCTTAATACAAATTTAAGAATCTCCGCATCCCGGCTGTAAAAGACGCCTTTTCCCGGCGTCTGACGTCCGGGATTTTTTCATGCCTTTTTCCCGCGTCCCGACAAGGACCTTCCCGCCCGCGCGCCTTCGAGCGCTTGTAAGTGCTTGATTTTTGAGCGAAAACAAAGCACCGGCAGATTTATGACAACTTTGTCATTTTTGTCATCAAACTGTCATAAATCTTTGCAACACTGCCCCGAGAGTTGTTAATCAACCCCCCCCCCCGTGCTCAATCAAAAATGTCTGACTTTTACCTGGTCGTCCTCGGCTTTTTAGCCGTGCTGGCGTGCTTTGACTTGTTCGTCGGCGTCAGCAACGACGCTGTCAATTTTCTCAATTCGGCCCTGGGCTGCCGCATCGCGCGATTTCGCACCACGATGTGGGTTGCAAGCCTCGGCGTGCTGCTCGGCGCCACCTTCTCCTCGGGCATGATGGAGGTCGCCCGCTCCGGCGTCTTTCATCCGCAGATGTTCACCTTCAACGAGATCATGATCATCTTTTTTGCGGTCATGGTTTCCGATGTGCTGCTGCTCGACGCCTTCAACTCCCTGGGGTTGCCCACCTCCACCACCGTTTCGATCATCTTCGAGCTTTTGGGCAGCGCGCTCGCAGCAGCCCTCTACAAGATCTACATCACCGACGGCAACTTTGTGTCGGTGGTCGACTACATCAACACCGCCAAGGCGCTCACCATCATCTCGGGCATTCTCATCTCGGTGGGCGTTGCCTTTGTTTCGGGCACGGTGGTGCAGTACCTGATGCGCCTGCTTTTCACCTTTCACTTTGAGGCGATGTACAAGCGCATCGGCGGCATCTTCGGCGGCTTCTGCCTCACCGCGATCTTCTACTTTCTCGTGATGAAGGGCGCCAAGGGGTCGAGCTTCATGCAGCCCGAGTGGATCGCCTGGATCGACGCCAACACGACGGTGATCCTTGCCACGCTTTTTGTCGTGCTTTCGGTCGTCTTCTCCATCCTGCTGTGGACGATTCAGTTCAACATCTTCCGCATCGTCATTTTGAGCGGCACCTTCTCGCTTGCCTTTGCCTTTGCCGGCAACGACCTGGTGAACTTCGTGGGTGCGCCGCTAGCCGCCCTTGACGCTGCACTTGACTTCATGGCCAACGGCACCGACGGCGACACGTACATGATGACGAGCCTTGCCGAGAAGGGAAACCGCGCCTCCACCATCTTCCTGCTGCTGTCGGGCCTCGTGATGGTGCTCACGCTGTGGTTTTCCAAGAAGGCGCACCGCGTGGTGCAGACTTCGATCAATCTTTCCTCAAGCCAGCAGGGCGAGCACGAACAGTTCGGCAGCTCCCTGCCCGGCCGCATGATCGTGCGCAGCTCCATGACGCTCGGCTCGATCGTGCGCCAGATTCTGCCGGTGCGCCTGCAGGGTGCGCTGCACTCGCGCTTTAAGCCCCGCAAGCTCGAGCGCGGCGAACAGCCCCTTCCCTTTGACTACGTGCGCGCCTCCGTCAATCTGGTGATCAGCTCGATTCTGATTGCCTCGGCCACCAGCCTGCAGCTGCCGCTGTCGACCACCTACGTCACCTTCATGGTGGCCATGGGCTCGAGCTTTGCCGACGGCGCCTGGGACCGTGAAACCGCGGTCTACCGCATCTCGGGCGTGCTCACTGTGATCAGCGGGTGGTTCCTCACGGCCTTCACCGCCTGCACGGCCGCGGCCATCGTCTGCCTGATGGTGATGATGGGCGGCAACTACATGATGATTGCGCTCATGCTCTTTGTGCTCACGCTGCTCGTGCGTTCAAATTTCATCAAAAAGGGCGGCGATGAAGAGGAGGCGCGCCTGCTGCAGCACGACGACTGCTACTCCGTGCGCGACGCGATCAACGACACCGTGGGTCCGCACCTGCAGCACACGGTGGAGCTCTATGAAGCCACCGTCAAGGCGTTTTTAAGCGACAACGAATCGGCGCTGCGCAAGATCAAGAGCGAGTCGACCGACTTCTTTGATCTCCTAAGCCGCGAGCGCAGCATCTACTACGACATGGCGCAGCAGCGCAAGTCCGACACCAAGCTCGACCGCGACGCGCGCTACTGCTACTACCGCGCCTACACTGGCATGCGCGAAGTGGGCAGCAACCTGCAAAAGCTCACGACGATGGTCAAAGACCACATCGCCAACCGCCACCGCATCTACAAGGGCGAACTCAAGCGCAATCTGCTTTCACTTGCCGCCGACCTGCAAAAGCTCGGGCGCGCGGTGAAGGGACGCCACGCACTTGAAGTGGTCAAGCTCAACGGCAACGACATCATCGCCTCGATCGACCGGATGCAGGAAAACCTCCTCTCCTCGATTGCCACCGAAAACATCTCGATGCGCGGCTGCGAGCTTTACCTCAACTTCCTGCAGTTTGCCCGTGAGCTTGTCAACCGCTACAGCATCGTTGCGGTGCTGCAGCGCGAGTTAAACGACCTGTGCGACCGCAATCCGCCGCCAAAGGAGGAGGCTTCCAGCAAACCGCCGGCCGAAAGCGGTCCGGGCACGACGCAGATCATCCTCAAGGCCCTGCACGTGCCGGGATTCACCGGTAAATCGTAAGGCCTTTGGTTCCTGTCACAGCGCTTCGTACAATTGCCGTGCGAAGCGCTTTTTTCTGGCGCTCTTTTTCGTAGGAGACCGACTGCATGCGGGGACTCGTGTTGTTTGATCTGGACGGAACGCTGGTGGACAGCGCGCCGGGCCTTGCGCACTCAGCCAATGTGCTGCGCGAACGCCGGCTTTTAGCCAGGCTTCCCTATGAGGCGCTGCGCGAACACTGCGGCAGGGGCGCAGCGGGCCTTATCTGGGCGGCGCTGCGGCTCACCCCCGCAGCCCCCTGCTTTGAAGACGTGCGGCGGGAGTTCCTTGAAAACTACGCAACGGTCATGACCGGGATGAGCACCCCCTTTGCGGGCGTGCAGGAAATGCTCGCCGATCTCGCCCGCGCAGGATTTGCCTGGGGCGTGGTCACCAACAAGGCAATTGAACTTGCCCGTCCGCTTTGCGAAGCCAAGGGGCTTGCAGCCGGCGCCGCCTGCATTCTTTCGGCGCAAACGTTCGGCGCCCCCAAGCCCGCGCCCGACGCGCTGCTGCATGCCATGACGGAGCTTGGATACAGCAGCAGGGAAACGCTTTATGTCGGTGACGACGCCCGCGACGCCCTGGCGGCGAGAAACGCGGGGCTGCCCTTTATCGCCGCAAGCTGGGGCTACACCGCAAGCGGAGCGCAAATCAAAGACTGGGGAGCAAACGCCTGTGCCGGGAGTCCGGCGGACATCTGCCGGCTCGCAAGAACGCTTCTGGCAGGCTGACTCAGCCTTCTTCGGAGCCTCTGCCGTCGGCGCCGAAGGCAAGGCGCTTGAGCGCTTCGAGTCTGTCGCGCAGCACCGCGGCCTGCTCGAAATCGAGGTCGCGGGCGCACGCAAGCATCTTCTTTTCGGTGTCCTTGATTTCCTTTAAGAGGCTCTTTTCGTCCTTGATCTCGAGCCCCTTCAAGGCATCCTTGCCGCGCTCGGTTGCGTCCGGCCGGTAGACGCCGTCGATGATTTCACGCACCTCCTTCACAATGCTTCTCGGCGTAATGCCGTGCTCCTTGTTGAAGGACTGCTGCTTCTCACGGCGCCGTTCGGTCTCGTCGATGGCCTCCCGCATCGAATCGGTGATTTTGTCGGCGTAAAGAATCGCCTTGCCCTTGACGTTGCGCGCCGCGCGCCCGATCGTCTGAATGAGCGAACGGGTCGAACGCAGAAAGCCCTCCTTGTCGGCGTCCAGGATCGCCACGAGCGACACTTCGGGAATGTCGAGCCCCTCGCGCAGCAGGTTGATGCCCACAAGCACGTCGAAAACGCCCGCACGCAGGTCCCGGATGATTTCCACGCGCTCGACGGTGTCAATGTCCGAGTGCAGATACCGCACGCGCACATTGTGTTCACGCAAAAACTCGGTGAGCTCCTCGGCCATGCGCTTGGTGAGCGTCGTGATCAGGACGCGCTCGCCCGCCGCAGCCCGGTCGTTTACTTCCGAGAGCACGTCGTCGATCTGCGTGGTGGCAGGCCGCACCTCCACCTGCGGATCCACCAGACCCGTGGGACGCACCACCTGCTCGACCACCTGCGCGCTTTTTTCGAGCTCGTAGTCGGCCGGCGTTGCCGACACAAAGACCGAGCGGCGCATCTTGCGCTCAAATTCGTCAAAGCGCAGCGGCCGGTTGTCCAGGGCCGAGGGAAGCCTGAAGCCGTACTGCACCAGCGTTTCCTTGCGCGAGCGGTCGCCGCGGTACATGCCGCCGAGCTGGCCCATCATCACGTGGCTTTCATCAAAAAACATGATGCTGTCGGCAGGCAGATAGTCAATCAAGCACGGCGGCGCCTCGCCCGGCGCAAGTCCCGTCAAGTGACGCGAGTAGTTTTCAATGCCCTTGCAAAAGCCCACCTGATCGAGCATTTCCAGGTCAAAGAGCGTTCGCTGCTGCAGGCGCTGCGCCTCCACGAGCTTGTTGTCCTTGTAGAGCTCTTCAAGCCGCTCGGAAAGTTCGGCCTTGATGCTTGTGATCGCACGCAGTATCTCCTCGCGCGGGGTCACATAGTGGCTTGCCGGGTACACCACAAAGCGCGGCACCTTCTGGCGCACCTTGCCCGAGAGCGGATCGAAAAGCACCACGGCTTCGACCTCGTCGTCAAAAAGCTCCACGCGCACGGCCACTTCGGCGTGTTCGGCCGGGAAGATGTCGATCGTGTCCCCCCGCACCCGAAACGTGCCGCGCAAGAACTCCATGTCGTTGCGCTTGTACTGCATCTTCACGAGCTGCGCGATCAGATCCTTGCGCTCCTTGATGTCGCCCGTACGCAGAATAAGGCGCATCTGCGTGTAGCTCTCGGGCTTGCCGATGCCGTAAATGGCCGAAACCGTCGCCACGATGATGGTGTCGCGCCGCTCGAGAATGGACTTGGTGGCCGCAAGACGCATCTGCTCGATGTGTTCGTTCACAGCCGAATCCTTTTCAATGAAAAGGTCGCGCGCCGGCACATAGGCTTCCGGCTGGTAGTAGTCGTAGTAGGAGACGAAGTACTCGACGGCGTTGTTCGGAAAGAACTCGCGCATTTCGCTGTAGAGCTGCGCGGCCAGGGTCTTGTTGGGCGCCATCACGATTGCGGGCACCCCCACGCGGGCGATGACGTTTGCCATCGTAAAAGTCTTGCCCGAACCCGTGACGCCCAGAAGCGTCTGGGCGGCAAAGCCCTGCTCGAGCCCCTCGGTGAGCTTGGCAATGGCCTCGGGCTGGTCTCCTGCAGGCGCATAGTCGGCATGCAGCTCAAAGGGGGAGTGCGGAAAGGTGAGGATCTGCGTCACAAAAAGTTTCTCATGCTAAAGACCGGGCGCCTCTTGCGGCACGGCAAATTTCGTACCCGCCGCCGGTCTGCCTTCATTTCGAAGGTCTAATATTAGTTGCTGTCGCAGGCTCCGGTGCGTGTCGTGCACCGGACTGCTTCACCCATACACAAATCTCACAACAACGATTACACAGGGATGCATATGTCTGATGCTTTGTTCAGCAGCCTCACCGCTGCTCCTGCTGATCCCATCCTGGGCGTGACGCAGCGCTTCCGCCAGGATCCCCGCCCCCAAAAAGTCAACCTCGGTGTTGGCGTCTACATGACCGAGGAGGGCGTTACCCCCGTTCTTGACGTCGTCAAGGAAGCCGAAACGGCCCTTGCCGAAGCCTGCATTCCGCACAGCTACCTGCCCATCAGCGGCCTTGAAGGCTACGGCCTGCACGTGCAGCAGCTCGTGTTCGGCGCCGACAGCGAGATCGTGCGCAGCGGCCGCGCCGCCACCGTCCAGACGCTCGGTGGCACGGGCGCCCTGAAGGTCGGCATGGACTTCATGTACCACGTCTGCGGTGCACGCGTCGGCGCAACGTCGCTGCCGACCTGGGGCAACCACAACGCCATCCTCAAGATGGCGGGCTACGATGTCCGTCACTACAGCTATTACGAGGCTTCGACCAACAGCGTCAACTTCGACGCCATGCTCGCCGACCTCAAGGCGCTGCCGCCTGCAACGCTTGTTGTGCTGCACTCCTGCTGCCACAACCCGACGGGCTACGATCTTTCGCTGGATCAGTGGAAGGAAGTGATTGAGGTCTGCCGCGCCGGCCGCCTCACCCCGTTCCTCGACATGGCCTATCAGGGCTTCTGCCGCGGTCTGGAAGAGGATGCCGCCTCGATCCGCCTCTTTGCCGCTTCCGGCCTGAGCTTTCTGGTCGCTACCTCTTTCTCGAAGTCCTTCAACCTCTACAACGAACGCATCGGTGCGCTCACCGTCGTCTGCCAGAGCAAGGCCGAGGCCGACATCGTGATGAGCCAGCTCAAGGCCGTCATCCGCTGCAACTACTCCAACCCGCCCGCCCACGGCGCCTACATCGTCGAGCGCGTGCTCTCGGATCCGGAGAAGACCGAACACTGGCACGAAGAGCTCGCCGGCATGCGCAACCGCATCCTCTCGATGCGCAAGGCGCTCGCCGACGCCATGGCCGCCCTCGGCGCCAAGCGCGACTTCAGCTTTGTCACGCGCCAGGCCGGCATGTTCTCCTTCACGGGCCTTACGCCCGAGCAGGTTGACCGCCTTGCCGAAGAGTTTGGCGTCTATTGCGTGCGCAACGGGCGCATCTGCATCTGCGGCTTGAACACCCGCAACGTGCAGTACGTGGCCGAGTCGATCGCGAAGGTTCTCTAAAACCTCGCCGGCTCCCGTCCGACATCCAAGCCGCGGCCTCCTTCAAACGGGCCGCGGCTTTCTTTATGCGCAGCTAGTTTAAATTTCGATTGAAAGTCCTTTCATTTCAAAGGGTTACATTCCATTTTCAATCAGTCTGCGGGCCGAACACAGCATTTTTTCCGATTTTTTTCTCTCAAGGACTTGCCAAAGCGCCAAAAGACCTATATAGTTCCGGTTCTGCATTCCCCGATAGCTCAGTCGGTAGAGCAACGGACTGTTAATCCGTGGGTCGTTGGTTCGAGCCCAACTCGGGGAGCCAGCAGTTATCCTAAATGGTGAAAAATGGAATGTTTAGGGCATGGTAATCCTCTGGATTTCCATGCTTTTTTCTTTATCCGCCGAAATCGAGTAGGTGGTAGGTGATTATTTCACCTACCGACCTCTCACACCACCGCCCGTACCAATCTGGTAGGCACCCCTTGCGAGGTGTTTTACGGCGGTTTCCATAATTCAGTCCCCAAACCCGTTGACCCGTGTTAATCCGAGCCAACACCATCCATGGGTCTTCAGGAATTCGTTGTTCAGGGTTGTGGCCAAAATGTGGCTATTCGCAATGTGCCAATAGCTCTTACGCGTATTAGCCCACTGGTAAGCCTGCTCATGCGAGCATCCGAGTCGTCGGAGCGCCGCATACCTCGTCCTTACCCGTTTCCACGTCTTCCATAAGAGTTGCCGGATCCGTCGCCGGATCCATTCGTCGGTTTGCTTTGCCCACTTCTCGTACTTCGCGTATTTGAAGTACTCGCACCACCCCCTCAACTTCTTGCGGAGCTTCTCCTTCACGCCGTCGATGCTCATCTTCCGGTTTCGGGAGAGAACCTCTTTGAGCGCGTTCTTGAGTCTTGCCCTCGATTTTGGGTGCACGGTGGGAAAGAATCCGTCCTTGGTTTTATAGAAACCATGGCCGAGAAACTTCACACCGGCCGCGATGTAGCTCACGGTGGTTTTGGCCTCATTGACTTTGAGCTTCATGCGTCCCTCGATAAACCGAGTGATGCTTGTCAAAGTCCTCTGAGCCGCCCGCTTGGATTTGCAGAGGATCACAAGGTCGTCCGCGTATCTTGCGAAGCGGTGTCCGCGCCTTTCCAGCTCCTTGTCAAGTTCATCCAGGTAGATATTTGCAAGAAACGGCGACAACGGACCGCCCTGCATAAGGCCAACGTCCGACTTCTCCACCTTTCCGTCCGCGGATACGCCCGACTTGAGTATTCGCGTGATGAGCGAGATGACCCGCCCGTCCTTGATCCTCGTTGATAGTTTCCGGATCAGCCGACTGTGGTCGACCGTGTCGAAGAACTTCTCGAGGTCCATGTCGACTGCCCAGACGTTGCCTTTGTCGGCTTCGCCCATGACCTTGAAGATCGCGTCATGTGCGCTTCTTGTCGGTCGAAAGCCGAAGCTTGACATCGAAAAGGTGCTGTCGTAGCTGTATGAAAGCTTTTGTGCAACGGCTTGTTGCACAAGACGGTCGATGACCGTCGGGATTCCAAGATTCCTGAATTTCCCCTTTTCTGGCTTAGGTATGGTTACCCGCTTCACGGGAGCGGGGCGATATGTCCCCGACAGAATCGCACTCGTCAGCTCGCCGGGGTGGTCGAAAATGTACTTCCGAATTTCTTCGGTCGTCATTCCGCCCACGCCTGGAGCACCTTTGTTGGCCTCGACGCGCTTAAGCGCCAGGGTCAAATTCTCGCGACTCAGTATCGCCTCGAGTGTGATCTCCGTAAATGCGGATTGGTCTTGTGCGGTGTTCTCCATTTCCATCTCGGCCGTTTGCGCCCTCTTGAACCCTTCTCCCCATTCCGTGGGTACCAAGCTCAAGCAGGTTTCGTTAAGTTTTCTGCGCCATGCGACTTTGTGTCTACGGCACCGTACTCCTATGAATTCAGTCCTTCGGCAGGTACTGCCCTGCTTACTATGACCTCTGCTGACTACTCACGGCAAGCTTTACTCCGTGCGCCCTGTCGGGCACGCGTCCGTGAGTCCTCCCCGGGTAAGAACGTGTTCTTTCCCACCATGCACCTTCTGCATCTACACCTCGGGTTCCGTGTAGCTTTGGGCTTCATCTTGTTATGCAGACTTACCCGCCTTCGTATGCCTAATGCGGTTCCTGTTCGTAAGGTCAGTGGTTTGTCTCCGGCTTCCTTCAGATTCCGCCTCGCGACGGACACCCTTGCCTTTGACTATGCGCTTGGTGCTACCTCCTGCGCTCGGGACTTTCACCCGTTAGAACACGCCCATGCCGGGCGAACACAAAAAACCGCGAATCCCTTGATTTACAGGTATTTCGCGGTCATTGGCGGTGCCTTACGAGGCTTAACGAAAATCGCTTTTGGTGGCTAGGGACGGAATCGAACCGCCGACACGCGGATTTTCAGTCCGCTGCTCTACCAACTGAGCTACCTAGCCAACAGAGAAGCGGAACTATATAGGCATTTTTTGATTTTTGCAAGGGGTCGGGCGAAATTTTTCTGCTTCTTAAGTTTTTCAAAACATTTCTAAAGCATAATCCGCGCTGTCTTAAGATTAACCAACGTCGTTGTCGGCCGTGCAGGCGCCTTTTGCCGGACAAGAAGCACAACACCGCATAAAAGGTCCGCACGGCTCGTGAATTCCTTCTACCCCATGCAGCTGCTTTGCCTTGGCCTCAACCATAAAACCGCTCCGCTTGCCGTGCGTGAGCGGGTTGCGTTCGGCCCTGAAGAAACCGGAGAGACGGTTGCCGTCATCAAGGCCCGCCTCGCCTCCGCGGATGCGGGCGGCGTCACGGAAGCCATGATTCTGTCGACCTGCAACCGCACGGAAATCTACTGCGCGGCCATGGATGCAGCCCGCGCCACCGAGTCGCTTCTCGAGCTCATCGAAGAGCTCAAGGGCGTGCGCGCCGCCGAGCTGCAGCCCCACACCTACGTTTACGAGCAGTGCGAAGCCGCCCGTCACGTCTACCGCGTCGTTTCCGGCATCGACTCCATGGTGCTCGGTGAAACGCAGATCGTCGGCCAGTTCAAGAAGGCCGTGACGGCCGCCCGTGAGGCCAAGGGCCTCGGGCTCATGCTCAACCACCTCTTTCAGGACGCCTTCACCGTCGCCAAGGAAGTGCGCTCGAGCACCGCGATCGGCTCGAACTCGGTGAGTCTGGCTGCCGCCGCCGTGCGTCTGTCGCTGCGCCTTTTCGGCAATCTCTCCGAATCCAACGTTCTTTTTGTGGGCGCTGGCGAAATGATCGAACTGTGCGCGGCGCACTTCTCTGCGCAAAAACCCCGTTCGATCACGGTTGCCAACCGCTCGCTCGAGCGCGGCCAGAACCTTGCCGCCCGCTACAACGGCAAGGCGATGCGTCTGCAGGATCTGCCGCAGGTGATCAGCGACTTCGACATCATCGTCTCCTGCACGGCTTCGGCCCTGCCCATCATCGGGCTCGGCATGATTGAGCGCGCCGTCAAAGAGCGCCGCCACCGTCCGATCTGCATCGTCGACCTCGCCGTGCCGCGCGACGTCGAACCCGAGGTCTCCCGGCTTGACGACGTCTACGTCTACAGCATGGACGAGCTCGGAGCCGTTGTGGAGTCCGGCAAGGAAAGCCGCAAGGCGGCCGTCGTCAAGGCCGAGGTGATCATCTCGATGCGCGTGCAGGCCTTTGAAAAGTGGCTTGAGATGCGCGCGGCCGTTCCTGCGATCGCCCGCATCCGCAGCCGTGCGGAAAAGGCGCGCGAGGAGCTCACCGAAAAAGCGTTGCGCCAGATCCGCAAGGGCATGGATCCGGCCGAGGTGCTCGACCTTTTCGGCAAGGCCTTCATGCACAAGCTGCTGCACGATCCCACGGTGCTGCTGCGCAACGCCGAGGGGCTCACCAGCGAAGAGCGCGAGCACATGACGATGATCGTCGGGCACTTCTTCGGGCCCCGCTAAAGGCTCGAAAGGGCTTCTAAAACGGACGCGTACAATTCCTGTCGCGTCCGCTGTTTTTTCTATTTTTTCCTTTTTTACAGCCCCCTCCGGTCGGGGCCGTGTTTTTTGTTGTTTTGTCATGAAAGAGAACATCCGCGCAAAACTCCTCGGTTTGTGCCGCCGTCTTGAAGAACTTGATGCCATGCTCGCCGCACCTGATGCCGCCGACGACATGAAGCGCTTTACCGAGCTCTCGCGCGAGCGCGCCGAAATCGAGCCCGTTGTTCTCAAGACAAAGGAGTACGAGCGCACGCTCGAAGACATCGCCACGGCCGAGGAAATGGCCAAGGATCCGGATGCGGCCGACTTCGCCCGTGAAGAGATCCTGGCGGGCAAGAAAAAGCTCGAAGCGCTCGAGCAGGACCTGCAGGTGCTGCTGTTGCCGCGCGACCCCGACGACAACAAGAACACGTTCCTTGAAATCCGCGCCGGCACGGGTGGCGAAGAGTCCGCGCTTTTTGCCGGAGACCTGCTGCGCATGTACATGCGCTACGCCGAGCGCAGCGGCTGGAAGGTGGAGATTGTGAGCAAAAGCGAGTCCGACCTCGGCGGCTACCGCGAAGTCATCTGCCGCATCGTGGGCGAAGGCGCCTACAGCCGTCTGAAGTTTGAGTCGGGCGGCCACCGCGTGCAGCGCGTGCCGGAGACCGAAGCCCAGGGACGCGTGCACACCTCGGCCTGCACCGTGGCGGTGATGCCCGAGGCCGACGAAGTCGAAGCCGTCAAGATCAATCCGCAGGATCTGCGCATCGACGTCTACCGCGCCTCCGGCGCCGGCGGCCAGCACGTGCAGAAGACCGACTCGGCCGTGCGCATCACCCACCTGCCCACGGGGCTTGTCGTCGAGTGCCAGGACGAACGCAGCCAGCGCCAGAACAAGGAGCGCGCCATGAGCGTGCTCGCAAGCCGCCTGTACGCGATGGAGGTCGAAAAGCGCCGCAGCGAGGAGGCAAGCACCCGCAAGAGTCTCATCGGCAGCGGCGACCGCAGCGAACGCATCCGCACCTACAACTACCCGCAGGGGCGCGTGACGGATCACCGCATCAACCTCACGCTCTACAAGCTCGGCGCCATCATGGACGGCGACCTCGACGAAATCCTCACGGCGCTGCAAAACGAGCACCGCGCCGAGCTGCTTGCCTCCATGGGAGAGGCTGCTTGAGCACAATCGCCGAAAGCCTGCGCCTCGTGCAGGGCGCCGTCAGCCGGCCGGAAGCCCGCCTGCTGCTTGCCTTTGCCCTTGGCAAGCCCAAGGAATTTTTGATTGCGCACCCCGAAGCGGAGGTTTCCGGCGCTGCGCTTGAGGTTTTCGCGCGCGCCGCGGCGCAGGCCCGCGCGGGCGTTCCCATCCCCTACATCACGGGCGTGCAGGAGTTCTGGGGGCGGCCCTTCAAGGTGACGCCCGACACCCTGATTCCGCGGCCCGACACCGAAACGCTCATTGAAGAGGCGCTTGCCATCCTCAAGGACAAGCCCACAAGCCGCGTGCTTGACCTCGGCACCGGCAGCGGCTGCATTGCCGTCACGCTTGCGCTCGAGTACCCCGCAGCCCGCGTCTGCGCCTGCGACGTGAGCCCCGCGGCCCTGGCTGTCGCCCAAGACAACGCCGCGCATCTTGGCGCAGCGGTGGATTTTGTGGAAAGCAACTGGTTTTCAGCCTTTGCGGGGCGCACGTTTGACCTCATCGTCTCCAATCCCCCCTACATTGAGGAGGGCGACGCGCATCTTGCAGCGCTGGCACACGAACCGATTTCGGCACTCACTTCCGGCGCCGACGGCTTAAACGACATCCGCATCCTTGCCCGGGACGCCGGCATCCATCTAGCCCCCGGCGGCTTTATCCTCGTGGAGCACGGCTACAATCAGGGCGAATCTGCTGCAAACATCTTCCGGTCGGCGGGCTTTTCCGAGGTGCACACCGTGCACGACCTCGGCGGCAATCCGCGGGTTTGCGCCGCAAGGCGCCTGCCCTGAGAAAAGCGCCCGCGCCCGGGTTTTTCAAGAGGGACTCCCCATGGACATTTTGAAGCTTCTGCAAACCCGCCACACCACCAAGAAGTACGAAGCAGGCCGCCGCATCAGCGACGAAGACCTTCACATCCTGC
This sequence comes from uncultured Duodenibacillus sp., assembly GCA_944390145.1. GTDB lineage: Bacteria > Pseudomonadota > Gammaproteobacteria > Burkholderiales > Burkholderiaceae_F > Duodenibacillus. The sequence continues at coordinate 106,481 of CALXOY010000012.1, forward strand.
TTGAGTCCCTGCGGCTTGCCCCCTCCTCGGTCAATTCCCAGCCCTGGGAGTTTTTCATTGCCTCAACCAAGGAGGCCAAGGACCGGCTGATGCCGGGCATCGCCGACTTCAACCGCCCGCGCGTCGAGGCCGCCGACCGTTTGATTGTGTGCGCAGCCCGCACCGAAATTGACGAGGACTATCTGCAGGCCCTCGACGACCAGGAGGAGGCCGACGGCCGCTACAAGGATCCGGCCTTTAAAAAGGAAAACGGCGAGCGCCGCCGCTTTTTCATCGGCAAGTACCGCGACGCCGGCGAACTGCCCGCCTGGGCGGGCAAGCAGGCCTATCTCGCGCAGGGCTTTCTGCTTTACACCGCCGCGCTGTTGGGCATCAGCTCCACGCCGATTGAAGGGTGGGACGCCGACAAGATTGACGAAATCCTCGGCCTGCGTGAAAAGGGCCTGCACGCCCAGTATGCGGTGGCGCTGGGCTTCGGGGCGGCCGACGACAGCAATGCGGCGCGCCCGAAGTCCCGCTGGCCCGCTGGGCGCATCTTCCACACGCTTTAAAGCGCTGCGGCGCAAAGCGGATTGCAAACCCGAAAGAGACATCCATGGACATTCGAGAACTCACCGCCAGGCTTGACGCCATCCTCAACCCGTCGGCCTACAAGGACTACGCTCCCAACGGACTGCAGGTGCAGGGCGCGCGCGACGTCAAGCGCATCGCCACGGGCGTCACCGCCTCGCTTGCACTGATTGAAGAGGCCGCCGCCTGGGGTGCCGACGCCCTGCTTGTGCATCACGGCTGGTTCTGGCGGGGTGAAGACGCCCGCATCACCGGCATGCGCTACGGGCGCATCCGCCGCTTGATCGAAAGCGGGATGCATCTGATCGCCTATCACCTGCCGCTCGACGACAACGCGGAGCTCGGCAACAACGTGCTCCTGGGAAAGGCGCTGGGGCTAGCCGCCGACCGGCGCTTTGGCGAATTCGGGCTCTCCGCGGCGCTTAAGGCCCCCGTTGGCGTGGAGCAGTTGAGCGAAACGCTCGAGGCGCTTTTAAAGCGCAAGCCCCTGGTGCTCGGTCGGACTGACAGGGCGATTTCCCGCATCGGCTGGTGCACGGGCGCCGCGCAGGACATGCTCGAAGAAGCGGCGGCCGCCGGCTGCGACGCCTTCATTTCGGGCGAAGTGAGCGAGCGCACCTTCCACGAGGCTTGTGAACTTGGAATCACTTATTTTGGCTGCGGACACCACGCCACTGAGCGCTTCGGCATCCGGGCGCTTGGCCAATGGCTTGCCGCGGAAACGGGCTTGGAAGTCCGCTTCATCGACATTGAAAACCCCGTGTAGGGAATCTGCCCCCGGAGGCCTTCAAACCGCCGTCAGGATTTTCTGGCGGCGTTTTCTTTGAGCAGGTCGCGGATTTCACGCAAAAGGGCGATGTCCTCGGGCGTCGGGGCGGGCTTTGCTGCTGCCGCCGCCTCTTCCTCCTTTTCCCTGGCCTTGGCAAGGCTCTCCAGACGGGCGCGCAGGCCGCTCACCACCTTGATGAGCCAGAAGATCACAAACGCCAGAAGCAGAAAGTGCACCACGGCCGTAAGAAAGGCGCCGTAGCCCAACACCGTGGCGCCGGCGGAGGTGAGCGCCTCATAGGTGCGCGGCCCCGTGTAGCCGGCCGGCTCCGAGAGCACCAGAAAAAGCCCCGTGAAGTCGGGCTTGCCAACCAAAAAGCCGAGCAGCGGATTGATGACGTCTTTCACAAGGCTGTTGACGATGGCCGAAAAGGCTGCGCCGATGATCACGGCCACGGCCAGATCCATGACGTTGCCGCGGGAAATGAACGCCTGGAATTCCTGCAGGAATTTGCGCATGAAACGGTCTCCGGAAGATGGGCTGGATTTTGGTGATTTTCGCTTTGAAATCAATGGGTTAGCGTGAATTTTGAGCGAAAAGCCAGTGATTTCGATAAAATGTGTGTTCTTTTGTTTGTCGGCGCGCTTTGCGGTTTTGGATTCGGGCGCGCATCTTTGACTAGCGGGTTTTATATCATATGATGGTTTTGTACTCGGGCGCCACCTGCCCTTTTTCTCATCGTTGCCGTTTCGTTCTGCATGAAAAGAGCGGTGACTTCGAAGTTATTGACGTCGATCCGGCCAACCCTCCTGCCGAAATCACCAAGCTCAACCCCTACGGCGAACTTCCCATCCTGATCGAGCGTGATCTGACGCTTTATCAGTCCACAATCATCAACGAATACATCGACGAGCGCTTCCCGCATCCGCAGCTCATGCCTGCCGATCCGATCATGCGCGCCCGTGCGCGTCTGTTCATCTACACCTTCGAGCGCGAGCTCTTCAGCTTTGTGCGCCTGCTCGAAAAGCGCGACGCCGATGAACGGCGCAAGATGATCGCCCGCGCCCAGATCCGCGAGCAGCTCATCCAGCTCTCGCCCATCCTCTCGAAGAACAAGTATCTGATGGGCGACGAGTTCACCATGCTTGACATCACGCTTGCGCCGCTGCTGTGGCGTCTGGGCCTGTACGGCATCGACCTGCCGAGCTCGGCCGCGCCGCTGCTGAAGTACGCCGAAACGGTGTTCTCCCGCAACTCCTTCATCGATTCGATGACGCCCTCTGAAAAGGTGATGCGTCGTTGATTCTTTTTGAGGATTAAACAATGAACAACAGAACCGTTGTCATGCCTTTGCAGTGCGAGGACTTCCGCCCCTACCTGATCGAGGCCATCGTCAACTGGTGTGAAGGCCGCGGACAGACGCCCTACATGCTCGTAGAGATAGACGACGCATGCAGCGTGCCGCGGCATCTGGCAAATCCGGACAACACGATGGTGTTCTGCGTTTCCGAAGAGGCCGTCAATCAATTCGTCATCGACGACGATGCGATCACCTTCCAGGCCCGCTTCGGCGAAAGCATCAGCAACATCTACATTCCGATCAACCGCGTGGCCGCCGTCTACCCCAAGGAGGACACCAATCTGGTGACCTACTTCCCGGTAACGAAGACCCCGAGCAGTGCATCGCGCTCAAAGGATGCCCCGCCCGACATGCCGGTCTTTACGAAAGTCTAGGACTTGTCTGTATAATCCGCTTTCCCTGCCTCAATAGCTCAGTTGGTAGAGCAACCGCCTTGTAAGCGGTAGGTCGTCTGTTCGAGTCAGACTTGGGGCACCAGCATTCTCAAAAGCGCATGGTTTGCTCCGTGCGCTTTTTCTTTTGGCCAGCATCAGAGCGTTTAGTCGATTGAACAAAAATGCCATAAAACTGTTCAACAGATTGAACAAGATGTGACGATGATTTCTACCGAAATTCTCCGTCAGGTGCTGGCCGACAACCGCATCCTGGTCTCGCAAAAGAAGATTTTCCCCCGCGACATCAAGATGGGAGAGTTTCCCCGCTGCGTCTTGGTGGGCGTCAGACGCTCAGGCAAGTCCTACTTGCTCTTTGACAAAATTCAAAAATTATTGGCGTCAGGCCGCAGCTGGGACAGCATTCTGTACATCAATTTTGAAGACGAGCGGCTGATGGGCTTTGATGCAGCCGACTTCAACAAACTCCTTGAAGTTCAGGCTGAACTGTCCGGCAAAGATGCTTTGCCGGCTTTGTTGAGATTCAGCTCATTGACGGCTGGGAGAAGTTTGCGCGCCGCATGGCCGACGCACAGACCGAAATCTACATCGCCGGATCCGACGCAAAGATGCAGAGCGTTCAGGTTGCTGCAGCGCTGGGCAGCCGGTTCTTCACCGTCAACGTTTTCCCGCTGAACTTTTCCGAGTACTTGAGAGCAAAAGGCATTGAGGTTCATGCGGAAACGTTGGCCTCGACGACAGGCAAAGCCCGCATTCGGCGCGAGTTCTCCGAATTTTTGAAATTTGGGGGCCTGCCTGAATGTGCGCAGCTCCCAAACAAGCTGGAGTGCATAAACAGCGTCTTCCAAAAAATCTACCTGGGCGACATCATCGTTCGAAACAAGGTGACAAACGCCCTGCCCTTGCGGATTCTTCTGAAGAAAGTGGCCGAGAGCATCGGGCAGCCGGTTTCGTTCACGCGGCTGACGAATCTCATTCAATCGACCGGCATAAAGCTTTCCAAGAACACGTGCATCAGCTACTTGCAATATGTCTGCGAATCGTGTCTGGTGCTGCCGATCTCCAATATCGTCGGCAAGCTGCAGGATCGAGAAAGCAATCCAAAGTACTACTTCGTGGACAACGGCTTCATTCGCTTGCTCAAGACGGATCCCAAGGCCGACCAATTGGAAAACCTGGTTGCATTGCACTTGCTCAGGCTTTACGGCTTCAACGACCGCGTCTTTTTCTATCGCCGCGACAGCGAGGTGGATTTCTACCTGCCGGAAAAGGAAACAGCCATACAGGTCTGCGTCAATCTCGGCACGGATCCGAAGACTCTGGCTCGCGAGGTCGACGCCCTAGAAAAGATGTCAAAAGAGATGTCCGTGAAGCGGTGTGTGATTGTCACGATGGACGAGGAGCGCACGTTGAAAGCAAACGGCCTTGCCATCGAGGTGGTGCCCGCCTGGAAGTGGCTGCTCACAGAAGACGGCAGCGGTCTTCTTCCGTAAAAAGACCCCCGGACCAACGGCGACGATCTGCAGCTTGATCCACACAAGACCGGGGGAGCCAACTTTCCGGCAGCAGATTTCTGATCTTTTCCCTTATTTAATTAGCTGACTACATATTTCATGCATTGAGAGCAAAATCGCTGGTTGCTGAACGAAAGAAAGACAGGCTGGCTGGGCAGAAAGTGAGAGGCAATGCGACGGCGGCGTCTGAGAGTTTGTTGAACAGCTCCGATACGCTGCGAAGGAGAACGGCTTCCGGGGCTGACCCAGGGATCAGGGAAAGGAAGCCGTTCGGTTGAAGGCGACTCTCGTGCAAAAGCCAGGTGACTAATGCAAATTAAGTGATATACCTAAGCCTCTTGCATTCCCTTGAAAATTTCCGGATTTTCTGAAAAAAAAGCATAAAGCAATTTATGAATAACAGGAACGCTTACGGCATTACCCATTTGATGATAAGCGCATCTATCATCTGGATGCAATATATAGCTATCTGGATATCCCTGAATTCTCGCACATTCTCGTGGAGTTAGTCGTCGTAATCTATTATTATGAAAAATCCCTAACCGATTGCAATCAGAACTAGTCAGTGTGATGCTAACCCCATCATGATCAAGAAATTTAAAAATTTCAAAGGTCATATTTCCAGATTTTAGGTTAAATAAATTACCTTTATCTAATCTTAAATAACCTTTTTTAAGTAAAGAATCCAATATTTCCTTAATATCATTTCCACGATAAAACGACTTTATTTGCTCAAGACTCAGAGCCTTTCCATCTTGATGCACGCCAAATTGGTGTTTTCGTCTATTTGCGACAATTAGATCAAGCAACTCTCGCTCTTCTTTAGTTGTTCTCCCTTTAAGATCGAGTTCCCAAGAATGAATAGAGTTACCATTTCTACTATCTATGCATCTTCTTCCATCAATCTTTTTTAGATTACCGCAAAAATACCTCTCTAAAGCTTTTCGAAAAGCAGGAGAACAGTCATATTTCTTGTCGGGATCATCTTCAAGAATATCGCGAATATACTTATGGGATATAAACGAATTATCACTAATTGAGTGTGTATCTTTAGCGCCTAACAAATCAGGTATAGACAAATTAAAATCTTCGCCTAAAACAGCAATTCCGTAAAGACGAAACCTATTCTGAGGCACTCCCATTTCGCTTGAATTAATAATTCTCCATTTAACAAAGTATCCTAGATCTTCAAGTGTATTTTTAATTGTCTCGAAAGTTCTTCCTCCATCATGAGTTGTAAGCCCTCGTACATTTTCTAAAAATAAAACCTTAGGGCGATAATGCCTAGAAATTTCGGCAACATTAAAAAATAAAGTGCCTCTTGTATCTTCAAATCCTCGACGCTTTCCTGCATAAGAAAAAGCTTGGCAAGGGAAACCAGCTAAAAGAACTTGAAAATTAGGCAGTTTATGTTCATTAACGAAATCAAATTTAGTTAAATCAATTGGCGCTTGCTTTTCAAAGTTTAATGAATAGGTCTCGCAAGCTTTTTTATTAATCTCAGCAGAAAATACACATTGCCCCTTAACGGATAAATCATTAAGTGCCTGTTCAAGACCAAGTCTAATTCCGCCCGTGCCAGAAAATAGATCTACAAAGTTAATCATAAACTGCTGTCTTTACAAAACCGACTAACGACTCTAAGCCCTCATCAGACATATTGACACAACAATCACAGTATCTAATAAGTTTTCTTAATGCAGCTTCTCTTTGAAAACAACCTGCGCCATCAACAATATTTACAGAAAAATGCCCTTGCCTATGACATTGGTTATATCTATCCTCTGCTTCATTTGCCTTACGTTCAATAACAGAATTCGTTGTTATTTGAAACATAATTTCACATCCAAAGTGGACATGATCACTTTCACGAACAATAACCGCATCAAATGAAACATCTTTATTATTACTTCTTACCCCTGGGATTGTGCCTTTATTAATAAGCTTATATCCCATAGGTAACATATTTTTTAATCTGTTGAAAACGGATGCTTCACAAACATATCCCGTATTGTTTGCATCTCTCCCCTTCAATATTGGAGAAATTTCAATATATCTTTGTTTTACCAATTGATCGATTGCAGCTCCATTGCCAAGATATCGTCCAATCGTACACCGTTGCAATGATTCCGGTAACGCAGGATCATCGTTAAGTCCTGCAAAAAGAAGAACCATAACAACATCCTCCATATCCGGGCTAAGTGCAACTGGGCTATCTATCTTGTCCTCTGATATATTTAATGACTTATTCGACCACTTTGGTTGCTTGTTCTGAAAGCTATATTTATAGCAAACGCCATTCCACCTATAGTTAAATGCCCCTTCAGGGAATAGCGTTTTAAAATTTGCAGCAATACGAGAAAGAGGTTCACCACCTACATTTGCTAATACACACAAATGTTCAACAAAATAATTTGCAGAAATAGATTGTGTTTGTGATAAAACTGATTTCCAAGCTGAAGGCGATGAATTGGCAATTTTTAAAATAGACAAAAAACTCTCTTGCGTGTTTGCCATTTTAGGGTAAATGCTTTTGCTTTTAACAACTCTTGCTAAACCAGGAGGCAAATATACCCAAGCTCTATCTTTTAATTCATCAATTGTTTTTATATTTTTAGCCATACTAACTTTATAACCAATAATAAAACTTCAATCCCTTATTGGCCGAGACCTATAAGTAAAAAACTCTCGTCGTTTGATGTAATCGATTAGTATTTACTTAGTCCTAGGTGTTTTTTCTGAAAGGAGTTTCGCCAGCGTAATCTTTAGATTTCATATACCCATTGGAACGAAGATGTTCCAACAATTCATTCAATTTTTCCCCAGTAAATTCACTTATAATATTTAACCTGCTGTCTTTTCTGTCAATATCAGATAAAAGAACAGTTTTTAATATATCTAGATTTAGAATCTCCGCTTCTTTCAATATCTCTTGCCAACTTGCTAAACGTATATCGTTTCTTCTTTGTTGATTTTTGCTTATTCCAGAAATATCATGTCCAATTAGCAAACCTTCAATTTCAGAGTCAGGATATGCAAGCGCGATTTCATTAATATATTGACCTAGCTGATAATATTCTTTAGGTTGTAATGTTTTATTATATTCTGCACCCTTTAACTCAATCACAGCTATTTTTTTCTCATTTAAATCACTAAGATATACAAAATCTGGCCGTCTTGAGCCATTTTCAATTTGTTCTTCATTAGGGGACTCATCTATTTTTTCCACCACAGTTCGAATAGTTTGATTAGCTGTCAAGCATTCCCAATTTGGCTTTAAAAGCCAAGGAAAATCTTCAATTAAACGTTGCAGATGAGTTTCCGTCGCTCCCTTATTAACAATAGTACGCATTTGACGAACCGCATCAAGACGCATTGCGGCTGTGACACCTAGATCCAAAAGCTCTGGCATCAAGCAATTTCGTAGCTGCTTAACAATCTTTAAAAATGTTTGAATTTGAGGTTCAAGCATATTGGAATTACCAATGCTAGCCCATAAATTTTTTAATGTTTCCCGCATGGGTCTCCTCACCCATGCGTCAGCCATGACCTTACAGGCTTTTTGTTGCAATTCTCGGTCGTTGTTTAGGCCAGGATAAATCTGCCTCAACAGCCCTTTCAAAGCATCAGTTTCCGCTGCGGATACGGAGCCGTAAATGTTGCTCTCTTTCACATCCTTATCAATTTCTTTGTCTAATAAAGCATTTCTGTACTCTTGATAACTTGAAGTCCACTCACCCATTTTCTTCTGCCCCCACCTCATCAAAGCAGCAGCAAGCGGATCATCCCAGTTGATGGAATTTCGATCTGTAGAAACAAGATCTGTTTCTACATCATCCAACCAGTCAGCATAGACAAAGCCGATGATATAGCGTGAATAAATTTCTTTACCTACCGTTGAAAAGTAGAAGGGCCTTCCTTGCACAATTTTGTTGTGCGCATAGACAGCAATTCCAGCATCATCAATAGACCAAGGAATTCCCTTGCTGAGTTTCACAAATCCGATCCAATACTTAACAATCTTTTTGATTCCATCTACTTCAACGTAGTCTTCTTTTAGTTCGTTTGGTTTTCCAATATAAAATTCTTGGAGATTTTGAAATCGTTTATTGCCTGTTAAAATTTCTCCATTAAATCGAAGTGTCATGTCTTCTTTAATAAGATTTAAGGCAAAACGATCCTCTATCCCTTTCTTCAAACGATCTTCCGAGAAATTGTCAGCAAGACGGACATTCTGCAAAACGATACTCGTTCCACTATTTCCTTCCAGAAGATTCTTTTCAAAGCGAGATATGAATTCTGATTTAATCCCAGACTTCTTCAACACCTCTCTAAATTTAGATGGTTCTTCCTCTCCAACCACCTCAGGTTCATAGTCAACTGAGTCTCCGCTTTGTGATTCATTCAGAATTTTGTCAAGGTCGAACCGCAACCAATGGAACTGAATTGCTTTATCACTTTTCTTAGAGCAGGTTATGACATCAATCCTTTTGGCAATACCAAAACCAGCTAGTTTACCAATGCCCTTTCGTCCCATCGCAAGCCGTCCTTTAGCAGCGCATACAGACTTAGACATTCGACGCCGATTAATACCGATGATAAGAAAACGATCTTTTAATTCCTCGACCGTCATACCTTCGCCATCATCAGTGATAACAATGGTATTCCCATCCTTTTCTCTATGTAGATCAATATCGACAGTAACGGCCCCTGCATCCCAACCGTTAGCAACATATTCAGCTACAACATTTGTTGGCTTATTCTGGTATAGCTTTACACCAAGATGTTCAATAACATTATTAGCAAAGCGAAGTCTGTAGCTATTCGTCATATCAGCTGGCTCGAAGAAGGTTCATGCATTGCAATGCCATAATTTTGGCAAACAGTGGTGGAAGTGCATTTCCAATTATTTTGCAGACTGCATCTATAGAGGGTGTTTGAAAAATATAGCTAGGCGGAAATGTCTGCAAAAGCGCTGCTTCCAATACCGATATTGTTCGATTCTGTTCTGGATGTCCAAATCGCCCCTTGCTCAGCGTTGTGCATCCCCCAGTTATCGTTGGGGACGGTTCGTCCCAACGCATTCTTCCATAAACATTAACAAAGCCCTTGTTATTGGTTTTATGGCAGGGCGGTCGAAGGTTTTCCGGCAAAGCCCGGCGATCTGCCCCACATGGCAGCGCTTTGAGACGTTCAACATTAATGGCTGAAATGCGGCGGACAACATTCCACATTAAATTGACAGGACCACCAACAGATTTGCGCGAATCAAATACTACTGGCCTCGGCATGCCAGATATAGTGTCACGCACGGTTCTGTAGGGCTTCATCTTGCCATCAGCTCCGAATATCGGCATCGCAACTTTCAGGTTTGCATGCAAGGCACCAAGAAGCACTAGACGTTTTCTGTGCTGAGGGACACCATAGTCAGCCACATCGCAGATCCGAAAGTCGAGGCGATACCCTAGATTACGAAATTTTCTTAAGGCTTCCTCAAAAAAAGCTTTTCCTCTACCATTTGCCAGTCCAGGAACATTCTCCATCATGATCATTCTCGGCCGAACCTCTTTGACCAGACGAACAAATTCAAAGATCAGTTCATTACGAGCATCATCTCTTCGATATTTTGATGTCAGAGAACTGAACCCCTGACATGGAGGACAAGCAGCGATCAAATCGATGCGCCCTTCTGGCGAAGAGGCAAGAAGTTCCTCTCCAGAAATGTCGCGAATGTCTGAAGCAAAAAGATGCGCTGACGGATGATTGGCGTGGTAAGTATCAGCAGCCACAGGATCCAATTCCACCCCTGCCACAACCACAAAACCGGCATCCTTAAGACCCTGCGTAAGACCACCGCCGCCGCAGAATAGATCTACGGCGAAAAACGCATCATTAGCTTCCCGCATCTCGCTGATCCTTTTAAACAGCTGAGAAAATCGCAATTAAGGCAGATCCCAGCACAGACGAGTTATTGTAACTAGTTCTTCTTTCTGTCTCTCAAAAACTCAGTAACACAAAAACTCAAGGCGAACATCCATCTATCAAATTAGAACCAAGAGTTAAGGCCTCAACACAAGCGCGGAAAGCAGAATCGACCCGCTGCGGACACCTCAAACTGACCCGCTTTGGACGCCAAATCAACCCGACAGCCCCTCACGCTCAGAATCACCGGTGTCCGCACGATGGCTGAGCGCCGCAGCGCTTGGATTTTGTGATACTCAAATATCGCGTAAACCCTATAGAATTCGCCGTTTCGGCTCAAAGTATCAACGAGGACTCCTGCCCGGCGCTCGTTGCCGCAGACGGCAATTCCTTTCATGGCTCCCGACAAAAACAGCCATGACAGCGAAACCGCCTCCATTCAAGACATTTTCCCTAGAAACAGATGCGTAGAGAATTTGCGCTGGGTTGAATTTTCCCCATGTTTTCAGAGGGTTGTCCGGTGGGAAACCTATACTTTAGGCTGTCGTTTTTTCTACGCAAAAAGAACTACAAGGCCTTCAAAAGGCCAGACTGCATGGACCCCGGCACAGCGCCGGCAGGCTCCACGCAAATCAAACTCTCGGAGCCAAAGTCGTCATGGACTTTCTAAATCATCTCGTCAGCGAGATCAACAGCGTCCTTTGGGGCGTTTTTTGTCTGATCCCCCTGCTTTGCGGCACGGGCATCTTCTACACCATCAAGCTGCGCTTTGTACAAGTCCGCAAGTTCGGTCTTGCCACACGCCTTCTTTTTGGCGGCGCGACGCTTTTTGGCAAACGCGCAGACAAGACCGGCATGAGTTCCTTCCAGGCTCTTGCCACCGCCATCGCCGCCCAAGTGGGCACCGGCAACGTGGCGGGCACCGCAACGGCCATCGTCTCGGGCGGTCCGGGCGCGCTCTTCTGGCTCTGGGTTGCCGCCTTCTTCGGCATGGCGACGATTTTTGCCGAGGCCGTTTTAGCTCAGACCTACAAGGGAAAGGACGCCAACGGCCACGTTGTGGGCGGTCCGGCCTACTACATCACCAAGGGCATGGGTGAGAAATGGCGCCCGATGGCCGTGTTCTTCTCGATTGCCATCATCATCGCCCTGGGCTGCATCGGCAACATGGTGCAGTCCAACTCGATTTCCAACGCCATGCACACGGCCTTCGACATCCCGCTCGTTGTGACCGGCATTGTGACGGCTATTTTGTCGGGCGCGGTCTTTTTCGGCGGCGTCGCCCGTCTGGCCTCCGTCACCGAAAAGATCGTCCCCTTCATGGCGGCGATCTACATCATTGGCGGCACGTACGTGATCGGCTGCCACATTAGCGAGCTCGGCAACGCCTTCCGCCTGATCTTTGTGGCGGCCTTTGATCCGCAGGCCGTCATGGGCGGCGCCCTGGGCCTCACGGTTGCCAAGGCCATGCAGTTTGGCGTTGCCCGCGGGCTCTTTTCGAACGAAGCCGGCATGGGCTCCACCCCGCACGCCCACGCCGTCGCCAAGGTCGAGCACCCGGCCGAGCAGGGGCTCGTGGCCATCTTCGGCGTCTTTGCCACGCTCATCATCGTCACCTTCACCGGTCTTGTGATTCTGGTGACCGGCGTGCTCGACTTCCAGAGCACCGGCATTGCACTCACCCAGAAGGCCTACAACGTCGGCCTAGGGTCGCTCGGCGTGAGCTTTGTGGCGATTTGCCTCTTCTTCTTTGCGTACTCCACGATCATCGGCTGGTACTTCTTTGCCGAGCAGAACGTGCGCTTTCTCTTCTCGGAAAAGGCGCTTCTGCCCTACCGCCTCATCGTGTGCGTCTTCATCGTGATCGGCGCCACGCTCAAGGTTGATCTCGTGTGGGCCCTGGCCGACCTCTTCAACGGCCTGATGGTGATCCCCAACCTGATCGCTCTGATCGCCCTGCACAAGGTGGTTGTCAACAGCCTGGCCGACTTTGAAGCGAAGCTTGAGACCTACGAAAAGACGCAGCGCAGTCTTTCCAAGTAGCCAATCGTTTTTCTTCAGGCACAGGGCGCGTTTCTCTCACAGAAAACGCGCCCCGTTTGTTTTCAGGAGCGCCGCTTCACCGCTGAAAGCAGCGGAGGTTCAATGCCCCAACAAGTCAAGAAGGTCAAACCCGTCGCCTCCGACATGAATGAAGGGCATGCCGGCAGCCTGTGCAGCCCTGGCGTCGGTCTGAAGATTGTCGCCCAGAAAAACCAGTTCGTGCGGCGCCATTGCCAGATGCCGCGCCGCCTCCAGCACCAGCGCTGCAGCTGGTTTGCCGATCACGACGGGGTTGGAAGCCGGCTTGCGGAAAACTTCGAGCATCCGCCAGAGGGCACCGGTTTCCAAGTGCACCCGTCCTAGCGCCGCTGGATGCGTCAGATCGGGATTTGCGAGCACCGGTGCGGCGCCGCAGCGCAGCGCGTTGGCTGCGCGCTCTAGCTTGGAAAAGGTGAGCGTCTCGTCGCGGCACACGAGCACCACGTCGACCGTCTCGGGCAAAGCCCTCTCGTCGACCAGGCAAAGCCTCTCGCGCGCAAGCGCAAGGACGTCGCCCGAAGCGAGGGCCAGCACCCGCGCCTGCGCAAACTTGCGCGCAATCACATCAACGGCAGTCTCTCCGGCCAGGAAAAAGTCTTCCTCGCCGGCACTCAGTCCGGTTTCTGCAAAAACCCGCGCGAGCGTCCTTGCCGTGTGTGTGGAGTTGTTGGAAACAAAGGCGCAGCGCCGCCTCTGGAGCATCTCTTGTGCGCCCGCCGTCGCGCGGCCGCTCACAAGGAGCACGCCGTCAATGTCGCTGACAACGGCCCGGGCCGCGTGAAAAATCCGGCGCGCACGCGCCAGCCCGTCGGCGGCAAGCACTTGGGGGACGGTGTTGTTCATCATGCCTCGCGCATGCTTGGGTTGAATCAATCCAGAACAAAGGCAGAGCGGCTGTCCAAAAGAGCCGGGCTCCTTTGCTGTCCGCGTCTGCTCTTTGTTGTGCTGCGGGCTGGTTTAAGCCTTGACGAGCTTTTGCACTTCGGCGGCCGCAGCCTTGATGCCTTCATCGGCCGAAACGCGCTTGCTCACGATCGCCTGCAGATCGTTCTTGATGACATCGATGATCTTGAGCGTATTCGTTCCCGGGAAGGCGTACCAGCGGAAGATCGTCGGAATCTGCTCAAGCGAGGTGCGGAAGTTGGGATTTTCGTCATAAAAGGGCTTGAGCCGCTCCGTTCCCTTGAGGTTCATGGGCATGTAGCCCGAACCGGCCACCTGGATGGCCGTTCCCACCGGACCCGAGGCAAACATAGCGTACTCATAGGCTGCACGCGCCACTTTCGGATCTTTGGTGATGATCATGGCGCCGTTGCCGCCGCAGGGCAGACGGCGCAAGCCGCCCGAACCTTCAGGGAAAAGGTGGGTTTGCACGTCAAAGCCCTTGATCTTGTCCTGCACGCCTTTGAGCCAGGAGGTTGAGGCCACGTAAAAGCCCACGCGGCCGGAAATGAAGGACTGCTGCCCCTGCAGCGCCGTCGCATCGGCCATCAGCCCGAGATCGACAAACTCACGCAGCTGACGCGCAGCGCGCAGTCCCGGCTCATCGGCAAAGGTCACGCGCTTTTCCTCGGCGTCCATCATCGTGCCGCCCTCGCAGTAAAGAAACGCCTGCCAGATCCAGTTGCCGGTCGCCTGATAGTCGACGTAGATGCCCATGCACTTCGGATCGTAGGCGCGCACCTTCTGGGCAGCCTCAATGACGTCCTTCCAATTGCGAAACGGCTTGCTCAGATCTACGCCCGCCTTCTTGAGCAGCGTGTGATTGGCGTACATGATGGGCGTGGAAATGGCAAACGGCACCCCGTACTGCACGCCGTTGAAGTTGCACAGCTTCATCATCTCGGGGTAGTAGTCGCTTGCCGCACCCCAGCGCGGATCATCCTTGGTAAAGGGCGTGATGTCGTAGGCCGCGCCAAGCTCGATGTACTGCCGGAACTGATTGACGCCCTGGAAAGAGAGAACCGGGGCATTGCCCTGCGAAATGCCCGAGAGCGTGCGCTGCGTGAGTTCCTCATAGTCCGACATCGGCGCTTCGAGCCGGATGTGCACATTGGGATGGATCTTGTTGAATTCCTTGATGATCTTCGTGTGAATCGGACGGAAGATCTTGCCGTAGGTGTGCGCGATCGTAAATTCGATCTCCTCGTCGGCCGCCCAGGCCGGGGCAAACGAGGGAAGGCCTGCGGCCAGCGCCGCTCCGCCGAAAAGTTGCAGTGCCTTGCGGCGCGAGATCGTGTTCGACATGTTCAGTATCTCCATAGAGAGGATTCAACCTTGCGGTTTCCATATGCGGACGGCTGTGCCGCCTTGTGCGCCGCCGTCCTTGACCGGCCGTCCGGGCTCAGCTTTCTCTGAAAACTCTCGCGCTCAGAGCGCCGGGCGGCCTGCAAAAAATTGTTTAAGCGTCGTCCTTGGTGCAAGAGGCCCTTCAATGTTGTCGTGCGTTATAGACAAAAGCAGGCATCCGGCTCGGTAAAGCGCATCGTCTGCGAAAGCACGGTGAGCTTTCCGCAGTCGCAGCGCACTTCAACGAGGGCATATTCGGGCGCCTCCAAAACACCCTTCATGACGGCTCCCCGCAGCTCAGGCGCCACTGCATGAGCCGTCGAGCGCAGGCACCAGACGGGAATGCCGGCCCACAGCCCCGTCATCGTGCGATGCAGATGTCCGCAGAAGATGCCCGCCACGTCTGCTGCCGCCTCGATGGCCTCGCGCAGCTCATGCGCGTTTTCCAGTCCTGCTGCGTCCATGGCAGCAATGCCGCTTGCAAAGGGCGCATGGTGCATGAAAAGCAGCCGAGGCCGGCCCTCCCGGCCCCCTTCCCGCACGCGGGCAAGGTCATCTGCCCGCACGCGGCCTGAAGGCGCTGCGTCCTGGTGCGTATTGAGAAAGACCGCCTCAAAAAGCGGTGTGCGCAGCAGCTGCGGCGCCAAAAGCGCCGGGCGTTTCCCTTCCGTCAGTCCGCAAAGATCCACTTCAGAAGCCGGGGCAAAAAACTCCTGCATCAGCTGCGGATCGTCATGGTTGCCCGCCAGCACAAAAACCGGCATGTCAAGGCCGCGCAGAATTTCAGCGGCCGCGCCGTAGGCTTTCGGGCTGGCTCTGTTGACAAGGTCGCCCGTCACCACGGCAAACGCGGCGCCGTCGGCGCGGCTGCGCACATGCGCGGCAAGCCGCTCGAGCCTTTCACGCGTGTCAATGCCGTAGAGCGGCTCCAGGGCGAGGTGCGTGTCGGTGAGATGGATGAATTTCATCGCACGTCTCCTATTTCAGTCCTGAAAGCGTCACGCCCTGAATGAACCAGCGGCGCGCGAACAAAAAGGCGATCAAAAGGGGGGCCACGATCACCGTGGCCGAGGCCATCATCGGTCCGACGTCGTTGCCGCCCTCGTCGGAGGCAAAGATGGAAATGCCCAGCGGAGGCGTTGCCAGCTGCAGATCGTTGACCACCAAAAGCGGCCAGAAGAAGTCATTCCAGTGGCTCACCAGCGAGAACACGGCAAAAGCCGCCAGTGCGGGCTTGACAAGCGGCACCAGAATGAACCACAAAATGTACGGTTCGCTTGCGCCGTCCACGCGCGCGGCATCAATCAGATCCTGCGGAATCGCCTTGAAGCTCTGCCGCAGCAAAAAGATGCCCAGGGCGCTGGTCATAAAGGGCAGCACCAGCGGGATCACCACCGCCTGCTGCGGCACGATGAGGCCGGTGAGCACCAGGGCAAAGGCCGCCCCCTCCAGGCGAAAGCGCTTGCGTGCGAGCACGTAGGCCGCCGGAATGACCGTTGCCAGCTGAATGGCAAGAATCGTGAGCGTGACGCAGACGCCGTTTCTGACAAAGGTACCCACCTCCCCGAACTCAAAGGCTTCAATGTAGTTGTCAAAGTCCCACTGTTCGGGCAGAAAGTGGATCGCCGCCTGATAGATCTCGTTTTCGGGCTTCACCGACAGGCTCAGCATCCAGACAAAAGGCAGCAGGATCAAGACGGCTCCGAGTGCAAGCACGACGTTGATCAGCACCAGACGCGCCCTGGTGCGCCGCTGCGCACGGTTGGCATCAATCAAAGCCATAGTGAATCCTCCTGCCGACGTAGCGGTTTTGCAGCCAGGTGAGCAGCAGCATCACCGCCAGATAGATCGTGCCCACGGCCGCAGCCGTGCCCATGCGAAAGAATGAAAAGCCCTCCTGGTACATCGTGTAGAGCAGGATTTCGCTCGTGTGCTCGGGACCGCCGCGGGTGAGCACCTTGACGATGTCAAAGATCTGGAAGGTCTTGATTGTCGTGAGAATCATGACGAAAAACGACGTGGGGCCAAGCAGCGGCCAGGTGATGTGGGCAAAGAGCGTGAGCGGCGCCTGGGCGCCGTCCACACGCGCCGCGTCGTAGATGTCGCGCGGAATCTGCACCAGCCCCGTGAGAAAAATGACCATGAAGTAGCCCGTCATCTGCCAGACGCTGATAAAGGCAAGCGTGGGCAGCACGAAGTCCGGATCATTGAGCAGGTTCACGTTGCCCGTGTAGCCCAGATGCTCCAGGATCACCGCCACGAACCCGACCTCAGGATGCAGTATCCATTGCCAGACCACGGCCATCGCCACCAGGGAGGCGGTCACCGGCAGAAAGTAGATCGTCTGCCAGAGCTGCGCAAAGCGGCCGCTGGCGCGCACCGCGAGAGCAAGCGCAAGCGAGAGGAAAAACGAGGCGGGCACCACCATCGCGGTCATCACCAGCGTGTTGCGCACGCTCATGCGAAATTCTTCGCTGTGCCAGAGCGCAATGTAGTTGGCAAAGCCGACAAAGTTCACGTCGCCCTGGCCGCCCAGCCGCCAGTCGGTGAAGCTCACCGCGGCCGTGGCAAACATCGGGATGATGAAAAACAAAAGCAGGCAGCCGATGGAGGGCGAGAGCATGAAGGGATTGGCCACCCAGAGCGTTTTTTCGAAAAAGCCGGCGCCGGTGCGGCGCTGCCCGCGCTTGGCGGCTGCACAGGCTGTCATTGAAGCCGTCGTCATGAACGTCTCTCCCCCAACTCAGGCATCAGCACCGGTGCGGTGAAAGCGAAACCGGCCGTTCGCATCGGGCACGGCCTTCAAGCGGATGCGGCGGCCCGCCTCATCAAAGACCAGCAGCCGCGTCCAGTCGGGCCGCACGGCCTGCACGGCCATCGCGTTGCGGCCGCTCGTGCGCGGCAGCCGCAGGCAGAAGCCCTTGCCGCTTGTGGACAGAAGGCTCCAGAGAATCGTCTCGTTGCCCATCTCCTCACAGTATTCGGGCGCAAGAGCAATGACATCGGCGCCGGGCTCGGAGGCGGCGGGCTGCGCGGCCTCCGGACGCAGCGCAAGCGTATAGCGCCCGGGTCCCAGAGCCTCGGCCAGCAAGCCGGCCGTCGGCGCGCACCAGAACGCACCCTCGAGCAGCGGCCTTGGCTTTGCCTGCTTCATGAGCACCTCCAGCGCAAGCATGTTGATCGTGGGCGTGCCGATGAAAGAGGCGGTAAAAAGATTTTCCGGATCGTCGTAGAGTTCAAGCGGCGAGCCGATCTGCTGCACGCAGCCGCCGTTGAGCAGCACGATGCGGTGCGCCATCGTCATCGCCTCGACCTGATCGTGCGTGACGTACACAAAGGTCTTCTGCGTGCGTTCATGCAGCTCGACGATTTCGCGCCGCGTCTCGGTGCGCAGCTTGGCGTCGAGATTTGAAAGCGGCTCGTCCATGAGAAAAAGCGACGGATCGCGCACCAGCGCACGCGCCAGCGCCACGCGCTGCTTCTGCCCGCCGGAGAGCTCATGCGGCTTGCGGCCCAAAAGCGCCTTCAGCCCCAGCGCTTCAGCCACCGCGGGCACCTTCTGCCGGATTTCATCCTCCAGCGCACGGCGGCTCGGGAAAAACCGCCCCACAAGAGGCAGCCGCGCCGAGCGCGGCGCACGCATCCGCAGCGGAAAAGCGATGTTCTCCCAGACCGTTTTGTGCGGATAAAGCGCGTAGCTCTGAAACACCATGGCGATGTTGCGCTCCGAGGGGGTCATGCCGGTGACGTCGCGTCCGGCAATGTTGACCGAGCCCGTCGTCGGAAACAGCAGGCCGGCGATGATGCGCAGCAGCGTCGTCTTGCCGCAGCCCGAAGGTCCGAGCAGACAGATGAATTCGCCCGGCTCAACGCTCAGCTGCAGCTCATGGAGCACCGGCGTCTGTCCGTAGCTCTTGGAAATGCCGTTGAGTTCCAGCGCATGGGTCATGATCTGTCCTCCTTGCCGTCAAGTGCGCCGTCATCCTGCAAGCCGCGTCCTTCTGCCCGACGTACCAGAGTCTGCGGCTGCTTGTCGCCACGCCCACGGCTCCGGCCTGAAGCAGCGCCTTCACCTCTTCGGGACGCTTGACAAGCCCCGCGCACAGCACGGGCTTGTCCACCAGCGGGCAGATTTCGGAAACCACCGAGGCGATCGCCCCGGGCATCACTTCGACGGCGTCGCAGTCGAGCCGCCGGGCGTTTTTCACGCCCGTTCCAAAGGCCTGGGTGTCGATGACAAAGATCTGGAAAACCGTGAAAAGCCCGAGCGCGCGGGCGCGCTGCAGCACCTGCCGCTTCGTCGAAACGATGCCCTCGGGAGGCGCATAGCGCATGAGAAATTCAAGCCCGGCGGCATCGGCGGCCAGTCCGTCAATGAGTTCGGGATAAAGAAGAACCGCCTTTCCGGCCGCATGGGCCTTGCGCATGATTTCGGGCAGTTCATGAAGCAGGGCGCCGCGCAACTCGATGGCCGCGGCGGGACTTGCAGCCGCCTCATCGAGTTCCTGCGCCTTGCGGACGACGGCAATGATGGGATGTTCGTTGAGTTTGGCAAAGAGTGGGTGCATGAGAAAAACCTCGGAAAACGTCCTTTCCCAGAAAGGTTCTGACGCCGCAAGGGGCCGCCCGCGCCAACTTCAGGCGCTGCTTCCCCACCTTGCGGATTCGCCGGCACTCTCAAATGAACTCTTCGCCGCTTGTCCTTGCCCGCGTACTGTAAGCGTCCTCCTTGACGATTCAATGACGGTTCCGTGACCGCTTGATGAAAGCGTCAATACGCTTTGACAAAAGCGCTGCCGTTGTGCGCCTTTTTCGGATGAAATGCGCCGCGCTTTTCTTTAAACGCCCGCAAACCGCGCCATGGCAGCTGCATGGCCCTGCAAACATTGCAATACAGCCCGCTGTTCATGAGGCGTCAGGCTTTGAAGTTCAGGGCCCGTTTTTCCGTTTATCAAAAACTGATAAATCTACCGCGCAGCTTTTGACATTTATTCGTTCTGACATCCGTCGGATCACTCCGGCGGGCCAGTCAGGCGCTCAACGGTACTTTCGATTCCAAAAGCGCTCTTCTCTTTTTTTCAGCCATACGCTTTCTGTCCGCGGTGATCGTTCTTGACTCGGCCTTCGGCTTGTCGTGACGCTGGCTTTGACCTTCGTCACCCCTGTCTTCTTTCTCTGCCGGGATCACTGCGCTGGCTATAGCGGTATAGAAAGTGTGTTCTTGTTTGCCTCGTTTTCGTTTCTTCTACTTCTCTGATCTGCCTTTTTATGCCGCTTTCCTTCGCTGCGGCCGGTTCGCCGTTTCCTCAAGCGGCTCCTGCTGCCTGTTGCGGCACCATTGTTCATACCTTCCGCGTTCAAGTTTTCTGACTGCGTCCTTTGTCATATAGCGTTTGTACTCCGAATCGTTGAGCCTGTGAAGGAGGTTTCTGGCTGCATTGTGGTCAGCATGTGCCTTGTGCCCGCAGTGTTGACAACAGAACGCATCTCCCTTGCGGTTTTCCCGGGAGGTGTAGCCGCATTCCGGGCAGTGCTGTGACGAGTAGGCTGCAGGTACAAACACCACCTGCACGCCTTTGCTGGCGGCCTTGAAGAGGAATCGTTCGCGGATGATTCCCCGGACCCACTTCGAGAGCATGTTGCGTGCTTCGCGGCTGTACTTGCCTTCCACCACAAAACGATGCGTGAGGTCTTCCAGTGCGTAGACCTGCGCCGGACTTTTCCTGAAGATGTCGTTGATCGCCCTGTTGACGATGTTGCGGATCTCAACCTTCATGCGGGCTTTGGCCCTTTTGAAAGTCTTTTCGCCAAGATTGCAGCGCAGGATGTTCCGGCGCTTCTTTTCCCCGACCCTCTTGGCACGGGCTTCGAGCTGGTTTCTCTCCTTGAGTTTGGCATCGAGGTACTTTGCGAAACGGGCGAGCCTCTCCCCAAAAACCACTCCGGACGGCTCCCCAGCATCGTTGACAGCCACTTCCGTAAAGCCGATGTCCAGCGCATGGCAATAGGCATATCCTTTGGGAACCTGAACTTGCCCCATAGACAGAGGCTTGATTTCGGCCTTGCTCAGCGCTTTCTGAACGTGAAGCGCCATGGCGCCGTCCTCTTTTCTGACAAGCTTCAAGGTGCTCGACACCGGCACCCTGCCTTTGACGATCAGGGTAATGCGTTTGCCCGCCGTCAGGCTCATGAGATCGAGCTTGACATGATCTCCGATCACGCGCGCCTTGTAGCAGCAGCTGTCAAACCAGACGCTGTTGTCTTCGTCATGCTTCGGCCGGCGGCCCATCACCTCACGGATGGTGCGCAGCATCGCTTTGCAAAGCCCCCTGCGGCTGCCGACCTTCTCGTTTTCCGCATCACTGACGCAATGAGGAAACCTGCCGTCGAGCATGGCAAAGAAATCGATCGAAAGAGAACCGAGAAGCCGCAGAATGTAGCGCTGCTCGAGTTTATTGAGCGCGCCGTACCAGGCTTTCTGCCGGATGATCTTTAATGCCAGCGTCTGGTTCAGACGCCAGTAATTGGACATTGTCGCGGCTGCTGTCTGAAGCGCCATCTTCCACTGGCGAGCCTGCAAGCCGCTCGGGGACTTGTATTTCTCTGCGACAAGCTTGTCGCGCAGCGTCCGCCACGATTTTCCGATGCAAAATGGACGGCAGGCTCTTGTATAGAGAAGATCGATGAAAATCTGCCGCTGCTTTCCAAAAGCTGAAAACAGATCTTCGAGCTGAAGACGGTTCTGCGTCACACTTTCAGGCTCAAGGCTGCGGACCATTGTTCTATAGGCCGGCAATTGCGCCTCGTTTCCCAGTTCGCTGATGCGAGCCAGGGGAACATAGTGTGGGTCGATGACAAGCTCCATGGTCTTTCATCCGTACTGCTGTGAAAGAGAAGCCCCATCATAAATGATTATTTCCAGTGCCTGTATCCTTTGACTTCACCTTCCAACGGTCTTGCTCAAAAAACTATCATCAACGTCACAACGTCTGTGGCAAGCTCTTCTTCAAAGGAACGAGCTTGTCTTCAAGCACCCTGAAATCGGTTCCCGATTTGCGGCACATCAGACGGATAAGAGCCGTTCCAAAGCGCAGCAGACGATCTTCATAGACAACGGAGAGTGTGTGAATTTTGCCCTGAAGGATTCGATTGAGCAGTTTTCTCAAGCCCGGCTTGTTGCAGTTGAGGCCGGAACCGATGTCGGTGATCACTTCATCGCAGCCGGACAGCCTGAGACGATCTGCCTGACGCCTGAGATCCTCCTTCTGGTCGTGGGACGAAACGCGCGCATAGCCAATATGCTTTCGTTCCTCATCTCCATTGCGTGGCTGAAAGCTCATTTCAAAGCGGCGGTGACCGCCAAGTGTGCGACGGGCAACCTCAATGTGCCCTTTGGCAACCCAACGGCGGATGGTACTGGGAGAAACTCCATAATGCCTGGCAACAACCCCAATTGAGCAGAGTGTCATGTCGACCTTCGTGGCTTGATGGCCGCCCCTCTTTGTTGTACCAAGTGTAACGGATCGATGTTGGCTCTTTACGGTAGATTTGTTCGACTTTTAAGCGGCTAGCAGGAACCCTGGATGTACTGCAGCGGGTTTTTGCGCACGACGTCGGCGGTGCACCGTTTCAGAAGTCTTGCGTAGCCGTCTTTGCTTTTGGCTTCGCAAAAGGTAAGCGTCCTCGGGCCATCTTCGTGTCGCCGCTGGAAGTCGGCAATCAGCGTGATGATGAGCGCCTGATGGTTGTTGATGCTTTGGCGCAGCACGCCCGAGACGATGCCGTCTTTGGTAGGCGTCTCAAAGGGTTTGACCTGCGGCCAGTAGATGCGCAAAAACTCCTCGGCCAGAGCCGTGTAGGTGATGTGAAAAGTCGGCTCTGAAGACGTGCGCAGCGGCAGCTCGCAGGCCCGGTCGGCAATGGCCAGAACCAGGGCGAGCTTGTAGGTGCTGTTGAGATCATTGCCCAAGATCAGCCTTTGCATGGTCTCCAGAAAATCTTCTGCAGAAAACGGCATGGGATTGTTCAAAGCCAACGAGTTTTTATTTTATCGCCGGCCCTGCAGACGAAAAAAGACGGGCGAAGCAAGGAAGCACGCCCGCCCGTTTGAAGGTTTCAGCAGTCCCGGGGAGACGCCCGGGACCGCCTTCGGGGAGATGGCAATTATTTGCCGAGCACCTGAGCCGCGGCGTTTTCGCCAGCCAGACGGCCGAAGGTGATGGTTTCACTGATCGAGTTGCCGCCCAGACGGTTCTTGCCGTGGACGCCGCCCGTCACTTCACCGGCTGCGTAGAGGCCGCCGATTGGCTTGCCCTCGGTGTTGATCACGCGGGTCTTGCCGTCAAACTTCAGGCCGCCCATGTAGTAGTGGATGGCAGGCGTGATTTCGATGGCGTAGTACGGAGGCGTATCGACCTTGAGCTTGGCGTTCAAACCCGGACGGTTGAATTCCGGATCCTTGCCCGCTTCCGCGTACTTGTTGTACTGAGCGATCGTGGCTTCGAGATTCTTCGGATCGATGCCGGCGTTCTTGGCAAGTTCAGCCAGCGTCTTGCCTTCCTTGGCAAGTCCGAGCTCAAAGGCGGCGCTCGTCTGCTTCACGCCCTTGCGGACCTTGTCGTCGAAGATTTCAAAGGCCGTGCCGCCCGTCTGCTTGGAGACGGTGTCGCTCGTGATGTCGCGGGTGGCGAGTTCGCTGATGAAGCGCTTGCCTTCGCGGTTCACAAACACGGCGCCCGCACCGCGCACCGTTTCAGAAACGATCACGGGGCTGCCCACCAGCAGCGTCGGGTTGAGCTGGATTTCCTTGGCGTCAACAACGGCCGCGCCGATGTCCTGCGCAAGGATCATGCCGTCGCCCTGGCTGCCCGGCTGGTTGGAGGTCTTCACATCCGGGCTGATGTCGGGACGCAGCTTCTGCACGAGCTTGGAGTTGGCGCCGATGCCGCCCGTGGCAAGAACCACCGCCTTGGCGTTGATGCGGTACAGACCCGAGTGCTTGCCCTTGATGAGCGCACCCGTGACGTTGCCCTTGTCGTCGGTGTAGAGCTTCACGAGCTTGGAGTTCAGACGCAGGTCAAGATTCGTTTCCTTGGCGTGGTCGCGGAAGAACTTCGAGAGGTACGGCCCCACAAAGACGCCGCCCGCCGGACCGTGCATGCGCGCTGCCGACGCACCGCCGCCGCGGCCCACATGCGAGAGCACCGCACCGCGGTCGGCAAGCCACTTCACCGACTCGGCCGAGCGCTCGGCAAGGATCTTCACGAGTTCAGGGTTGCTGATGTTCTTGCCGCCCTTCATCGTGTCGTCAAACATCATCTTGACGTTGTCCTCGATGCCCTTTTCCTTCTGGTACGGCGTGCCGGCCGCGTTCATGCCGCCCGCGGCCAGCTGGCTGTTGCCGCCCGGAACGGCCATCTTCTCAACCATGATGATGTTCTTGACGCCGGCTTCCTGGGCCGTGAAGGCCGCCACAAAGCCTGCTGCGCCGGAACCTACGACGAGAATATCAGTCGTTTCGGTGCGCGTGGGCTTGGCATTGGCGTACTTGGACAGGTCTTCGTACTGCGACGCGGGCTTGGCCCCCTTGCCGTACTTCATGTTCTTCATGCTCGGGAAGTCATGGCAGTTCGTGCAGTAGGCCACAGAGGGCGTATGACCGGAGTGGCAGGCCGTGCATTGAATGTCGCCCATATGGCTCTTGTGCGGATTGGGCTGGCCTTCCTTGGTGGTCTTCTTGATGAGTGCGTTGGGCTCATGGCACATCACGCACTGCTTGTTGATTTCGGTTTCCGAGTCGCTCACCTTGTCGGTGGTGTGGCACATCTGGCAGGAAATACCCTTGGTGTTGTGCGCTCCGGCAAGAAACGAGGCCTTTTCGCCCTGCGAATAGGATTTCGTCACGTCAGCGGGGAATGCGTAGGCGGCGCCCGTCAGGCCGATGCCGATGAAGGCAGCGCTCGCAAGCATGGCGATTTTGCGCAAATTCATAAATATCTCTCCTTGGAACATGTTCATGAAAGCCGAATGTTGTTTTCA
The DNA here is from genome assembly GCA_944390145.1 of uncultured Duodenibacillus sp. Taxonomy (GTDB): domain Bacteria; phylum Pseudomonadota; class Gammaproteobacteria; order Burkholderiales; family Burkholderiaceae_F; genus Duodenibacillus. Next base: position 131,417 of record CALXOY010000012.1, read on the forward strand.
AAATTGCAGACTTTCAGCGTATTTCCCCAATCCCCGTCCATGCACGGGAACCGAGGAATATCAAACATGTTAAGCTTCACTAAAGATTTGATCCATCAGTCTTTTTCAAAGCGCGCATTCGGATTTTCCGAATGCCGTATCTTTCAGGACAACTCTCATGCATCATTTTTCGCTTGTTGACCTGCAGGCCTTTTGCGCGGTGGCCGACGAAGGCAATCTCGCCCGCGGCGCGCAGCGCGTGCACCTGAGTCCGTCAACGGTCTGCAGCCGGATCAAGGGATTGGAGGCCGCCCTCGGCGTTTCGCTTTTCACCCGGACAAGCCGCGGCATGACTGTGACGCCCGCAGGCGACATCGTCCGCGGCAGCGCCCGCAGCATTGACCGCGAAATCGAGGCGATGCTCGCCAAGCTTGAGCCCTTTGCGAGCCGCGAAGCGGGCACACTGCGCGTGGTCTCCAACTACGGCGCCGCCGTGAACTTTCTCTCAGGCGGACTTGCTCGGTTTCTGAAAATGCACCCGGATATCACCGTCTCGCACCATCGCTGCAATTCCCGAGAGGTGGTGGAGGCCGTGGCCGAAGACAAAGCCGATATCGGGCTTGGCGCGTACGTCGGAAGTTTCCCGGGCGTTTCCTTTATCGACTATGCCAAGGACGACTTGGTGGTGGTTGCAAGCTCAAGTCACCCGTTGGCGCAGCTTGCCAGCGTGGATTTTGAGCAATGCCTGGACGAAGACTTCGTGGGCCTGAACGAAAGTGTGGAGATGCAGAGCTTTGTGGAAGCGCGGGCGCGCGATCTCGGACGCAAGATCGTGCCCAGGGTACGCGTCGCCAACCAAGCGATTCTCTTTCAGATGGCCGCAGCCGGCGTCGGCATCGGCGTGGCGAGCCGAGTGGCCTTTGAGGCGCAGCCCGCGGCAGGCGCCTGTGCTGTGATGATCACCAATGACTGGGCGCGGCGCAACATCCGCATTGCCGTTCCCGCCGATGAAAACCGCCGGGACCGCTGGACGCAGGAATTCATCACCGTACTCAAAACAAAAGAGGAGTCGCGTCCTGAAAACGCTTGAAGCCGCCGTCATGCGCAAACTTAAGAGCAATCCTGCGCTGCGGCAAGACCGGCTAACGCTGCGTTGATCGCATCAAATCGGCTCATTACTTTATCGAGCACAGACAGTGCGCGTAAAGGGGCATGGGCCCACTTGCCGCGTTTTGCAAGCGCTCAACAGGTTCGAGCACCTTTGCGGCAGGCTCAACCGCCCCCAGAAAGTCCTGCAGGCCCGAAGCCGCGGCCGCGCGCCGCATCAGACGCATCAAGAACATCGACACGCCGCCTTCCTCACGCTCGAGAAAAGTCGCCTGACTCGAGGAGAGCTTCGCTAGCTTTGCAGCTTCAGCCAAGGCCGCATCGAGTCCCCCGAGCGAATCAGCAAGCCCCAGCTCCACCGCCTGTCTGCCGGTGAAAACACGTCCCTGCGCAATCTCAGCCACTTTTTTTTCATCCATCTTGCGGTTTTTGGCCACCAGGGAAATGAAGTCGCGGTAAGTGCGCGCCACGGTGAGCTCCATCATCTTCTCAAACTGCGGCGAAACCGCCTGCAGCGGATTCATGGCGCCCGCCAGGGGCGAGGTGGAGACGCCGCCCGAACCGAGCGAGAGCTTTTCAAGCGACTTTTCAAACGTGGGCATCATGCCGAAGACGCCGATCGAACCCGTGACGCTCATCGGGTCGGTCACAATCCGGTCGGCGGCAAGCGCAATCCAGTAGCCGCCGCTTGCGGCATAGTCGCCAAAGCTTGCCACCACGGGCTTGCCCGCCTTTTTCACGAGCTCAAGCTCGCGGCGGATGAGTTCGGAGGCAACCGTGCTGCCCCCGGGGCTGTCGATGCGCACCACCAGCGCCGCAAAGTCCGGCGACTCGCGCACCGCGCGGATGCGCTCGACGGCGTCGCGCTCGCCCGTCATGCCCGGGGCGTCGGCTCCGTCCTTGATTTCACCCTCCACCGTCACCACGGCGATGCGCTTGCCCGAAGGCGCGCTCTCTTCGGCGGCCAGGTAGGAGAGATAGTCCACATACTTTTCGTCGGCCGCACTCTTCCAGCCCATGCGCGTGCGCAGCAGGTCCTGCACCTCGTCCAACGTCTGCACAGAGTCCACCAGGCTCTGGTCAAGCGCCACACGGCTCATGTCGCCGCCCGCTTTTTCCAGCATGGCCGGATATGTTTCGATGAGCTTGTCGACTGCGCCCGGCATCAGGCCGCGGGCCGATTCAATGTTGGCGGTGTACTGCTCCCAGACATCCTGCATCCAGAAGCGGTCGGCCTGCAGGGATTCCTTGGAGGGCGAGGAGCGCACAAAGACTTCCGGGGCGCTCTTGAAGTCGCCCGCCTTGTAGACGTGCACGGTGACGCCCAGGTTCTTCAACGCCTCGCCCCAGTAAAGCCGCACGCTCGAGATGCCGCGCAGCAGCGCGCCTCCCATCGGATGCATGAAGACTTCGCTTGCGTGCGCCGCCACCGCGTACTGCGCCTGGCTGTAGCCCGTCGACCAGACCGTGATCTTCTTTCCGGCGGCCTTGACGCGGTCCATCGCCGCGCCGATTTCGCGCAGCGAGGCGAGCCCCGCGCTCTGCAGATCCTGCACGCGGAAATGCACGGCGGCGATGCGCTTGTCGCCTGCGGCCAGATTAAGCGCCCGGATGACGTCGCGCAGGCGCGTGGAGGCGTCCGACCCTTCAAAAACCGAAGACACGGTGCCGCGGCTGTCAAAGTCAGACTCCTCCGAGATCTGCCCGGAAAGCGTCACCAGCAGAATCGAGCCCGGCGCCACGCCCACGGGCTTTTCGTAGGTGAGCGCCGCAATCACGCCGATCACGAGCGCAAAAAACACCAGGTTGAGAACAAGGCGCCGGGTGAGGTCAATGCCGCGCCACAGAAGCTTCAGTATCTTGATCATTGATTCCAGGTTGTCAGGACTGATCCTTTGGCAAGCTTAGCCGCTTCCCGGCTGCGTGCAAGAAGCCGCGCAAGTTCCGGCAGGCTTCGCACCGCTGCATCGGCCCAGCTGTGGGCGGCGGGAAGCTTGGGCGGATGTTTTCTTGAGCCCGCGCACCACACGGTGAGCATGCCGAGCTTTTTGGCCGCCTTGAGGTTGCCGGGACTGTCTTCGATGAGCGCACAGCGTTCGGGCTTCTCATGAAAGCGCGCCGCGAGGTTGGCGAGCAACGCCGCGTCGGGCTTGCTGCGCCAAGCGCCCATCAGGCGCATGTCGCTTGCGCTCACCACGTCGTCAAAGAGGTCGGATGCGCCCAAAAGCGGCAGCAGCGCCTTGACGTAGCAGGCAGGGCCGTTGGTCACCAGAACCCGGCGCCCTTTCAGGCTTTTGAGCGCCCCGCGCAGCTTTTCGCGGCTGAAGTCCTGCGGGATTTCAGTCGAGAGATCAAAGCGGTGCGTTGCGTTGAAAAACGCTTCGGGCGAAATGCCGTGGTGCTTCTGCAGGCCGACGAAGGTCGCGCCATAGCGCTTCCAGTAGGCGTGCTGAATCTCCCGGCCCTCTTCGATGGAAACGCCGAGTTTTTCAGCGATAAATGCCTCCATGCGGCGGTGAATCGCCGAAAGCATGCCGGCGGAAGCCTCATAGATCGTGTCGTCGCAGTCGATGAGCCACAGCCGCACGCGCGAAAAGCGCGGATGCACCTGCCCGTTGTCGGCATAAGGATAGGGTTTGACCCTGCGCTTTTTCTTCTCAGTCATCGGCTCGAATCATCGTGCCCACGCCCTGCGGCGTGAGAATTTCCAGAAGCAGGCAGTGGTTGACGCGTCCGTCGATGATATGCACGCTGCGCACGCCGTTGCGGGCCGCCGAAAGCGCCGAGGAAAGCTTGGGCAGCATGCCGCCCGAAATCGTGCCGTCCTTGAAAAGCGCATCGATTTCGGAGGCGGTGAGGCCGCTTAACAGATTGCCCTCGCGGTCGAGCACGCCCGGCGTGTTGGTGAGCATCACGAGCTTTTCGGCCTTGAGCGTTTCGGCCATCTTGCCCGCCACCACATCGGCGTTGATGTTGTAGGCAAGGCCGTCCTCGCCCATGCCCACGGGGCTGATCACCGGAATGAAGTGGTCCTGCTCAAGCGCCTGCACGAGCGACGGGTTGATCTCCTCGATCAAGCCCACCTGCCCCACGTCGTGGTAGACGGTCGGATCGTTGGTGTCCTGCAGCTTCATGCGGCGCGCCTTGATGAGGCTGCCGTCCTTGCCGTTCAAGCCCACGGCGTGGCCGCCAAAGGAGTTGATCATCTGCACGAGCTCGCCCTGGACCTGACCGCAGAGCACCCACTCGACCACGCGCATGGTTTCGGGGTCGGTGACGCGCATGCCCTGCACGAACTCGCTCACCTTGCCCACGCGGTTAAGGGCGCTGTTGATCTGCGGGCCGCCGCCGTGGACCACCACGGGGTTCAGGCCCACCAGCTTTAAGAGCACCACGTCGCGGGCAAAGGCCTTTTGCAGCTTCGGATCGGTCATGGCGTTGCCGCCGTACTTGATCACGACCGTCTTGCCGTGAAAGCGCTGGATGTAGGGAAGTGCCTCGGAGAGAATCTCCGCCTTGAGCGAAGCGGGCACCAAACTGGTGTTGGGAGTGGAAGTCTGCATTTGCGGCGCCATCCTATGGAAGACAAATCCGGCCGAAAGCATCCCGAAAAGCGTTCGGGTGGGCTTGAGGCGGCTTGGGCCCGCGCCCGGTCGTGTTTTGAGTCGTACCTCAAGCGCGCATCATACTTGCTTTTGCCGCGCGGCGGTTGAATTGGATAGTACAACCGCCGCCCGTGCGCCCGTGTTCTTACAGCACGAAGCGCGAGAGGTCCTGATCACCCGCAAGCGTCTCCAGGCGCTCGCGCACGTAGGCCTCGTCGATCGTCACCTCCATCGTGCTGCGACAGCCCGCTTCAAAGCTCACCTCTTCAAGGAGCTTTTCCATCACGGTGTAAAGGCGCCGCGCACCGATGTTTTCCGTGCGCTCGTTCACTTCATAGGCGTAGTGGGCGATCGCGCGGATCGCTTCCGGCGTAAAGACGAGCTTGGCGCCGTCAGCGCCCAGAAGCGCTTCGTATTGCTTGACAACCGAAGCGTCAGTTTCGGTGAGGATGCGCACGAAGTCGTCCTCGGTGAGGCTCTTTAACTCCACGCGGATCGGCAGGCGCCCCTGCAGCTCGGGCACAAGGTCCGAAGGCTTGGAAAGGTGGAAGGCTCCCGAGCAGATGAAAAGCACATGATCGGTCTTCACCCAGCCGTACTTGGTTTTGACCGACGTGCCCTCGATCAGGGGCAGCAGGTCGCGCTGCACGCCTTCGCGCGAAACGTCGCCCGAGCCGTGGCGCTCAGCGCCGCCCGCAATCTTGTCGATCTCGTCGATGAAGACGATGCCGTTGTTTTCCACGCTTTCGATGGCCCGCCGCGTGAGATCCTCATGGTCGATGAGCTTTCCGGCCTCTTCGTCGGTGTAAATCTCCATCACCTCCTTGATCTTGAGGCGCCGTTTTTCCCGGCGCGCGGCGTTGATCTTCTCAAAGACGTTCTGCAGCTGGTTTTCAAGGTCGTCCATCCCTTCGGGGGCGATCATGTTGAAGACGGGGGCGTTGCTTGCGACATCGGCCTCCACCGTTTTCTCATCGAGCCTGCCTGCGCGCAGATCCTCGCGAAAACGCCTGCGGGCGGTGCTCTCGACCGGTGCGGCTGGCTGCGACTGGCCTTCGACGGGTGCGGGCGGCGGCAGCAGAAGGTCCAGAACGCGCTCCTCGGCCAATTCACGGGCGCGCGTCATCACGCGCTTTTTCTGCTGGGCTTCGACGAGCTTCACGCCCTCCTGCATCAGGTCGCGCACGATCGACTCGACGTTGCGGCCTACGTAGCCCACTTCGGTGAACTTCGTTGCCTCGGTCTTCACAAAGGGAGCGTCGGTGAGCTTGGCCAGGCGCCGGGCGATTTCGGTCTTGCCCACGCCCGTGGGTCCGATCATCAGGATGTTCTTGGGCGTGATTTCCGAGTGCAGCGGCTCGGGCACGCGGCTGCGGCGCCAGCGGTTGCGCAGCGCCACGGCAACGGCGCGCTTGGCGTCCTGCTGCCCCACGATGTACTTGTCAAGTTCGCTCACGATTTCGCGCGGCGTGAGCAGGGAACGGTCGGTTTCACTCATGGATGTAGAAATTCGTCAAATCTTGTTGGAAAAAATCACGCCTCAAGCGTCTCGATCGTCTGGTTGCGGTTGGTGTAGATGCAGATGTCGCCAGCGATATCAAGCGCCGCCTTCACAATCGAGCGCGAATCCATTTCGGTGTGCTCCTTCAAGGCGCGCGCGGCGGAAAGGGCGTAGCTGCCGCCCGAGCCGATCGCCGCAATGCCGCCTTCGGGCTCGATCACGTCGCCGTTGCCCGAGAGCACCAGCGTGGAGTCCTTGTCGGCCACAATCATCATCGCTTCGAGGTGGCGCAGCATCCGGTCGGTGCGCCAGAGCTTGGCAAGCTCCACGGCCGCACGCATCAGGTGTCCGGAGTGCTTTTCCAGCATCCCCTCAAAGCGCTCGAGAAGCGTAAAAGCGTCGGCGGTTGCACCGGCAAAGCCCACCAGGATCCGGTCATGATAGATGCGGCGCACCTTGCGGGCGGTCGCCTTGAAGACGACGTTGCCCAGCGTCACCTGTCCGTCGCCGCCCATCGTCACCGTGCCGCCGCAGCGCACGCAGACAATGGTTGTTCCATGAAACTGTTCCATCTTGCTGTTTTCCTGCTGCTCAGAATTTGAAAAAAGGAGGACGCCAGGCCCTCCTTTGCTGCTCCGCCGCCAAAACAAGTTTGAGCGGAGCCGTTGCCGGGCTTTAAAGAGGCCCGGCTTCCTTCGTTTGAAGTCAACCCGAAAATGAACGGTCAGTCGCCGAACATCTTCTGCTTGATCTCGCGGCGCTCCTGCGCTTCAAGCGACAGCGTGGCTGTCGGTCGGGCGAGCAGGCGGCGCACGCCGATCGGCTCACCCGTTTCCTCGCAGTAGCCGTATTCGCCGTCGTCGATGCGCTTGATGGCTGCCTGCACTTTCTTCAGAAGCTTGCGCTCGCGGTCGCGCGTGCGCAGCTCGAGCGCATGCTCCTCTTCGATCGTCGCACGGTCGGCCGGATCAGGCACCACGGTCGATTCACGCAGATTTTCGGTTGTCTGGCCGGCATTGTGGCGCAACTGCGCCTCCATCTGGGTGAGGCGGTCGCGGAAGAACTCCAGCTGCTTGTCGTTCATGTAGTCCGCATCAGGCATCGCCAAAAGCTCTTGCTCGGTCAAAATTTTCTTTGCTGCCATAAAAATCTTTCGATCTACACAATTTAGAGCGCTGGCCGGATCGGGTTAATCCTGAAAGGACGGGCGGAAAACGCCGCCCGCTTCCACCGGCCGCACGCCGAAGCTTTTTTGAAGGCGCACACAATAGCACAAAAGTTTGACAGGATTGCGGTCAGTTCAAACGCGACATGCAACGATTCTTTTCGCCTACGGGTCGGTGAGGCACGTCTCAAAGCCCTTCAGAATCGCCTCGCGCGGCAGCTTGCGTCCGATGATCACAAACTTCGTCTCGGGCTTCTTGTCGCCCCAGGGGCCGAGCACGTCGGCGCCAAAGACCATGTGCACGCCCTGAATGACGCAGCGCCGGTCGGTGTCCTTTAAATAGAGCACGCCCTTGTAGCGCAGCATGTCCTGTCCGTAGACCGCCACGAGGCTCTGCAGGTACTGATCGATGCGCGGCGGATCGAAGGGCCGGTCGGAAGTAAAGACAAACGCCGCCACGTCGTCGCCGTGATGGTGCTTGTGCGCGCCCGTCAAAAACGTCGGGTCGACGTCCAGCACGTCATTCATGTTGAAGCCGTAGATGTCGAGCACCTTGTCAATGGGCACGTCGCCCATATTGGCCGTTTCAATCGGCGCGCGCGGGTTGATCGCAATGAGGCGCTCCTTTAAGGCGGCAAGCTCTTCGGGCGTCACCAGGTCGGCCTTGGAAATGAAGATGCGGTCGGCAAAGGCGATCTGGTCGAAGGCGACCTCCTCCTTGGCAAGCGTCTCCTCGGCGTGCTTGGCGTCGACCAGCGTCACCACGCCGTCGAGCCTGAAGAACGCAGCCACCGCGTCGTCCATGAAAAACGTCTGGCAGACGGGACCCGGGTTTGCCACGCCGGTTGTTTCAATCACCACGTGGTCAAAATCGATTTCGCCCCTGTCGCGCTGCAGCCGCAGGTTGGTGAGCACCCGCGAGAGGTCGCCGCGGATCGTGCAGCAGATGCAGCCGTTGTCCATCGTCCCGCTCTGCTCGGCGGCGTCCTGCACGAGCAGGTCGTTGTCGATCGTCTGCTCGCCCAGCTCGTTTTCAATCACGGCGATTTTGCGGCCGTGGTTTTCCTGCAGGATGCGGTTTAAAAGCGTCGTCTTGCCGGCGCCGAGAAAACCCGTGAGCACAGTCACCGAAATGTCCGGCTCAGCATTCGGATCAAAATCTTCGGTCATTTTTTTCTTCGTCCTCAAAAACGGCGCCTTTTTTTCATCCGGCGCCGTTTCCATTCAAATAAAGTTATTCACAGAGCTTCAAATGCAGGCCCTTGAGGTACTCCCCTTCCGGGAAGGTCATCAACAGCGGATGGTCGACGCCCGCGCCGAAGCGCCCGAGCGCCCAGGCCTCGCGGTGCGCGTCGATCACGGCGCCCGCAACGATCTTTTGAAAGAGTTCGGGGTCGATCGCGCCCGAGCACGAGAAGGTGAAGAGATCGCCGCCCCCGCGCAGCAGCCGCAGGCCGTTCAAATTGATGTCCTTGTAAGCTCTGGCAGCGCGCTCGACATGATAGTGGCTTGAGGCGAACTTGGGCGGATCCAGAATCACCAGGTCGAAGGTCTCGCCCGCTTCGCGCATCTGCCGCAGATAGGCAAAGACGTCGGCTTCGACCCACTTGCAGACGCCCTCGTCAAACCCGTTGAGGCGGGCATTGTCCTGCGCACGGGAAAGCGCCTCGGCCGACGAGTCGACGCTCACCACCTCCGCGGCTCCGCCCGCAGCCAGCGCAAGCGAGAAGCCGCCCGTGTAGCAAAAGCAGTTCAAGGCGCGCAGCCTCCGTCCGGTGCGCTCCTTAAATTCTCGCGCGAGGTTTTGCGCGGCAAGTCTGCTTTCGCGCTGATCGACGTAAAAGCCTGTCTTGTGCCCCACGCGCACGTCCACGCCGTACTTCACGCCGTCTTCGACCACTTCAATGATCTGCGGGGGTTCCTCGCCCGCCAGCACGCCGACGTGCTCTTCGAGCCCCTCGCGCTTGCGGGTGGCCGCGTCCGACCGGTCAAAGACGCCGCGCGCGCCGGTGCTCTCCATCAACGCCCGCACGATCTCGTCCTGGTGCGCCTGCGCCGCAGCGCTTTGAAACTGCGTCACCACCCAGTCGCCGTACATGTCGGCCACCAGGCCCGGAATCCCGTCGGCTTCAGCAAAGACAAGGCGCCGCGCGGTGGTGCGCGCCAAAAGCGCTTCGCGGGCCTTCACCGCGCGCGCAATGCGCTGCGTGAGAAACCCAGGCTGCGGCTCGCCCTGTCCGGCATAGGTGAACATGCGCACGCGCAAAGTCGAAGCGGGCGACCAGCCGCCAAAGCCAAGCTCCCTGCCGTCGTGGGAGACCACGCGCACCATTTCGCCTGCGGCGATCTTCGCGCCCTTTTCTCCTGCCTTTGCCACCGCCGTGTCGTAAACCCACGGATGGCGCCGCAGCAAGCTCTTTTCCTTGCCTTTCTTTAAAACAATGTCCTGCATCTGTTGATTCCTCGCGGCTCGGGTGGTTTAAAAGTTGACGTGGGGGACTTTGAGCGCTTCCATCTCGATTTCGCCCTCAAAGACCTTTTCAGCGGGCCCCGAAAGGTAAACGCTGGCGGCCGCTCCCTTTTCATCGACGCCCGCCCAGCGGATTTTCAAGTCGCCGCCGCGCATGTGCACGAGCACTTCAGCGTCCAGCAGTCCACGGCGGATGCCGGAGACCACCGCCGCGCACGCGCCCGACCCGCAGGCAAGCGTTTCGCCCGCGCCGCGCTCGTAGACGCGCAGATTGATTTCCCTGCGGCTTATCACCTGCATGAAGCCCGCATTGACCTGATGGGGGAAAACAGGCGTCTGCTGCAGGGCGCTGCCAGCGGCCGTCACCAGGGGCGTTGCCACGTCCTCGACCTCCGTGACGGCGTGCGGATTGCCCATCGAAACGATGCCGACCCAAAGGCTGCCGCCGGCTGCCGCCACTGCGTAAAGCGTTTCGCTTCCCACGGTGCGGGTCTCGAGCCCCTCGGGCGCAAAGCCCACCTCCTGCGGCGCAAAGCGCGGGGCGCCCATGTCCACCTCCACCGTGCCGTCGTCTTTTACATGCGGGTGGATGATGCCTTTGACCGTCTCACAGGCGATGGTGTCTTTATCGGTGAGCCCGAGCGAGCGGACGAACACCGCAAAGCAGCGCGCGCCGTTGCCGCACATTTCCACTTCGCCGCCGCTGCAGTTGAAGATCCGGTACTTGAAGTCAACGTCAGGGAGGCTGCTTTTTTCGACCACAAGCAGCTGATCGCACCCGACGCCGAAGCGCCGGTCGCAAAGCGCCACGATCTGCTCCCGGGTGAGGGCAAACGGCGTCTTGACGGCGTCGAGCATCACAAAGTCGTTGCCCGCGCCCTGCATTTTGGTAAATCGGATTTTCATCGGAAAACAGAATCAGTCGTAGACGGAGGGTTCGCCCTCCGGACGCGTCTTAAAGCGCCGGTGCGACCACAGATATTGATCGGGGAACTTCAGAATCCACTTCTCAAGCTCAGCGGTGATGCGCCGCGTATCAGCCTGCACATCCCCGGTGGGGTAATTTTCCCAGAGATGCGAAATATGCACCGTATAGCCCTCGGGCGTCATCTCGGCAATGCACATGCACACGCGCGCCTTGGTGATGCGGGCAAGCCGGCAGGCCATCGGAATGGTGGCCGCGGGCACGCCGAAAAAAGGCACGAAGATGGAGTTGCGCCGGCCGTGGTCGAGATCCGGAAGGTAATAAAAGGGAAGGCCCTTGCGCATGGCGCGAATCACGTCCTTCAAGTCGCCCCGGCCGTGTTTGGCAATGAGTTCGGGATTGGAAAAGCGCATGCGGCCTTCGAGCGCCGCCTCGTCCCAGGCGGGGTTGGCCTGCTGCTGGTAAAGCGAGCAGCCGCGCACGTGGAGGTTCAGCCCGATGCCTGCGGCATCGAGCCCCACAAAATGCGGCGCAATCACAATGAGGTGTTCGCCAGCGGCCACCGTGTCCGTGATCGTTTCAATGTTTTCAAAGCGCACGAGGCGCGCCACCTCGTCGCGCGTGCCGCTCCAGAGCACGCCGTGATCCAACGCCGCGCGCATCAGCTTGCGGTAGAAGCTTCTGGCAATGCGGCGCCGCTCGGCCTCGGTCTTCTGCGGGAAGCACAGGCGCAGATTGGTGAGCGTCACATGGCGGCGCTTTGGAATCACGAGCCAGAAAATGAGCGCAATGAGGTCTGCGAGCGCCTTTCTTCCGCCCATGGGCATCCAGCGCAGGCTTTTGACGACCGCAATCCAAAAACGCGATAAGAGGTTGAGAAGCATGAATTTGTGAAATCTTTGTCAGAGCGGGATTTTACCAACCGCGAGGCCCCGCGCCTCAAGGCCTTGCCTGGGTTTCCGGAGGTGTCCTTGCCGCATGCGCCGGCTTCAAAAAGAGCGCCCCGGCAGGAAGCTGCCGCATTCGTTTTTTTCCCTGCGGCCTTTTCTAGGGCTTATGGCATGCCGCTATACTGTTTGACCGGTTTTTTGATTGATCAACCTTCGTTTGAGTCCCGAATGCCTGCCAAACGCACCACTTTGAGTCTTCTTGCGGCTGCCGCGCTTTGCTACGCCGTGGTCCATGCCGCCTCGCCCCTTGCCGCCGACTCGGCGCTTCAACTCGATTCAAAGGCGGCCGCGCAGGCCGAACAGGACTCCGACATCATCCGCAGCCTGCTGGTGGGCGAATTCGCCGTGCAGTCGGGCGACGCGGAACTTGCCTGGAAGTCGTTTTTCACAGCCGCGCAGAAAGGGCATTCGGCCGAGGCCGCGGGACGCGCCTTTGAAATCGCCGTGCAGGCCGACAACGAAGAGGCTGGCAAAGAGGCGTTAAAGCTCTGGACGCAGCTTGACCCCAACAACCGCCAGGTGCGGCTTGAAAAGGTCGAAAAGCTCTTTCGCGAAGGCAAGTACGACGAGGCCTCGGCTTTGGTGAAGGATCTTGCGCTCGAATCCAATGATCCCGCTGGTGAACTCGACGCCCTGGGCGCCATGCAGCAGGCCGCGCCCGAAAAGGACAAGTTCTACCGCGCCTTTGTGAAGGCCGCCGACACATTAAAGGAAGACGCCCGCGCGCAGCTTGTGTTGTCAGAACTTGCCAAGCGCGCGAGCATGACGCCGCAAGCGGCCATGCACGACACAAAGGCGATGGATCTGATGCCCGACAGCCCCCACGTGGTCATGCGGGGCATTGACGCGGAATTTGCGCAGGATCCCAAAAAAGCCGTCTCGCGCCTGCAGGCGTTTTTAAAGGACCACCCGGACTCCTTTGAACTGCGGCTTGCCTACGCCAAGGCGCTCATGCGCACGGGCAAAACAAAGGAGCTCGGCGCCCAGCTCAAGCGCCTGGAGGAAGGCCGGCGCGATGACGCCCACAGCATGATGCTGCTTGGCATGATCGCCGAGGAGGCGCATCTGCTCGACAAAGCCGAACTCTATTACAAGCGCTACCTCGTGCTGCTCGGCAAAAAGGAAAAGACGGCGCTGCTGCCCGACACCGCCTACGTGCGCCTTGGCATGGTGAAGCTTGCGCAGGGCGACAAGAAGGAGGCCATCGCCTGGCTTGACCGGGTCGAAGGCGGCGACAAGTACGAAGCCGCCCGCATCAAGGAGGCCGAGCTGCTTGCGCAGACGGGCGACGTGGACGGCGCCTGCAAGGTGCTGCGCGGCATCCGCACGAGCGACGCCAAGCGCAAGATGAGCTTTGACGTTGCCTGCGCCGAACTGCTGCTGCGCAAAAAGGACGTGAACAAGGCCGTCGACGTCCTGATCGAGACCCTTGCCGCAGGACCCAAGAACCCGGATCTTCTCTACAAGACCGCCATCATGGCCACCCAGCAAAACCGCTATGCGGACGCTGAAAAGCTCTTTGAGCGCTTCATCGCCGAGAATCCCGACAACCCCAATGGCTGGAATTCGCTCGGGTTTCTCTGGGCCGACCGCGCGGTGAACCTGCAGAAGGCAGAGACCTATCTGGATAAGGCGATGGAGCTCTCGGGCGGCAAGGACGCCTTCATTCTGGATTCACTCGGCTGGCTGCGCTACCGTCAGGGGCGCCTGGAAGAGGCCGAAGCGCTCATCCGCAAGGCCCAGTACAACCAGCCCGGGGACACGGAAATCGCCCTGCACCTGGCTGAAGTCCTCTACGTGGTGGGCAAAACCAAGGAGGCCGACAGCTTCATCGCCTCGGTGCTTGAGGGCGAGCCCAACAACGCCAAGGCCAAGGAATTGCGCGCACACAAGGGTCCGGCAAAATGATGGTCTTGACGCGCCGCACGGTGCTCGCCGCGGCAGCGCTGCTGCTGGCGGGCTGCGCCGCAAATCTGCCGGGCACGCGCGAGCGCGGCGGCCGCTTTTCGCTGCGAGTAAACAATGCCGGCCAAACCGAATCGGTCTCGGGCAAATGGCGCCTGACGGAAAGGGCCGGCGCCCTTGAACTCACCCTTATGACGCCGCTTTACGGCATTCTCGCCCGCATCACCGTCGCGCCGGAGGGCGCCGTGCTCGAGCGCCCCAACAAGACTGAAAATGTGGAGGAGCGCGCCGCAAGCGCCGAGGAGCTCATGCAGCGGCATCTCGGCTTTTCACTGCCCGTTTCGATGCTCTCCAACTGGCTTGACGGCCGCGCCTGGCCCGGCGCAGATTCCGAGCAGACGGCCGCGGGCTTTGTGCAGGAGGGCTGGAGCGTGGCGGTAAAGCGCAAAAAGGCCGACGGCACGCCTGCGTTTTTGACCCTTGCCCGCCCTGCCGCTGCGCGGCAAGCCGCGCTTTCCGTCACCCTCACGATTGATTGAAATCACCATGCCCGACGTCCTTGCGCTCAAAGCACCGGCCAAGCTCAACCTCTTTTTGCACGTCACCGGCAGACGCCCCGACGGCATGCATCTTTTGGAATCGGTGTTCGTGCTGATTGATCTGGCTGACGACATCACGTTGACGTTGAACGCCGCGGGCGAGATCACCCGCACCGGGGACGTGGTGGGCGAGGTTGAACGCGACCTTTGCGTGCGCGCGGCGCGTGCGCTCAAAAAAGCCAGCGGCACGCCCCTGGGCTGCACAATAGACGTCAAAAAACGCATTCCGGCCGGCGCCGGCATGGGCGGGGGATCAAGCGACTGCGCGAGCGTCTTGATGGGGTTGAACCACCTCTGGCGGCTTGGGCTTGGCCGCGAAAAACTGATGGCGCTTGGCAACACGCTTGGCGCCGACGTTCCCTTTTTCCTTTTCGGGCAAAACGCCTTTGCGCGCGGCACGGGAGATGAGCTCACGCCGGTGGCGGTGCCGGATGCCTGGGCCGCCGTCGTGATGCCCTCGCAAAGCACGTCCACAGCCTTGATTTTTCAGGATTCCTGCTTGACAAGAGGCACGAAATCCTTGAAAATTTCGTCTCTTTCTCAGCGACTGAGCAATCATTGGCCCGCCTTGATCGGCCGCAACGACCTGCAGCCGGTTGCAATGCGGATCAATCCTGAGATCAAGGAAGCTCTCGACATTCTGGGCCCCGGGGCCCGGATGACAGGGTCCGGCTCCGCTGTCTTTGCGCTGTTTCACGACGAAGAGGGCGCCCGCAGGGCTCTCAGAGGCGTTCCGCAGTCGATGCGGGGCTACGCGGCGAGAATTCTTCAGGAACATCCGTCTGCCTGTTGTTTGGCTGACTGATAAAGACGGGACCGGCACAGGGGTGTCGCCAAGCGGTTAAGGCACCGGATTTTGATTCCGGTATGCGAAGGTTCGAATCCTTCCACCCCTGCCAACGCACCAGGTGCGCGCGCACCGTGTCCCAGCGGCACAACGGCCCTGCGCCGGCGCTTTCCGGACCCTACCTCTTCAGCAAAAGAGCGGTCTAGACTGACTGACGCAGCCTTTGTTTCCCCCAACCCACATTTTTCGTTTTTGATGCGTGCACGCACCCACCTAACAGAGGGTAAAAATGAATTCTGACAGCCTGAAGGTCTTCTCAGGGAACGCCAATCCCAAGCTTGCTCATGCAGTGGCCCAGTACCTGAACATTCCGCTCGGACGGGCAACCGTCAACCGCTTCTCCGACGGCGAAGTGATGGTTGAGATCAACGAAAACGTCCGCGGCTGCGATGCCTTCGTGCTGCAGAGCACCTGCGCGCCGACCAATGACAACCTGATGGAACTCATGATCATGGTCGACGCCCTGCGCCGCGCCTCCTGCCGCCGCATCACCGCCGTGATGCCCTACTACGGCTATGCCCGCCAGGACCGCCGTCCGCGTTCGGCGCGTGTGGCCATTTCGGCCAAGGTGGTGGCCAACATGCTCCAGAGCGTGGGCATCGACCGCGTGCTCACGATGGACCTGCACGCCGACCAGATCCAGGGCTTTTTCGACATCCCGGTGGATAACCTGCTGGGCAATCCCATCTTCGTGGATTACTACGCCAAGAAGTTCGGTACCGACTGCGAGAACATGATGGTGGTCTCCCCCGACGTGGGCTCTGTGGCCCGGGCCCGGGCCTTTGTCCAGAAGCTGCACATGAATCTGGCCATTGTGGACAAGCGCCGGCAGAAAGCCAACAGCTGCGAGGTCATGAACGTCATCGGCGATGTCCACGGCAAGGACTGCATCCTGTTTGACGACATGGTGGATACCGGCGGGTCCCTGTGCAACGCCGCCCAAGCCCTGATCGAGGTGGGCG